>DASZSS010000249.1:0-35971 GCA_035548535.1 Steroidobacteraceae bacterium
GAGCGGCACGTGCGTCGGGCCGAACCCGCCTTCCGGCTCCTGCGGGCCGGCGCCCTCGGGGAACACGAATGCCGCCGGCTCATACGCGACGATGCCCTTCACGTTGTCGCTCTTCAGCGCGGCCAGCATGGCGCGCCAGTCGCCGGCCGAATTCGTCAGCAGCACGCTCGGGCCGATCCGGTCGAGCGCTTTCGCGGCCGCTTCGGCTTCGAGGTGCGCGTTCTTCGCGATGTCGAACTCGGCGTAACGCGCGCTCATGGCCTGGTCGAAGGCCTGCGCATCGTCCTTCGGAAACTGCACACCGGGAAACCACTGACCCGGAGCAGGTCCGAAGCGCCAGGCGATGAAGTTGCGCTGGTCCTGGCCGATGACGGGCGTCAGCGTGTACGGCTCGCACGTCATGTTGCCGCGACCGACGCGCGGACCGTCCCAGAGATACACCGGGTAGCCGCGCCGGAGGAGGATCGATTGATAGCCCTCGCCGCCGTCCCAGCGCTGCTGCCAGACCTGCACGCTCGAGCTGTGCCAGAGGAAGAGCGCGGTCTTCCGCGCGTGGACCGGAATCTGATACTCGACGAAGCCGTGATCGCAGTGGAGCGTGCCTTTCGCCGGATCGCTCAGCACCGTGCCGCCCGCCGTGAAACTGCCCTGGCGAGCGATTGCGATCGGACGCGGCGCCCTGCCCTCGCTGCTTGCGGCGACGGACAGGGTGAGCGCGAGGATGAGGGCGAACGCGCCGCGCGCAGCCGTGCCCGCGCGGCGCGAGGTGCGGGCGAGATCTTCAGCCATCACATCATGCTTTCGATCGAATAGTGGATGAGCGTCGGAGCGTTCTTCGCGAAGTTCGGAACGTCCGCGGCAACCGCCTGCCCCTCGGGCGAGGCCATCGCCGCGCCGAGTGCCGCGCCGTCACGGAACTCGGCTTCGAAGACGCAGAAGTAAGGGGCCGCACCGCCGACGCCCTGTACGTCGAAGCTGTAACGCAAGGCCATGAGCCCCGGCAGCTTGCGCGCGAGCGGCACGTGCTTGCTCACGTAATACTCTTTGAATGCAGCCGGGTCGGGCTGCGGCGGATACAGGACGACGATCTTGTGCACGGCTGCCTCTGCGGTCGACTCACCTGGCCGCGTTGGTATTTAACGTGATAACTAGTCAGAAGCAAGCACCTGGCTATTCGACGCCCCGGATCGCGGCCGACAGCGCGCGCAGCTCGTTCGTCAGGCGCTCGAGCCGCTCCGTGCCGAAGCGCTCGGAGTATTCGCGCATCACACGCAGGACATCGCGCGAGATGATCTTGACGATCTCGCGCCCTTGCGGCGTCAGCGCGACGAGCATGCGGCGCTTGTCGTGGACATCCGGCTCGCGGACGACGAGCTTGCGCTGCTCGAGGTCTTTCAGAATGCGCGTGACGCTCGGCCCGTGCAGCAGGCTCACGTCGGACAGACAGGTGGCATCGGTTGCGCCCCGGTCGTTGAGCACCCGCATGACGCGCCATTGCGGCTCGGTAATGTCGTATTCGCGAAGCTTGGGGCGCATCGGGGCGATGACCGCCTCCTTGGCATTGAGCACGATCGCGGCGAGCGATTGCTCGAAAGGCGGCAGCTTGCGGTACCCGGTCATCACTCTCTCCCACGCAGGATGTGCCAATCGTCGCTGAGAAATTCAGCCATGGCGTTAGGCATGAGTGCCTATGGTACGGCAAAGAGAAAGCTGCAGGCCGCTCGATATGGACAACACGGCGGTCCGTCGCGCACCGGCGGCAAGGAAAATGCCCGCGGCGTCACCGATTCCTTCCGGGGCGCCGCGGGTCAGGCAAGAATGCGACGTCGATGGACGGTCAGACGGCGTGGGCCGGGGCGGCGTCCAGCATGATCGTCTTCGTCTCGAGGTAATGCATGAGGCCCTGTTCGCGCCCCTCGCGGCCGATGCCCGACTGCTTGTACCCGCCGAACGGCAGGGAAAAGTCGGTGCGCATGCCGTTCTGGCCGACATTGCCGGTGCGCATCCGGCGCGCGATCCGCCACGCCTCGTCGGCATCGTGGGTCAGCACCGAGCCGTTCAGTCCGTAGTTCGAGTCGTTCGCGATGCGCACGGCGTCCGCGATGTCCTCGCAGGGAATCAGGCTCAGCACCGGCCCGAAAATCTCCTCGCGCGCGATGGTCATGTCGTTGTGCACCTCGGCGAAGAGCGTCGGCTCGAAGAAGTAGCCGCGTTCGCGGTCGGGGGGACGCCGGCCGCCGGTGACGAGCTCCGCGCCCTCCTTGCGCCCTTTCTCGACATAGGACTCGACGCGCTCGAGCTGCCGCCGCATGGCGAGCGGACCCATCTGCGCCTGGGTGTCGGCGGAGTAGCCGATGCGGATCTTCCGCATCTCCTTGGCGATGGCATCCGCCACCTCATCGTGCCGCCGGCGCGGGACAATGGCGCGCGTCAGCATCGCGCACACCTGACCGCTCACGAGCGTGATCGCACCGGCCAGCACCTTTGCGGCCTCCTCCGCCGCGAAGTCGTCGAGAATGATCGCGGCCGATTTGCCGCCGAGCTCGAGCGTGCAGCGCGCGATGCGTGAGCCGCACACGGACGCGATGCGCTTCCCGGCCAGCGTCGAGCCCGTGAAGCTCACCTTGTCGACGCCGGGATTGCAGACCAGATGGTCCGCCGCCTCGCGATGCCCCGGCACGAGGTTGATCACCCCTGGCGGCAGCCCGACCTCCTCGGCGCACTCGGCGATGATGTAGGCCTCGAGCGGCGTCTCCGGCGAGGGCTTCATCACGACGGTGCAGCCGCTGAGGAGCGCAGGAGCGAGCTTCGCGGCCATGATCATGTACGGCACGTTCCACGGCGCGATTGCGGCGACGACACCGACCGGCTCGTGCACGATGTACGCGGCCGCCGCCGCCGGACTGTCGACGCGCGTGATGAACGGGAAGTTGCGTCCGACCTCGAGCACATCCCGAAAATTCTGCGTGCCGCGCGCGGTGAGATGCGGAGCGAGCGTGGCGAGGCCGCCCATCTGCTGCGACCAGGCCGCAGCGAGCTCCGGCTCGCGCCGGCGCAAGGCCTCGACGAGCCGATTCATCGCGGCCATGCGCTCCGCGGGCGAGAGCCACGGCCACGGCCCCTCGTCGAACGCCTTGCGCGCGGCCGCGACGGCGCGGTCCATGTCGGTGGCGTCGGCCTCGGCCACGCGGGCAACGACCTGCTCCGTGTCGGGCGAGACGATCTCGAGCGGTCGCCCCGAATGCGCTTCGACCCACGCGCCGCCGATGAAGAGCCGGTCGGGATGACGGAGAACGGGTGCGCTCATGCGAAGGTCTCCAGTGCGTGACTAGCGGATGTCGTGACTAGCGAATGTCGAGGTCGGCGAAATTCGGGCGCAGCAGGAACTGCCGCACTTCGTAGCCCGTGAACGGAATCTGCGAAGCGGTACGACCGTGCTTCGTCCACCAGTAGTTGTGCGCGCGCGGGTCGCTCCAGACCTTCTTGCTGTTGCCCTCGTCGACCAGGCGGTTGTAGCGCCAGTAGGCGGCCTCTTTCACTTCGATCGTGCGCTTGCCATCGAGGATGAGCTGTTCCATGCACTGCATGGCATAGAGCGTGGTCATTTCGTGAAACTGCGCGACCGGCAGCCCGCCGTTGGTATTGGGCCCGTACAGCACCCACAGGTTCGGGAAGCCCGGCATCATGCAGCCGAGATAGGCGCGTGCGCCGTCACTTTCCCAGAGCTTCTCGATCGTCAGCCCACCGCGGCCCGTGATCTTCATCGGATACAGGAAGTCGTTGGCGCGAAAGCCCGTCGCGTACACGATGACATCGACATCGTGCTGGGTGCCGTCGCCCGCTTCGATGCCGGTGCGGTTGATGCGCGCGATCCCTTGCGTCACCAGCGTGACGTTGTCTCGCTGGATCGCGTCGAGAATGCAGTGGTCGGGATCGACGACCACCGGCCGCGCGGACCACGGCGGATGGTCCGGCGTCATGAGCGCGACGAGCCTCGGGTCGCGGAGCTTCTTCTGCAGGAACTCGATGCTGCGATCGCGGGCGGCCTTGTTCACCTCGCTGCAGCAATGCGGGTCCTGGAAGCTCGGATCGATGTCGAAGATCTTCGCGAAATCCGGCCCCGATCCGTAGAACTGGCGGAAGCGCATGAAGTTCGTGTGGAACGGCAGATTCCGATCGAGCCACAACAGTTGCGGCGGCGACTGCGCGAGATAGCCCGGCACGGGAAACAGCCACTGCGGCGTGCGCTGGAACACCGTGACGTGGCCGGCCTCGAGTGCGAGCTCCGGAACGAGCTGATAGCCGGTGCAGCCCGTGCCGATGACGGCAATCCGCTTGCCGCGCAGGTCCGCATCGGCGGGCCAGCGCGCGGTGTGCCACGAGCGGCCTTGGAAATCCGCCATGCCCTCGATCGTCGGCATGTTCGGGCGGTTCAGGAACCCGACGCCGCTGATGACGGCATTCGAGCGCACCGTCCGCGGCCCATCCGGCCCGTCCATGCCAATCTCCCACATCGCCGCCGTCTCGTCCCACGTGAGCGAGCGCACCTCCGTATCGAACGTGATGCGCTCACGGAGACCGAATTCATCAGCTACCCAGTCGTAGTACTTCTGGTTCTCGACGTGAGTGCCGTACGCGTATGGACAGGGGAAATCGACGCCGAACAGATTCGTGTACGAGCGGCTCGGCGTGTCGACGCGCGCACCGGGATAGCGGTTCTCGTACCACGTGCCGCCGACGCCGGAGTTCTTTTCGATGATGGAATAGCGGATGCCGGCACGCTGTAGCTGCACGGCCGCGTTGAGACCACCCATGCCCGCGCCGATGATCGTGACGGAAAAGCGCTCGAGCCGCTGCGGATCGGGCGCTGCGCGCCAGCGCAGCGAGCGCGCCCACGGATCGAGCGCGGTCTCCTCGATCATGAGATCGAGCGCTTCCTCCTTGATGGGATCGCCGACGATCAGGCTCAGGCTCGTCGGCAGCCGCTCGCGCGGCCCGTAGCCGATCGGTCCGGCACCGCTGTCGCGGTAGCGCTCGAGGAAATCGGCGGCTTTCCGCCGCAAGAGCGCGGTCTCCGCGTCGCCGGCTGGCACCACCGTTTCGATGCGGCCCATGCGCACCCTCTTCACTGCGATCGACTGGAGCTCCGGGTCGCCCGTCAGTTGATAGAGCAACCCGCGCAGCACCATCGGGTCCGCGTAGCGCACGGCATCTTCGATGACCTCATCGGCGGCTGCGAGCAGCTCCGTCCGCACGGCCGTCGCTTCGCGAACCCGCGCGTTCATCGCACCCCACGAGCGCGCCCGTCCCATGGCGGCACGGGACCAATCAGTTTCTCGAGAGCCGCGGAGACGCGCCCGGCAACCATGATGACGAGCACGCGGCAATGCGCATTGGTGTGGTTCACCCACGCGTGGTTGGTCGCGCGCTGGACAATGGTGTCGCCCTTGCGCAGCACGACGGCGCGTTGCTCGTCGTCGAGCAACATCGTGACCTCGCCTTCCAGCACGTGCAGGTAGTCGATGGAATTCGTGCGATGCATGAACGGCGGCGTTCCGGGCCGTGTCGGCGGTATGTCGGTGATCCGCACGCGGATGCCCGTTTCGGGGATGCCGAAGTGAACCGGGCCCACCGTCGGATCCGGCTCGCTCGCCTCGATCGGGACCGGCACGACGTCGCTTTCCCAGATGTCCTGCACGTTCCAGCCGCCGCCGTTGATGTCGCGATGGAAGATGCAGGGCCCGTCGAAGAGGACGATCGACCGACCAGCGGTGTCGTGCCCGGTGACCACTTTGCGCAGGTGCGGCAGCCGCTGCTCGGTGCTATCCATGCCTGACTGCATGCTGGGTCTCATTCATGTCCGACATCCCCCTATCGCGGCGCTCCGCTTCGCCCCTATTATTCTTAACGTGTGAAGTTTTTCAAGGCCAATCGGCGGAGGGTCTGTGCGCGGCGCGGCGCTGAAGGCGTTCGATTACATCGTGGTGGGGTCCGGCTCGGCCGGATCGATCGTCGCCGCTCGCTTGAGCGAGGATCGGGACATCTCGGTGCTGCTGTTGGAAGCGGGCGGTCGCGACAGGCATCCGCTCATGGCGATGCCGATCGCGTTCCCGAAGGTGGCGACGCATCGCGCGTTCGTGTGGCCGTTCGAGACGGAGCCCGAGCCCGGTCTCGAGCAGCGCCGGCTCACGGTGTGGCGTGGCAAGACGCTCGGCGGCTGCTCCTCGATCAACGCGATGATCAACGTGCGCGGCAGCCGTCACGACTACGACAACTGGCGGCGCCTCGGGCTCGAGGGATGGAGCTATCGCGATGTACTACCCTACTTCAAGAAGCTCGAGACGAGCTGGCGCGGCGCCGGGCTCTACCACGGCGCGGAAGGGCCGGTCGGCAACGTGGCGGTGGATCTCGACGACGCGTTCTTTCCGCAGCTCGAGCAGGCGGCGATCAACGCCGGCTTTGCTGCCTGCGCGGATCACAACGGCGCCGCGCAGGAAGGCGTGAGTCGCATCGAGTTGACGACGAACGCCGGTCGGCGCGCCAGCTCGGCGCGCGCATATCTGCATCCTGCGATGAAGACGCGGCGCAACCTCACCGTGCTGACCCGGGCGCATACCACACGCATCGTGCTCGCCGGCAAGCGCGCGGTGGGCGTGGAATATCTGCGCGATGGCAAGCTCGAACGCGTGCATGCCGAGCGCGAGATCGTGCTGTGCGGCGGGCCGTACAGCTCGCCGCAAATCCTGATGTTATCGGGCATCGGGCCCGCCGCTCACTTGCGCTCGGTGGGCATCGACGTCGTCCAGGACCTGAAGGGTGTCGGCGAAAATCTCCAGGAGCATCCCAATCTTCTGAACATCTACCGCGCGCACGACAAGGTCGGTCTCACGCGCCACTTGCGCCTCGATCGTGCGACGTGGGCGGTCATACGCTGGGCGCTGCGCGGCCGCGGACCGTTCGCCACCGCAGGCACCTCGGCCAACATCTTCATTCGCACGCGTCCCGAGCTCGATCGCCCGGATGTGCAGATCATCGCGATGCCCGTACACCAGCACGCCGATCTGTGGTTTCCGTTGCTCACGAAGCCGCCCGTGTATGCCTTCACCTCCCGCGTCGGGATTCTCCACGCGGCGTCACGCGGCTGGGTGCGCCTGCGCTCGTCCAACCCGCTCGACTTCCCGCGCATTCGCCTCAACCTGTTCGCCGAGCGAGCCGACATGGATGCCATGATGACCGCGCTGAAGATCAGCCGCCACATCTTCAGTCAATCGCCGATGCGCGAGCTGATCGCGGAGGAGCTGCTGCCCGGCAAGCACCTGCAGACCGACAGTGAGCTCGAGCAGGCGATTCGCCGGCAAGCGGAGCATCGCCACCACGCCGTCGGCACCTGTCGCATGGGTGTCGACGACGAGGCCGTCGTCGACGCGCAACTGCGTGTCATCGGCATCGAAAGCCTGCGCGTCGCCGATTCGTCCGTGATGCCGCACGATCCGTCGGGGAACACCAATGTGCCCACGATGATGATCGGCGAAAAGGCGGCGGATCTGCTGCGGGCGCGGACGCTGGCGCCGGCGGAGGTGTAGCCGCGCGCCGGCATTAAAGTTATCGTGTTATCTTTTTCAGCGAGAGGTTCCGCCCGCCATGACTGCCTCGACCCCGCGGCCCGGGCCGCGCGAGTTCCGCAAGCGCCTGCTCGCCCGCGAGCCGCTGATCGGCACCTTCTGCAAGACGCCCACCTCGCATGCGGCCGAGATTCTCGGCTCGATCGGCTACGACTTCGTGATGTTCGACGAGGAGCACGCGCCGTGGACGCGCCAGACGCTCGAGATCGGCCTGCTCGGCGCGCGGGCCTTCGGCACCGCCGGGCTCGTGCGCATCTCGCGGCCGGATGCAAGCAGCATCCTCTCGGTGCTGGACGACGGCGCGATCGGCGTGATGGTTCCGCACGTCGCCTCCGCGGAGAAAGCGCGCCAGATCGCCTCCTGGGCGCGGTATCGAGGCGGCACGCGCGGCTCGGGCGTGGGTCGCGGCGGCGACTACGGCGGCCGCCCCATCGACGCGCACTACGATGCGGCGGACGCCACCACCACCGTGATCGCCATGATCGAGGATCGCGAAGCGCTCGAGCACCTTGATGAGATCACCGCCGTCCCGGGGATCGATGCGTACTTCATCGGGCGCGGCGACCTCGCGCTCTCGCTCAGCAACGCGAGCGGGCCGGTCCCGAGCGTGGACGAAGCCGTCCGCCTCATCGCGAAATCCGTGCAGGCGCACGGCAAGATCCTCTGTGCCGTCACGCCCAACATGGCCGGGGACGACGCCAAGCAGATGATCGAGCTCGGCGTCACGGTCATGATCGTCGGTAACGATCAGTTCTTCATGCGCTCGGGGGCTGCCGCGCAACTCGCGCAGTTCAATAAACTGATGCGACCCTCTTTGAGCTGAGACGCCGACATGGACTACCGCTACCTGGGCCGCAGCGCCCTGCAGGTTTCCCCGCTCTGCCTCGGCGCCATGATGTTCGGTGGCGCGACCGACGAGCCGACCGCGAAGCGCATCATCGACAAGGCGCGCGATCAGGGCGTGAACTTCATCGACACGGCGGACGGCTACAACGACGGCAAGTCCGAGGAAGTGGTCGGGCGCGCGATTCGCGAGCATCGTCATCACTGGGTGCTCGCCACCAAGTTCGGCCATCGCGTGGGCACGGGCCCCAACGAAGGCGGGCAGTCGCGCAAGTGGATCTTTCAGGATGTCGAGAACAGCCTGCGCAAGCTCGGCACCGACTACATCGATCTGCTGTATTTCCACAAGGCCGATGTCCACGCCCCGTTCGAGGAACCGCTGCGCGCGATCCAGGATCTGATGACGCAAGGGAAGGTGCGCTACTACGGCGTCTCGAACTTCAAGGGCTGGCGAATCGCTGAAATCTGCCGGGCCGCCGACGCCGTCGGCATGGACCGGCCGGTTGCGAGTCAGCCGCTCTACAACATCGTCGATCGATTGTGCGAGGTGGAGCAGTTGCCCGCCGCGGGCCACTACGGCCTGGGTGTAGTGCCCTACAGCCCGCTCGCTCGCGGCGTGCTCACCGGCAAGTACGTGAAGGACGCGCCGCCACCGGAGGGCTCGCGCGTGGCGCGGGGAGACCCGCGCATCAAGCAGACCGAATGGCGACCGGAGTCATTGGCCATCGCGCAGACCGTTGCGCGGCACGCTGCGGCGAAAGGCATGAGCACCGTGGCCTTCGCGCTGGCGTGGGTGCTTCGCAATCGATACGTGAGCGCCGCGATTGCCGGACCGCGCACCGAGGAGCAGTGGGACAGCTATCTGCCCGCGCTCGAGGCGCGGCTCGGGCCCGAAGACGAAGCCTTCGTCGATAGTCTCGTGCCGCCCGGACACGCGTCGACCCCCGGCTACACCGACCCCGCCTATCCCGTCGAAGGCCGGCAGCCGCGCTGAGCTCCGCAGCGCCGCTGCCCTGCCGGCGAGGCCGCCTACGCCTCCATCCCGAGGAGGCGCAGCGGATTGAGCGAGATCATCTTGCGGATGTCCTCGTCCGAGTAGCCGAGCCCGATGCACACCTTGATCACGTTGCGGAAGCCGATGACCGGGTGATCGATGCCCTTCTGACCGAGGTCGGAAGCGAGGATCGTGCGGTCGACGGTGCCCGCCTGGATAAGCTCGTCGAGCTTGTTGGGCGGCAGCGGATCGCGCTTGCTGACCTTCACGAACATGCAGAGCGAATGCTCGATGTACGCCCCCATGTCCACGAGCTTGCGGATGTCGTCGAGCGAGGCATCCACGATGAAGCTCGGGTGATTCACCAGCAGCCGCCGCACCCCGCGCTTCTTCGCTTCCTCGAACACCGGAAAGATCTCTGAAATGTGCAGGTGACCGCCCGACAGGATGACGTCGTTCGCCGCGACGATGTCGAGGATCTCCTTCACCTCGTCCTTCACCTTGCCGTTCGCATCGAGCGGCGTCAGCGGATCGAACGGCATCATCTTCTTCGTCGTGTGCGGGAAGCCCGCCCTGACGCCGAACGGCGAGTCGCAGTGGTTCTTCGAGGAGAAGGTCGGCATCCACACGAGCTTCGCGCCGAGCGCGATACCGTGATCGACCGCAAACTTGTTGAAGCCCCCGACCGCGTTGTTGAGCGGCACGCCGGAGAACAGCGTCACCTTCAGATGCCCGTACGCCTGGTTCAGCAGCTCGGTGATCGGCGTCGCGCAATAGTAATGATCCTTGATCAACATCGCGCGGAACCCGGCCGCGGCCGCCTCCTGCAGCGCCTCGATGTGATTGAAATCGCGCGGCATCACCGACGGACCCGAGTGGCAGTGCAGGTCCACCGCGCCGACGAGCAGACGCGAGACACGGTCCTCCAGCGACTCATCAGTGGATTTCAGATTCGCAGCCATTCGCTAGTCTCCTGCCTCGACCCTTTGACGATAGAGCCGCCCGTAGGGGGCGGCCGCTTTCCAGATGAAGAACGCGCCGAGCGGACCGAGCACCAGGCGAAAGCCCGACAGCACGTAGCGCAGGTCCGCTTCCGAATGCGCCACATAGTCGGTCACGAGCGCGACGAGTGTCGGGCCGAGCGAGCCGGCGATCGCATTCATCATGATGAAGTACATGACGTTGATCTGGCCGCGCATCTCGTTTGGCGTGGCGATGTTGAGCGCGGCGTTGTAGGCGGGGCCGCCCATCACGCTCAGGAAACCCGCGGTCGCATTGCAGCCGAGGGCGAGCCACGGAGTCGGCATCAACGGCGCGATCACAAAGAGCGGCACCGGCAGCGACTGCGCGAGAAACAGCACGCGCAGATTGGCATCGTCGTAGCGCTTGGCGAGGAGCTCGGCGAGACGCGCCCCGGCGAACAGGCCGAGCGTCGAGCACGCGAGCGTGAAGAGCCCGAGCAGCGGACCAATGACGGCGGGACCCCAGCCATACGTGCGCTCGTAGAAGGCCGGCATCCATGCATTCAGGCCGTAGTTCTGAAAGGACATGAGCAGCACGCCGATCATCAACGGCAGGTGCAGCGCGCGCTGGCCCACGACGAACCCGAAGACTTCACGCAGCGGATATCCGCCCGGCTTGTTGCCGCCCTTGCGGGGCGGCTCCGCAACGGTCGTGTAGAACAGCGCGGCGACGAGCAGTCCCGGGATGCCCACCATCATGAAGACGAGCTGCCAGTTGTAGATCCGGCCGAGGCCGGGCACGTCGATCGGCGCAACACTGGCGAGCAGACCAATCAACACGCCGCCGATCACGAGCGACAGCGCCTGTCCGCCGAGGAAGCCGGAGTTGTAGATGGCGTAAGCGCGCGGCAAGCGCTCGCGCGGAACCGCGTCGGCGATCATCGAAAGACTCGCGGGACCGCAACCGGACTCGCTGCCGCCGATGACGGCCCGGGCGCAGAAAAATGCCCAGAAGCTCTGCGCCACGCCGCACAGCGCGGTCGCCGTGCTCCAGACGGCGAGGCAGCCGGAGATGACGCTCTTGCGGATGCCGCGGTCGGCGATTCGCGAGAGCGGCGGGCCGGCCACGACGTAGAAGAACGTGAAGGCGAAGCCGAGCAGGATGCTGACCTCCGTGTCGCTCAGCCCGAAATCCCGCTTCATGGGCTGCACGAACAGCGCCAGGATGCCGCGATCCACCTGGGACATGATCGCGACGACGCCGGTCATGTACACCGTGTACCAACCGCGCCGGGCCAGCGTGCCCGCCGTGCCGACGGCTGCGGCGGGCCTCTCGATCGCACTGACGTCGCTGCCGCTCACCCGGTTCGTCCTCCCCGTCCCCCTCGCACCCCCGGTTGTTCTCGCTTGCGCGGCCGCGGCGAGCGCCATGCCCAAAAACATAACATGATAACTATATCTCCGCATGGGCGCTGTCAAGGAGCCGGACCTTGCGTCCGGCCTGCGGAGGCGCTGCGCGCGCGGTTACGCCGGCTTCTCGCCCGCGACTGTCGTGCGATACAGCTCGCGCCGGTGACCCTGATAGTCGTTGTACGCCTGGTGCACGCAGAGACGGTTGTCCCACAGCACGAGCATGTCGGGCTCCCAGCGCAGGCGGCACGTGAAGGCCGGCTGCGTGATGTGCTCGCTGAGGAAGCGAATGATCGGCTCCGACTCTTCAGCCGGCATGCCTTCGATGCCGATGCCGTACGAGGAGTCGAGATACAGCGCCTTCTCACCCGTCACCGGATGCGTGCGCACGAGCGGATGGATGCTGCCGCGAATCTTGCGCCGCAGGTCTTCCGAAAGACTGTCGGACTCGCGGGTGGCGGCAAGGCGCCCGATGGGGCTGTCGCTCAGCTCCACCGCATCTTGCGCGGCCTTGAGCACATCGCGCAGCGAGAAGTGCACTTTCAGCCCGGCGATCATGCTGCGATACGTATCGCTCAGCAGCGCGTACGCGAGCGCCGAATTGGCCCACATCGTGTCGCCGCCGAATGGAGGCACTTCGACCGATCGCAACACCGTGATCGCCGGCGGCTCGGGAAGGAACGGAGAATCGGTGTGCCAGCCCTCGCCGAAGACCATCTTCGACGCGTCATGCGCCTCCTTGATCAGCGGGTGCACGTTGCGATGGCCGGGGACGCCCTGCGTGTACGCGTCTTCCGCGAACGATCCGAATAACAGACTGAACGCTTCGTGCTGCGCGTGTGTGAGCTTCTGGCGGCGGAAAAAGATCATCTTGTGACGGAACAGCGCGTGCCGGATCTCCTCCACCTGCTCGCTCGCGAGCCGCGTCACGTCTACCCCGCAGATTTCCGCTCCCATCGCCGCCGCGAGCGGCCGCGCTTCGATGTGCTCGTAACGCGCAGGGTAGTTATCGAACTTGCCGGTGGGATGAAGTCGCATCGCGCCGCCTCGCGCATGCGCCCGGGGCACATGCAGATATATTGAACATGTTCAGTATAGCTTCGCCGCTCGAGCGGCCGAGCGTCAAGGCAGGGGCGTGCGGGGCGCGCGCGGCGCCGGTCAGTCGGTGCTGATCAACATCGCCCCGACGCCCGCGGCCTGCAGCGTCAGATTGATGAGATCGGCCTTGCTCCGGTGCGGGCGATCGGTGCGATAGAGCAACGTGAGCACGTAGCGCAGCGCGCGGCGCTGATCGAAAACCGGGGCCGCAATGGCGGCAAAGCCCGAGATGCTCACTCCTTTGTCGAAGACGACAGGATCCGCCTCGGCGACGCCGCGCGCGCGGACGGCTTCCGCGCGCGCCTCGAGCTCGCGGGTTCGCTTGCGCCGCGCCGTCGCCGATAGACCTGCCGCCTTCAGCTCCGCATCGAGGTGCTTCCAGACGAGCTTCTGGGGACCGAACGCGAGAAACACAGCGCCCGTCGCGGTGCTCGCGAGCGAGCCGCCGCCGCCAATGCGCCAGTGGAGCGGATGCGGCTCGCCGCCATCCTCCGCGGCCACGATGACGATGCCGCTCTCCTCCCAACTGCAGAGGAGCACGAGAGTGTGCGTCTCCCTCTGCAGCGTGCGGATCGCATCGGTCACGACCTCTTTCGGATCGATCCGCTGCAGAGCGCGCATGCCGAGATGGATGGCGTACGGCCCCAGCGAATAGAAGCCCGTCTCCGGGTGCTGCGCGACGAGCCCGGTTTCGATGAGACTGATCAGATACATGCGCGCCTTGCTCGGCGACATGTCCGCCGCCGTGGCCAGCGCTTTCAGCGCGAGCGGCCGATCCGCGTCGCTGATCGACCGCAGCAGCCGGAATCCGAGCGAGATCGACTGGATGCCTTTCGCCAATGTGAGCTCCCACCGCCGCGAGTTGGGCGCGGCAGTGGCGTTCAGTATAGTTGAATGAATCCAGCGAACGGAGGGGTTCAGCGGCGATCCGGCCGGCGCGTCCACGGCGAGCGCTGGTAGTACGGCGCGCCGATGAACGTAGCCTCGTCGACGATCATGTCGTTCTTATTGCGATTGGCGAACGGACTCGTCGAGGTCGGCGGGGCCCGCGGACTCTCCGTCCCCTTCACTCTCGCTCGGCACGAGCACGTAGTCGATTCGACACTGCTCGCTCCCCCGCGCGGAATCTGCAAACGCGGCGATGTAGTCGACGACACCGGCGCGCGTCGCGCCATCCGGCGTCTGGCGCGGGACCGGAGCGCGCGCCCATCTTGCTCGGACCGCGTTCGGCGCATCGCTCGGAATCAGACGCGGCGGCGCTCGCGCCGGCACGAGCACCTCGAGATGCGTCTTCTTCGGCTTGTTGAGCAGGCGAACGCGAGGCTCGCGCGGACCGGTGTTGGCCCAGCCGGCGATCAGGCCCACGAGGCAACCCATCGCAAGCAGCGTCAACACTCTCCTGTCGAACAGAGCTCCCCAACCAGCCGTGCCATCGCTTTTCGAGCAGCGCGTGTCGTGAGGTATCGGCGTCGATACAACCGACGCCGGCGTCATTTGTGCTGCTGCGGCTGTTGTCCCCGAAGGCACGCCCCAGAGCGCGCAGCACGCGCACAGAACGTGCAGTGGAGCTTGCGACGTCGGCGCCCGGCCGAACCCGAATGGCGTTCGCATGATCCCCGTCCCCGTTCGTCCAGGCGGTCTGAACCTGGAATTCTGCGGTTTGCTACGGACGAGGAGGTACTTCTGGATTCAGTGCGTTCCGACATTCGGGATGGCGTGTGCGCAACATGACTGCCGTTGGAGACAGGTGGCCGAGAGCACCGGACAAGGTGTATGCGCGCGCTGGTTCGTCGACGCGATGACAGTCTCAACAGACCATCGCGCGTGCCCTGCATGACGCGGTCGAATCGTGCGCGCGCCTCCGCGAGCTCGCGTGCGTACCTCGGGGGCCGCAGATGCCGCGGGTGAAAGGCATCACACGTCTACGCGTCGGCGCGATGAGGGAGCGCTATGCCAACAGCGCACGTGAGACCCGCAGCGCACGCTCGCCGGCAGCATTCTGCGTCGGCAGTTCGGTTCAACGTCGCGTCGCAGTCCACGTCACGCCGGTTGCGCTTCCGCAGGAGGGATAGTCGAAGAAGCCCAGTTGTCCCTGCGCGCGGTCGCCGGGAAGAAAGATGCCGTTGATCTGGAGACGCGCGCCGCCCGATAGCGTGCCGACGGAGTATCCAAAAGCGCGATAGGACGCCACCGTGCCGGAACAGGGGCCCGGAATGCAGTGAACATCGGGAGCCGTGCGAATACTCACATCCTCGAAGGTGTGAGACCCGGCGCAACCGTTGAAGTCATAAGCAATCGTCATCGCCACCACCGTCTCGTCCGGCGCGACGGTGAAGCGGATCGGCGTGCCTTGGGAGGTGGTGCCGCGCCACTCGCCGACACTCAGGGAGCGATCCGCCGTCACGGGCGCAATGACAGATCGCGGCCGCACGAAGCCGGCACAACCCGAGACCGAGAGGCACGCGATAGTCGCCAAAAACCATACCGCTCGCGCCCGTCGCGACGCGGACTCGCTTGGATGAGATCTTTCCCTGCCCAACATCTGCGAAGGCTCCATTCCGGTCAGCCCGGCCTCGCACTTCAGCCGCCGCTTGCGGCGACGTCAAGGGTGCGGGCGACGGGCTGGAGCCGCAGAAGCAGGTTCGATGCTCGCGCGCACGGCGCGGCTCGTACGGAATTCGCTCTTGAATCCGGACACGCTCCGACTCGCGGAAGACTCTGATGAACGTGCGGACCCACTAGGGTGCCCGCGCCCGCCCGGATTCCCGGCAGTGCGTAGAAGGATCACGCCGGGGCGTGGCAGACCGCTTCGAGATTGACGCCATTGATGTCGATGACGAAGGCGCCGTAGTAGTTCGGGTGATAGTGCGCGCGGACGCCGGGCGCGCCGTTGTCCTTTGCGCCCGCGGCGATCGCCGCGCGATAGAACAGGTCCACCTGCGCACGGCTCTGTGCGGAAAAGGCGAGATGCATCTGGCCGGCGACCTGGCCCTCACCGATCCAGAAGAACGGCTTTCCCCCGCTGCCAAATCCCGTGGCATCGCTCGGCGCCCCGCTCTCCTCCTTGCTCACGGTCATCACGACGCCAATGCCGAGTGGCGCGAGGGCCGCAAGATAGAAGGTCTTCGAAGCGGCGTGATCCCTAACGGAAATGCTGAGATGGTCGATCATGGCTGGCCTCGCGAGCAGAAGTACGGGCGGGGATATTGCCGCGCGCGCCGTCGGGGCGTCACCCGGTGCGACGCTCATCGCGGACAGAAGCTGTCCACGAGAGATCGGGTTGTCATGCATTGGGCCGGTGGAGTTGGTGGCCTCGGGGTGCTCATGAAGCCATCGCCATCCGCCCGCCGCCATCGCCATCCGCCCGCAGCGTCGCCGGCCATTCGCGGCCTCTGGGGCGGTGTCACCGGCTCGGCGAGAGTCGCGAGCGGCCGCTCCCGGGGCATCTCGATATCAATATCAAAATCGTGGCTCCGGCCTCGATCTGCGCCCCGTGCGCCAGAATGCTGGCCGCGGTTTGGCTCGCCGAAGCGCTTTTTGTTAACGTGCACATCCATCTCGGAAGAGCAGGCTTCGACGATGCCGGCTGTCGTATGTCACGGGGATCGGAGCAAGGTCAGCAAGCTCCATCTGGCGCGGAACGAGATCACCGCGTGATCGCACGCGCCGCTATATTACGCACCGCATGAAACGAGCCGCGGAGAAGAAGGCCGCCCGCCAGAGCCGATCACGTCGCCCCGCCGCGTCGAACCATCGCCCAACGATCCGTGACGTTTCGGTCCTCGCCGGCGTGTCGCGCATGACCGTATCTCGCGTGATGCGCAAGCCGGACTCCGTGCTGCCGGCCACGCGGGACCGCGTGAACAAAGCCATCAGCGATCTCGGCTATGTCCCGGATCGCGCGGCCGGAAGCCTGCATACGCGCCGCACCGGTTTCATCGCCCTGATGTTACCGACCCTCACGAACGCCAACTTCTCGGCCGTCGCGCACGGCCTGACGGACGCGCTGCGCGCTGCCGACTACGACTTGCTGATCGCCTATACGGATTACTCGCACGCGGAAGAGGAGCGCCAGCTCCGCAACCTGCTCGCGCGCCGACCGGAGGCGATCGTCGTCACCGGTCCGGTGTCGCGGCGCGAGTCGGCGCGGATGTTGCTTGCCGCGGATGTGCCCGTCATCGAAATCGCGGACCTGCCGAGCCGGCCGATCGATCATGTCGTGGGCTTCTCGAACTATCAGGCCGGTCGCACCGCCGCGCGCTATCTCATCCAGAAAGGCTTCAAGCGCATCGCGGCCGTCGCGAGCACGCAAGAGCACGAGGTGGTCGACCATCGCGGCGAGGAACGCATCCGCGGGTTCGAGGACGAGCTGCGCCTGTCGGGCCTGCCGACGGACCTCACGCTCCGGCACGGCAAGGCGCCTGTGAGCTACAGTCACGGCACCGCCGTGGCGGGCATCCTGCTCGAGCGCAAGCCGCCGATCGAAGCCGTGTTCGCGGTGTCGGATCTCTCGGCCGTCGGCCTCGTCATGGAGTGCGCGCGGCGCGGCGTGCGCGTTCCCGAGGACCTTTCCGTCATGGGCTTCGGCGACTTCGAGATTGGTCGCGAGATCAACCCGCCGCTCACGACGATCCACGTCGATTTTCGCGCGCTCGGGCAGCGCACCGGTCAGATCATCCTGGAGCTGTTGTCGGGCGAAAAAGCGAAGACGCCGCGGATCGTCGACGTGGGGCTCAAAGTGCTGGAGCGCGCGTCGGTCGCCGCAGGTCCAGGTACGGCCGGCACGCCGAGAGCAACAAAGTAGATGAGACCGGTGCGGCCGCGCCCACGAAGATGGACTGCGAGTAGCGGATGTCTTCCGGCACGCTGAACACGTGATCGGTCATTCGCCCGAGGACGAGTGGCACTGCTCCCAAGCCGATCGGCGTGGTCATGTGACGTTGAGCGCGGACCCCTATCGACGAATTTCCATGTGAACGATACCTTGGGCGGTCGCCGCAGCGCGCCCGCGGGCGCAAGAGGCACTCAGATCACCACGCCCGGCAGCGCTTGGCCTGCCAGCCCCAGCGGCCTGGCGTGCGCTTGCGCAGCCACTCGTCGAAATTCGAAGGCCGCCTGTATCACGTCGTCAGCGAGCTCGAGACCTGAAGGCGATCGGCCTCGGCGGCGACGGCGCTCACGTCTTCACGAAGAGTGCGCGCGGCAAGCAGGTACAGCAGCGCGGACAACAGTAGTGGCAGCGGACTCACGGTGAGCGCGGCCTTGAGACCGCCCGCGGAAGCGGCAAGACAAGCTTCGTGAATAACCGCGCTCGCGCCGGCCGCGGCCCGCCCGCCGGGACAGAGCGTTGCGAATTCACCGAACGCGAAGTCGCGCGCGGCGAACAGATCGCTCGCCAATCCCGATGCGACCGGCCCGAGGCCCATGCCGATGAGCGTGCCCGCGAGTGAGAAGATCGCGATCGCCGTTGCGCGCGAGTGAGCGTTCGCCATGCTCTGGATCATGCCGATCGAAGGCATGTAAAACGTGAAGAGGAAGATCCCGCCCACGAGGATCAACGCCGCGGCCACCAACGCCTGGGCTTGCTGGAACGCCACCACATAGAGCACGGTCGCGACGCACAGGCCGATAGCGGGAATCCAGCACCGCCAGCGCTCATCGCGCCGCGCGAGCCAGTCGACGCCGAAGCCGCCGAAGAGCAGCCCGATCGTTGCCGCCGCGCATTGAATCGCGCCGAAAGCAAAGCCGCCCTGGGCCAGGGTCCAATGATGAATGCGCACGAAATAGGCGACATAGAACTGCGCGATCGCGTTTACGCAAAAGGTGACCAACGCGGCGCCCAGCATCACGTAGATGAATGCGCGCTTCTGGAGCAGAAGACCGATCGCGGCACGCCATGGCAACGCCGCAGTGTCTTGCTCTGGGTCGTACAGCCCGCGCTGCGGCTCGCGCAGCATGTATTTGACCGCGAGCCCCACCAGCAACCCCGGCACGCCCACGGCGATCAACGCGGCGCGCCAGCCCCACTGTTGGCCGATCCATGCGGCGATGGCGGCACACAGGAGTGTCGACGCCGGCGAGCCGAGTTGGATGATGGAAAGGATCGAGGCGCGCCGTGCGGGCGGATAGTGATCGCCGACGAGCGAGGTCGATGCGGGAAGAAAGCCAGCCTCACCGACTCCGAGCCCCGCACGCCCGAGCAGCAGCTGCCAGAAGTTTTGCGAAAGCCCGCAGAGGACGCAGAACAGCGACCAGAGCGCCGTCGCGACAGCCACGATCGTCACGCGGTTCGCGCGATCGGCGAGTCGCGCCACCGGCAATCCGGTCAACGTATACACGAGCGCGAATCCCAGTCCGCCGAGCAGCCCGATCTGGAAATCACTCAGCACGAGATCCTGCTTGATGGACTGCGCGAGCACCGGATACAAGTTGCGATCGGTGAAGTTCAGCAGCCCGGAGAGAAAGAGGAGCACGACGAGCTTCGCTCGATAGGCGCTGGAGAAACCACCTCGGTCGAGCGGCGTTGGCACCCGGAATGTCCTCTGCTGTGACCGTTCAGCGGGCCGGCGTCGTGTCCGGGCCGGGCGGCGCGGAGGCCGCCTCGTTCTGGGCACGCGCATCGCGCAAGGCTTCGGCCTTGCGCGCTTCGACGAACGCTGCGGCCACGTGCGGTGTGTTGTCGCGCCCCGGCCGTTCGAGGTGCTCGCGCTTGAAGAATCGGATCTCGCTGTAGCGGCCCTCGCGCACCTTCTTGACCCAAGCGGGGTCGCTGATGTTGCTGCGACCGACAGAGACCAGATCGAAGTCGCCGCGCGCGAATCGCCGCTGCAGCTCGCGCAGGCCGAAGCCGAGCTGGTGCCCGACAGCGCGCGTTCCCTCGGCGCTCTCCATGATGTCCGCGCCCAGCCCGACGCTGCCGACGGCGCAAACTGCCGCGTCGGTCATCGATTTCACCCAACCGGCGAGGCCGAGATCGCTCCCGGCCCACTCGGGCATGTGAAACCGCCGCGTCGAGACGTGAAACAGGTCGACTCCTGCCGCGCGCAAGGCCGAGATCATGACGCGCAGCTCATCCGGGGTCTGCGCGACTTTCGCGGTGAAGTCGATCTCCTTCCACTGCGAGAAGCGGAAGGAGATCGGAAAATCACGGCCCACGGCGGCGCGGATGCTCGCCACGATCTCCGCGGGAAAACGCACGCGGTTGCGGATGTCCGGCCCGCCGTAGCCATCCTCTCTCACGTTCGTTCCGGCCCACAGAAACTGATCGAGCAGATAGCCGTGCGCAGCGTGGACCTCGACACCGTCCGCGCCGATCTCCCGTGCGAGCTCCGCGCTGCGCACGAATGCAGCGCGAAGCTCGTTCAGCTCCTCGAGCGTCGCGGCTCTGCCGTTGCGCAAGCCCGGGCGCAGATATCCGGAGGGACTGAGCGTCGGATAGCGTGCGTAGCGCCCTGTGCCCCCTTCCTTCCGAATGGCGCCTTCGTGCCAGAGCTGAACGAAAAACCTGGCGCCGCCCGCGTGCGCCGCCGCCACGCACGCGCGCCAGGCCTCAGTTGTATCGGGCCGCATCCAGCCGTAGTACGGTCCCTGCGTAGCCGACGGATGATCCACTGCGCACGCCTCGGTAATGATGAGCGCGACCTCACCTTCGGCGCGTTCGCGGTAATAGCTGGCGAGTTGCGGCCCGGGACGTCCGTCCTGACACCAGCCACGCTGCATCCCGGGCATGACGAAGCGGTTGCGGAGGGCAAGACCATTGATCGTAAGCGGCGTGAACAGCGCGCGCAGATCAATATCGTCGTATTCAGGCAATGCTCTGAGCTCTCTGCGCTTAGTAGAGCGCCACCGGGTTGCCCGGCGATCCTGTCGCCCCAACCATCTTCAGCGGCGCCCACACGAACATGAATTCGTACACGTTGTCCTTCAACAGCGGCTCGAAATCGAGATTCTCGAGCGCCCAGATGCCGTGCCGCGGCTGCAGCTCGACGTGACACAGCGAGACCGAGCCGGGCACTTCGGTGACGGGCCCGGCATCGGCCGATGTATCGCCGCCGTAGAGAATGATCTTACGCGACGCCAAATAGCGGCAGGCACTCAGTCCGAAGCCCGGCTCGCCCGCGTTGTACAGCCGCACCCGCTCCTTCTTCTGCTCGGCGCTCAGAGTGGGCCACTCGCTGTTCTTCCATAGATCGCCGTGCCCGGTGTACAGGAATACGCAGTCCCCTTCCCGCGGCTCCTCGAGCTTCTGCGCCTTCAGCATTCCCTCGACATCATCTGCAGTGACGATGCCCGGGCTCGTGGGCGACGTGGGCACCGGCAGACGATCCATCTTTTTGTACGCGGCGGCGTTCAGCAGGATGGCGCGGCAGACGAAGCCACGCTCTGCGACGGCTTCCACGCCGAGCTCGCCCATTCCCGTCACGTTGTTGCCGGGCCCGCGCGCATAGGCCGCTTCGCGATTTCTACCGTTGTAGAAGTAGTCGCCTTTCGACGTGCGCACGCCGAGGTGCCCCGGTCCATCGAACTGCGTGCCCACCTGGCCGATCTGCGCGGTGAGCAGCTCGTCGTGGTAAACGACACGGTTGTCGCCGAAGGGACCGCCGGTGGGCGTGCCCGGAATCGTCAGATGCCAGATCCTCGGGTCCACCAGTGGAATGTCCGACGCGTAGAGCTTGCCGAGCGTCGCCGTCTTGCCGCGCTTCACGAGGCGTAGCGCGGACAGCACCATCGCGGGCGTCGTTCGATTCGCGGCGCCCACACGATCTGCGGGGCCCCACTCCGTGGGCCACCAGTGCTCCTCGAAGGGCCGATCGTTCGGCGGCACGGTCGCGGGCTCGCCTCCCGCCTCTGTTTGTGCGTGAGATGCCGGCGCCAGAGCGGCGCAGGCGATCAACACGAACAGCGCAGGACGCGAGCGACGTAGACCGGTCATGCGAATCTCCACGCTACCGCACGCATCAGAACGTGACGCTCAGGCCGACACCGAACTCGCGCGGGCGTGCCACCGTGGAGAAATCCATCTCCCAGATCGGTGAATAGAACCCGCCGTTCACCACACGCTTGTCGGTCAGATTGGTACCGAACACGGCCAGCTCCCAGTTACCGCTGCGGCTCGGCTTATAGGAGAGGCGCGCGTCGAGCAATCCGTAGTCGCCCGCTTC
This sequence comes from Steroidobacteraceae bacterium, assembly GCA_035548535.1. Taxonomy (GTDB): domain Bacteria; phylum Pseudomonadota; class Gammaproteobacteria; order Steroidobacterales; family Steroidobacteraceae; genus JADGHX01. The sequence continues at coordinate 22,091 of DASZSS010000249.1, forward strand.
GTACTTGCCGAGCAGATCGGTCAGGCCGACGGCATCCGGGTGATACGCCGGATCCGGATAGCGCTGGAAGCCGCTGACGAAGCGGTAGTCCGCGCGGCTCTTGAGCAAGCCGCCCCACGGCAGGTCCGCGTCGTATTGCAGGCCGACGGAGTACGTCGTCTTCGGCGCCTGCGCGAACGTGTCGCCCTTGTCGACGGCGGTCTGATCGCCGAATTTCAGATCCGTGTACTTCGTATCGAGCAGGCCCAAGTTGAAATCCACTTGCAGACGGTCGATCGGAAACCACGTGATCTCCGTCTCCAGGCCCTCCGCGCTGGCGGCGGCGGCGTTCTGCGTGATGAAGGTCACCGCAAACACGCCGATGTCCGGATTCACGTACGGCGACTCGAGCTGGATGTCGTCCCACTTCGTGTGGAAAAGGGACGCGTTGAAGCGAAGTCGTCCGCGGAACAGATCCGAGCGCAGCCCGAGCTCGTACGACTGCAATTTCTCCGGGCCATACGAAACCAGGATACGGCCATTCGGAACTTCCACTGCCGCCGCACCCCCGGCGTTGAAGCCTTCCGAGTAGCTGAGGTAGGTCATCATCTTCTCGGCAAAGCGCCAGCGCAGCACGGCGCGCTTGGTCAGCTGATCGAAGCTCGACTTCTGGGTGTCCTTGGGCGTGCCGCCGAAGGGATCGCCTTGCGTCACCGGCCCGATCTTCGCCGGCTTGGGCGCGGTCACGCCGGGAACGAAGTTCAGCGTGGAATTCTCCACGTCCTGATTGTGATAGCGCAGACCCAGCGTGAAATCCCACGCCTCCGTCAGTTTCACCGTGCCTTCGCCGAAGATCGCGTAGCCCTCCTCCTCGCCTCGCACCAGCTCGTCCTGATCGCCGATACCCTCGTACACGCCGATCGAGCCCGCGCAGTCGAGCAGTGTGGTCGGCGCCATGCATTGCGGGGACTGCAGAACGACATTCGGATCGAGCCGTCCGTCCTGGAATTCTTCGAAGCCCCACCACAGATCGCGGCCGCCCGTCTTCTGCTTCCAGTAGTACAGGCCACCGAGCCAACTGATGCGGCCCTGCGTGCCGGAGAGCTGGAATTCTTGGCTGAAGATCTTGTTCCTGCGGTACTCCCACACGGTCACGGCGTCCCACTCGGAGTTGTCGTAGTCGACCACGCCGTCGTTGCGCTGGTTGACCCACGAGGTCCAGGAGTCGAGCTTGATGTTGTCGGTGATCTCGAAGCCCAACTCGAGCGAAGCCTGCTTGACGTACAGATTGGCCGGCGCCGCGGAGTTGAGCGAGGTCTCCCACGCTCCGAGCCGACCACCCGGCGCGCCGGCGACTTGATGTGCGGCATCGTACGGAGCGCCGGCCAGTGAATACAGATCGGTGTTGCCATAAGCGAAACCGACCAGATTTGCCGCCTCCGGAACGTGCCACAGCGAAATTCGGGCATCCGTCGGATGCGACGCGCGATCGGTGTACTTGACGCGCGCGTGAAAGCGGTCGGTCGGCTTCCACAGCACGTCCCCGGATAGCGTCGTCATGTCGATCTGTCCGAGGCTCTTATTGAGCGTCGTGTCGTGGACGTATCCATCCTGATTCAGGAGCGACGCGGAAAAGCGGGTCTTCAAGGTGTCCGTCAGCGGCACGTCGACACTGGCCTGCGCGTCACGACGGTCGTTGCTGCCGGTGGTGAGTGCTACGGAGCCGCCGAACTCGTCTCCCGGCCGCTTGCTCACGATACGGATGGCGCCGCCGGTCGAATCACGCCCGTATAGGGTGCCCTGCGGTCCGCGCAGCACCTCGATTCGCTCCACGTCCTGGAGATTGAAATCCATGAGCCCCTGCGTGAAGGGCTGCCAGACGTTGTCCACGTACAGGCCCACGCGCGGAATGCCGCGGATCGAGAAGTTGACGGACTGCGAGGCACCGTTCGTGTCGCCGATGACGCTGAGATTCGGGATCGTGCCCTGCAGGCTCTCGATGCTCGTCACCGAATGCATCTTTATCGCATCGTCCGTCAGCGCGACGATGGACATCGGCACTTCCTGCAGAGTGACCTCGCGGCGCGTGGCCGTGACCGTGACCTCCTCCAGCCCCGCTGCGGTTGGGCCCTCTTCGCTGAATGCCGCGGCGGACCCGGCGCTGCCCATTACCGCGATGACCGTTGCGGTCAGAATCTTCGGTCGCTCGCTCATCTCTTCCCCCCCGATTTTTCTGAAAGGATGCAAGGACTATTGGGCGCGTCCCTTGTCGCGGCCGGTGCGCCGGTGGCGCGACGGACCGATCCTTCATGACTGCGGCAGGCCGCCCCGCCGGCTCCAGACCCGTGCCTCCCGCGTCTGGTGTCGATGTGCACGTTCACATCCTAGATGAACGGTGCTCGAAATCAAGTCATGCGCCTGAATGGGGCCGCAGTGCGCGGGAAATAGGCTGGCGCGAGGTCTGGATTGCGCGACGAGAGGCGTGCTATAGCGGCCGCCCAAAGCACTACGTTATCGTGCACATAGAAGCCCGGCGCCATTCGTGCGAGCGCGTGGGGTCATGGGGCTGTGCGCCCTGCCGGGGTCAGCGGCAACCGGTTGCGCGTCACGGCGGCGCGGGCTGCTCGAATTTCAAAGACGCATCTTCGTCCCGGCGGCGCTCATTCCGGAATGAATGTCGAATCCCCGCGCAGTCCTATCCGCGGCTCTAGTCGTTGGTGCTGGAGCGCGGCGGCCCGAAGGAGTACCTGACACCCAGCCACGCGCCGCGCGGCGCGCCGGGTCCGCGGAACTGCTCCGCCGCGGGATCTACGCCGGCAGCGGGCCCAAACGTCCGGTCGGGGCCGGTGAAGAAGTTCTCACCCACGACGCCGAAATTGAAGTAGCGCCGGTCGAACACGTTGTTGACGCGAGCGAACACTTCGAGATGGTCGGAGACCAAGAAGCGACCATCCAGATTGACGAGCGTGTAGCCCGGCAATTGCCCATTCTCATCCTGATTGTTCTCATCGCCACGGGCGTACACACCGGCGCTCGTGAGCACGTTCGCGCCGATAAAGAGGCGAGGCGTCACGGCCCAATCTGCGCGCACCTTCAGCACATGCCGCGGGTTTGCCGGGATGCGATCACCCGGCTCGACCTCGATTACGCCATCGTCATCAGCGCTCGAATTGGCAGGGCTGCTCTCCGCGAAGCTCGATCGAAACGTCGCATCCAGAAGGGTGTAGCGGATGGCGAATGACACGGGAGTCCCGCGCGTTTCGAGGCCCAGTTCCACGCCCTGCCGGCGCGTGGTTCCGATATTCGCGAAGAATCCTGCGTTGGTCGCGCCGGCGCCCGCACTGATGAACTGGATGTCATTCAGAAGTCGCGTTCGGTACGCGGCAGCGCTCCAGTGCCAGACGGTTCCCACGGCCCCGCGAGCGCCAACCTCCATTGTCTTCGACACCACTTCATGCAAGGGCGGATCAGCGAGAAAGTCGTTCGGCAATTTGCACGGCGCGTCCGGACTTGCGCACGTAAGCTCCACTGCTGTGGGCGCACGAACACCTTCGTTGTAACTGGCGTAAGCAGTAAGTTGCGCTGTCGGATTGAAGTTGACGCCTACTGCTGGATTGAATCGTGAGAACGTGTGTTTTCCATTCAGCGATGGCGCGTCTCCGGTGCGATCCTCTATCTGAATGCGCGTGTGGTTGTAACGACCTGAGGCCGTCACCGTCCACCTCGGCGCCACATTGAAGGTGTCCGCGACGAAAACGCCGTAGTAGCGCGCGTCCGTGTCCGCGTCCGTCTCGAGCTCGAAGTCATCGATGCCTTCAGTCCCGCGGCCCTCAGTGAACTCGGCTTCCTGCGAATCTTGGGTGAAGCGCGCTTGCGCGCGATCCGCGCTCGCCCCCAGCGTGAACTGGTTCTTGCGACCCGCCGGCTCACCCGTCAATACGAGCTGGACGCCTGCACCATAGCTGTCCTGGTTGATCTCCGAGGCATCGTTCGTGGCCTGGATGCCGTCGTCGTCGAAGTCGTCATTGACGTTGCTACTGACGTTGCGAGTCTTGTAATCGCGGTAATACGCGTTCGCGCCCAGCAACGCGTTGTCGGCGACGAAGTGACTGCCCTTGGCGGTCAGGAACGCGAGCTCGTTGTGGTTCGCGTCCGGGAATGTGTACGCCTGCCGGATGTCATCGAGAAAGGAGCGCGGCAGCGTCTGCGTTCCCTGCAGGTCATTGTTGGCGCCGGTGAAACTCACATCGAGATCGCTCGTCTCGTTCTGCCAGCCGACCTTGCCGAAAAACTGACGCACGGTGCTGGGGTTGTGCTCCGCCCAACCCTCATCGTCGTAATACTCGCCCGTTGCGAAGTAATCGAGCACGCCGCTCGATCCACCCCATTCGAGCTCAGCGCTCCGTCGCCCGAAGGAACCGCCGGAAAGCTCCACCCCACCGCCCGGATATTGAGCGCCGCTCTTCGTGTACACCGCCACCGCACCGCCGAGCGTGTTCAAGCCAAATGCGGGATTGGAGCCGGGGATGAGCTGAATGCTCGCGATCGCGGATTGCGGGATGAGATCCCAATTCACGACATCGCCGAAGGGTTCGTTGACGCGTATGCCATCCTGAAAGATCGAGACACCCTGAGGCGTTCCGAGGAGCGGCGAGGCACTGAAGCCGCGGAAGTTGATGTCCGGTTGGAAAGGGTTGCCTTGGGCCGCGTTCGATGAGATGCCGGTTGGGTTCTGATCCAGATAATCGGTCACGTTCGTCTGGCGCTGTCCGGACAAATCATTGCTCGTGTAGATCTGCACGTTCGCCGGCACGTCACGGATCGGAGTGCCCAAACCTGGAAGCGGTGTCGTGCCCACGATCACAACCGTTGGGGTCTCGAGGGCTTCGGCCGGATTCTCGGCGGGCTTGTTGTGTGCGCTCACAGTCGCCGCTGCCCAGATGCAGCCGCACGTGAGTGCAGCCGGACGGACGTAGGATCGGATCACCATCGCTGTCCCTGTACCTATAATTGCCGCTGCTCAGGATGTGAGGGCGCGGAGTTTTGTTGAGCTGCGCTCCAAAAGACCAGAGAGCTCTTCCCGTGGAAGCCGGGAATTTTTCCCGATGATGTGGAGGACATTCATGCAGGCGGAGATACCGCGGAGTGCGCCACGCGAGACCCATCTGTCACCCTGGCGGGACGTCCTCGTAGTCGCTGCAACTACCGTCGGCGCTGCATTCCTCGCAGCTCACTACGAGATCAACGAGCGAGTGTTCGCGGCCACTCGTGGCTGGGAAGACATGCAGCTTGATGAGTGGCCGATCGTCGTGCTCGTTCTCGCCGCTTGTCTGATCTGGCTCTCTGGACGGCGCTATAGGCAGGCGCTCACGCAACTGCGCGCGCGTCAGGCGGCCGAAGCGGACTTGGCGCGGGCGCTCGCCGCCAACCGCGAGCTCACCGCTCAGCATCTGCGGCTACAGGAAGCCGAGCGTCGCCATCTCGCCCGCGAGCTGCACGATGAGCTCGGCCAGTATCTGAACGCGATCAAGATCGACGCTGTCGCGCTGAACGACACGACGGTGGACGAAAGGGATACAAGAGATGCCGGAGAGCGCATCGTGAGCGCGGTCAACCACATCCACCGTGTCGTCAGCGATATGATTCGACGGCTGCGACCGGCCGGTCTAGACGAGCTAGGACTCGTCGCCGCGCTCGAGAACTGCGTCGGTCAATGGCAGCAGCGTCTGCCGACCCTGCGCTTCTCTCTCATCACCACCGGGCGCTTCGACGATTTGAGTGAGCTCACGAACCTGACGGTATATCGGCTCATGCAAGAAGGACTCACCAACGTCTGCAAGCACGCAGAGGCGGAAAGCGTTGAAATCCAACTTCGGCGTGAGGACAGCGATGATCTCACGCTGAGGATCAGCGACAACGGACGGGGCGCCGATCCGAAGCAGCCGACCGCGGGGTTCGGCCTTCGAGGAATGCGCGAACGTGTCGAGATGATGGGGGGACACTTCACCGTGAAGACTCATCCAGGCGGTGGCTTCGCCTTCGAAGCGCGGCTGCCTGCCGCAGCAGGCGAATGAATGTTCGGAAATTCACCGAATCGAATCACGGTCCTCCTCGTTGACGATCATGCGGTCGTGCGCGAAGGCTATCGCCGCTTGCTCGAGAAGCGCGGCAATATCGTTGTCGTCGGCGAAGCCGCGAACGCTGCGGACGCGCACGAGCAGTTCTGCAGGCTCGCGCCGCAGATTGTCGTCATGGATATCTCATTACCTGGAGTCAGTGGCATCGAGGCCATGCGGCGCATGCTGTCGCGCGAAGCCGATACGCGTGTTCTGATTTTCAGCATGTACGAGGATGCGATCTATGCGGAACGCGCGCTGCAGGCAGGCGCCTTCGGTTACATCACCAAAGCCAGCGCGCCGGACGTTCTCGTCGAAGCCGTGCACGAGATCGCGCGTGGCAAGAGATACATGAGCGCCGACATCGCCCATGCGCTCACGCAGCGTCATGCTGCAGCAGGCCCAGGGGCCACTGGTGGATTGTCGGCTCGCGAGTTCGAAATATTGCGCATGCTGGTGCAGGGTCGTTCGGTTCGCGACATCGCGGAAGCCATGGGCCTGAATGCCAAGACGGTCGCGAATCACCAGTCGGCGATCAAGCAGAAGCTGGGCGCGGAGACCGCCGTGCAGCTCGCGCGTATCGGAAGTGAGCTCCTGCAGCTCACGGGACGGTGAGTGTCATTGCGAGCGAATTTCTCGCCTCGATTTCGGACGCTAACATCGGGTTCATGCCCGATGCGGCTTACGACCGCGCGCTGATCTGGATGGCTTGCGCGAGCGCAACTTGCGGGTCGTATCTCGGATCACGAGCTCGAATGGCAACAACACGCTCGACGGCTCGCCCGCCGCGGCGCCGCGTGGTTTGAGAATGAGCTCCGCCGCCGCGGCGGCCATCGATTCCATCGGTTGGCGCACGGTGGTCAGTTGAGGCCACGTGAGCGCGGCGAGAGGGCTATCGTCGAAGCCCGTGATCGACACGTCCTGCGGAACCGTGAGCCCACGTCGATAGGCTGCCACCATCGCACCGATCGCCGTCTCGTCGTTCACCGCAACCAGCGCGGTGGGCGGCTCCTTCAGGGCCAGCAACTTCTCGGCGCGCTCCTGAGCAAAGCGGAACGTGAACCACGATTCGCCGATGTACTTGGCGAGCACGGCGACCCCCGCCTCCTCCAGCGCCTTGCGGAACCCTTGCAGACGCCGTTCCGTGAACTTCCAGCCCGGCTGATATCCAAGAAACGCGATTCGCTCATGGCCGAGCTCCAGCAAGTGGCGCGTGATGGCATACATCGCCCCCTCCTCGTCGATGTGCACGTGAGGCGCGTCGATCGAAGTGCTGGGGGAAATGGCCACGTGTGGAATGCCTCGCTCGCGCAAATGCGCGAGAACCGCGGGCGAATCGCACACCCCCGGCGCGAGCACCGCGCCATCGAGCGCCGTGCTCGCGCACAGCGCTTTGACCTTGTCCAACAGGTCATCCGTTTGGGTGTCGTAGATCTCGGCGACGAGGTGATAGTTGTTCTTCTTGCACGCGTCGAGCGCCCCACGCAGCAACCGGTCGATGTACATGGGCGCACCCGCGGGCGCAAGAAAGCCCAGCAGATAGGACTTGGCGCCGGACAAGGTCCGAGCCGCCATATTCGGCCGATACTTGAGCCGCTCGACGGCGGCTTCGACACGCCGCCGCTTGACATCACTGACGTAGCGCTCGTTGTTGAGGACGCGCGATACCGTCTTGATCGAGACACCGGCGGCTCGCGCGACATCGTGCAGAGTGATAGAGCTCAATTTGCGTCTGGTCTCGTACCCCTACTGCGGCATGCTGCCACGAACGCAGGCATGCCGCACGTCCTTGGGCGACCGCACCGTCTGTCGACCCGTAGCTCATCGAGCCCGCGCCGGCGCTCTGCTTGCGTGTCCAGCTCGGCATGCGGCTGCACGTCGATGAGCATGCGCCACCCGAGTCGTAGGCCGACCAGCGCGACAACTGGCCGTTGGGGTCACCAGTCTTGATGAACGAAGTACGCGCGCATTGCTCGCGAGACCGTGCGAAAGCTCATCGTGTTGCTCGAAGCGCATGGCGGAGTGTGACCGTCGCTGCGAGATCTGCATGGTCGCTGGAGTCCCCGACCAGCACACGATATGTGCCTGGATCCGCCTGCCAACGCCGGTGCTTCACGTCGTAATACGCAAACGAGCGTGCATCGAGCGGTATGGCGACCCGGCGTGATTCGCCGGGCTGCAGCACGACTTTGGCAAATCCCTTGAGCTCTTTTGGCGGGCGCGGCACGGCTGATGGAGGCGGGCTCACATACAATTGCGCCACGGCCGCGCCAGGGCGCTCACCTACGTTGGTGATGCTCAGCTCGGCGAGCTGCGATCCTGGCTTGCCCGGCACTGGCACGACCGTCAGTGCATCGTATTTGAAGCGGGTGTACGAAAGTCCGTGCCCGAACGCGAAGAGCGGCTGAGTCCCCTTCGACTCGTAACCGCGATAGCCCACGAACACGCCTTCGCGATACTCCGCGCGCGGCGTTCCCGATTGCGGGTAGTAGCTCCCGTAGACCGGATTGTCTTCCCAACGCCGTTCGAACGTCACTGGCAAGTGCCCGGACGGATTCACATCGCCAAACAAGATCTCGGCGAGCGCTGTGCCACCTTCCTGGCCGGGATACCAGGTCTGCAGCACCGCGGGAATGCGCTCGAGCCAGCCGCTCATGTCGACACCGCCACCCGAAGTCAACACGAGAACCGTGTTGGGATTGCGTGCCGCGACCGCCTCGATCAGCTCGTCCTGACCGGGAGGCAATGCAAATGTGCGGTCCCAGTCCTCGGTCTCACTGCTCGCATCGAACCCTGCGGCGAGCACGACAACATCGGCTTTGGCAGCAAGCTCCAAGGCCGCAGCCTCTACCCACGCGCCCCGCGGCTGAATACCGAGACGTACGAACGGCACCGCCCCGTCGATCGCAGTCGGCTCGCAGTGATACTCCAGCACGACCTTGTGCGCCGATGCATCCATATCGAGACGCGCCATATCCAGCGCCGCCTTCTTGAGATTCCAGTGATCGAGGACCAGCCGATCGTCGACATACAGGCGATACCCCACCCGACGCCCGAACCCGCCGACTTGCACGAAGACATCTTGTGCGCCGGCGCGAGCCGGCTTGTGGAAGCCCGTCCAACGCGCCGATTGCGGTCGCAGCTCCGTCAAGCTCGACTCGAACTCGCCAAGGGCCAACGGCGTGAGATCTAGCGGGGCGCCCTGATCGATGTACTTCGCGAGCGTCGTGCTCGCCGGCGGGCCGGCAAGGTCCGCGTTGTCGAACTGCTCTACGGTGAGACCGGCTTTGCCGCCGCTCGCGGCGGTCTCGAACGCCGTGGAACGCGCCACGCGCCGCAGCTCCGGAATGCCGCGCGCATACTGCACGACACTCGTCGTCCCTGCGCGAGTGCTGACGCCCTCGAGAAAGCTCACTGCATGGAACGGAACGACCGTGACACTGCCACCCCCGTGAGGTACGGCGGGATAAGCACCGGGGCCAATCACTGCGATGCGCTTCGCACGGGATGCGTCGAGGGGCAACACGCCCCGCTCATTCTTGAGCAGCACGATTCCCTCGCGCGCTGTCTGCAGAGCTGCCACGCGGCCTTGCGCATTCAGCACCGAAATGGACGCGTCGAGTTGCGGCCGATCGAGCCATCCAAAGCGCGCCATCGTCGTCAAGATCCGGCGCACCTTGTCATCGATCGTAGCGCGCGAGACCTCGCCGGATTGGATCAGCGGCATGAGCGTCGCACGGTTCAAGTACTTGCCCGAGGGCATCTCGAGGTCCAGCCCACCATTCGCGGCGGCGAGCGTGTCGTACGTGGCACCCCAATCGGACATCAACACACCGGCGAACTTCCAGTCTCTCTTGAGAATCTCGAGGTTCAGGTGACGGTTTTGCGTCATGTGCTCGCCATTCACGAGGTTGTACGAGCTCATGACGGCCGCTACGCGAGCCTCGCGCACTGCCGCCTCGAAAGGCGGCAAGTAGATTTCACGCAGTGTGCGCTCGTCGATGCGCGCATCGAGCGTGTGACGTGCGAACTCGGAGTCGTTCGCCACGTAGTGCTTCGCAGTGGCCGCCACGCCCTGACTCTGCACACCGTTTACGAAGCTCACGACGAGGCGCGAAGCGAGCCAAGGGTCCTCACCGAGATACTCGAAATTGCGCCCGTTGAGCGGCGAGCGATAGATGTTCATGCCGGGCGAGAGCAGGAAGTGGACGCCGCGCGCCCGCGCATCGCGCCCGACTTCGCGCCCGACCTCTTCCGCCAGCGCCGTGTTCCACGTCGCCGCGAGCGCGATGCCACCCGCCATCACGTTACTGCGCGAGCCGTGACGCACACCGAACGGACCGTCGGCCGTCGCCAGTGAAGGAACGCCGAGGCGTGGCACCCCGGGCACGTCGAAGCCGCGCACGCCGCCGAGCATGTCTATCTTCTCTTCGATCGTCATGCGAGACAGGATCGACTCGACGCGTTGCTGTACGCCGTCGTCAGAGGATGTCGAGTCGGCGGTCGCACATATCGGCAACAGTAGTAAGGCGATCAACAGAATTCGCATCTTCGCTCCCCGATGCATCAAGTCATTCCCGCACGACGCGTTCCGGAATCGAGACGCGCTCGTGAGCACTGCCCATGAACGTGGCAATCACCGAGAGGTCGTGATGTTGAGGACGCGCGACACGATCTTGATCGAGACACCGACGGCTCCCGCGACATCGTGCAAAGCGATAGAGCTCAATTTGCATCTGTTCTCGCACACCTTCTGCGGCATGCTGCCACGAACGTAGGCATGCCGCATGTCCTTGGACGACCTCATCGTCTGTCGATCAGCAGCAGCCCATCGAGCGCGCGCCGGCGCTCTGCTTCCGTGTCCAGCTCGGCACGCGGCTGCACGTCGATGAGCATGCGCCACCCCGATTCGTAGGCCGGCCAGCGCGGCAACTGGCCGTTGGGATCGCCGGTCTTGATGAAGTTGACGAAGTACGCCTGCATTGCCCGTGAGACTGTGTAATCGTCGGTCTGCCACTGGTAGATCGGATGCAAATCGAGATTCCCGAGCGCGTATTCGATCTCGGCAGCATGCACGGCACCGCGCGCCGGGGTGATTGGAAAACCCAGCTCGCGAGCGCGCGGCTCGAGCCGCGCGGCCGCCTGCGCCGTGAGCGGCGGACGTTTGCGTGTGTATCGGTAATAGAACGTTGGCTGCTCGCCATGCTCCGTGACGAGCTGCACCCACTTCCAGGTGCTGTGCGCGATGAAGCGATCGCTGGCCAACTGTTGAGCTGCATCGAGGACGGACTCACGATCGGACCCGACGGGATACGCTTTCAGGACAACCTCCGCCTGGTCGCCATAAAGCTTCTCGACCGCGCGGTGATAGCCCTCCGGCGTGGCGGGCTCAGGGCCGAGCACGGCGGCAGCGCTCATCTCCTCCGAATTGGATCCGGCCAGCAGCGGAACCCGCGCCTGCTGACCCTTGCGATAGATCTCGAACGGCGACTCGGGCAGGAAGTATCCGTCGACGGTTGGCGCGAAGCGCGCTGCGCGGCTGCGAGCCGCTGCCATGATTTGCGGCGGGCAGTGCTCTCAGCTCCGCCAGCGATTTCGCGCCGGCATGCGCCGCAAAGTCCTGTCCTGCGGATTCGGCTTGCGCGAGCGGTACAGCCGAGAGTGCGCCGAGAATCGAGCCGCTCTCGCCGATTGCGCCGGCGATCGAGCCGCGCGACAGCGGCGAGGCCATGAGCGCGCTCACCGAGATGGAGCCGGCCGACTCGCCCGCTATGGTGATGTGTTCCGGATCACCACCGAACGCGGCGATATTCTTTCGCACCCAGCGCAGCGCGGCGGCCTGATCCAGCAAGCCGTAGTTTCCGGAGCCGTGGTACGGGGTTTCGCGAGACAACTCGGGATGCGCGAGGAAACCGAACACACCCAGCCGATAGTTCAGCGTGACGACGACGATGCCCTGACGCGCCATGCTGGCGCCATCGTAACGAGACTCGGATCCATCACCCGCGATGAAACCGCCACCATGCAGGTACACCAGTACCGGGCGACGCTCGCGTGCCGATTTCGCGGTGGTCCACACGTTCAGGTACAAACAGTCTTCGCTCGTTTCCTGCGAACGGAACTCGATGTCGGCGAACACGGCCTCCTGCATGCAATGCGGTCCGAACGCATCCGCCTTGCGAATGCCTTTCCAGGCGGTCGCATCCTGTGGGGCACGCCAGCGAAGGGCACCGAGCGGGGCTCGCGCAAACGGAATGCCGAGAAACATGCGTAACCCATCCGGCTGCGCCGGCGCGCCCTCCAGCAGACCCTCCGCGACGCGCACGCGATCGGCGGCCTGGGCGAGCGGCGCCCAGGCCAGCGCGAGGTAGAACAGCAGCGCCGTAATGGATGAAGCAACTCGTCTCATCAGAAGTGCACCCTCACTCGCGCGCCGTAAGTGCGAGGCACGGCAAGAAAGCCCGTGCCGCTGTTCCGGTCCGCCGGTTGTTGTTATCGACTCGGTCGGTGTCCACAGCAAGTGCGCGCGCCCCGCGCGGCTGTCGTCGTCGTTCGCATCCTTCGCCGGCGCATTGTCGGTGTAGCCGCTGTGCTTGTAGGTTTTGAAGGCGGTACGGAATGCCAGGCTGGACGTAATCGGAACGTTCAACATGCTTGCGTTTTCTGACAACGTTGTCGGACAACGATTACATCATCTGACTACGTTGTCAATCGGCTGAGGTGAGCAAGAGTTGCACCCCGCTGGCTCGCACAGGTGTGGCGTCGTTCCCAACCACTGCAGTCATGCGCTCGGTCACGCCGAGGCTTACTGCTCGACGGTCAGCATGGCCTGCCAGCCCGCGTGGCCGATGAGGAATTCGCGGGGCGCCTACGCTCAGTGACCCACGGAAATCCGGTAAATCACGCCCTGGTGATGAACGCCGCTTTTTCTGAATGTGACGTAGAAGCTGCCGTCACGCGAATCCGGAACAATCGGTCCTGCGAGAGTCGGGTCCTGTATCTCGTTTGCAAAGAGCTGCACTTGCTCCACGGGCTCTCCGGGCCGCAACCGGTACATGAGGCTCGGCGCGTCAGCCCCCGCGCTTCGCCCCCAGCCCTGGATCAATCCATAGAAATAGCCGTCGCGCGCAGCGACGAGCCCGAACACGGGCCGACCTTGCGCAACGAAAGCCGTGAGCGACGTGCGGCTCACGACCGTGCCCTGCGTGCCGATCCCGATGACCGCGAACTGAGAAACGTGCAGCGTCTCGAACGCGCCGCCCGGCTTGATTCTGAATACGGTGCCCGCGCCGTACGTGCCTCCTGCTGCGGTCGTGCCATACAGAGCGCCATCGCGACCGATCGTCACGATACCGGGCTCGGCGCCTTCGAGCCCTCGCCACGGATGATGAAATTCGTGCACGACCGCGACCTGCACGTTTGCAACGCTCACCACGTCTTCCGCCCTTGCTGCGCACGTCAGCACCGCGAGCAATGCGCCAGCCGCGATAGATCGCAGTTCACTCGGACGCGACATACGCGGGAAACAGCGAATTGACCCTACAGCCGCCCGAGCCAGGCGACTGTCGGGTCGCCGTGAAACTCGGCGGAACATCTTGGAAGCTGGGTGAGCCGCTAAGCGGCTGAGGGCCGAAGGGAAGCGGAACTATTGAGAATCCACTAAATGGGTGACACTTTTCCGGTTGCGCGCGGTCGAAGGATTCCGGATGCTCCAAGACGAGGCCGGAATGAGCGACAGCGACGAACTGAGAGAGATGAAGCAGCGCCGGGTGAAAGGTGCGCGGCT
>DASZSS010000250.1:0-22171 GCA_035548535.1 Steroidobacteraceae bacterium
GAACTGCGTGTTCGCCGGAACGTACTGCGGCAGCTTGTTCAGCACGCTTTCGACCGCCAGCGTGCTGTTCTGCTCGAACGCCTGATCTTCCACCGTGACGAGCGGGCTCGCCGCTTCGAGATCGCGCCGGACGATGCGCGAGCCGGTGACCGTGATCTCCTGCACCGCGGACGCATCGGCCTTGCCGGCGCCCTGCTCACCCTCCTGCGCCGGGCTCACGGCCGGATAGCACGCGGTGAGTGCCGCAGCCACCGCCGCGGCAACGGAACGAGAATCGTACGAATAACGAGACATGAACATCCCCCCTCGTGCGCCTGGCCGTCCGTGGTCGGCGCGGTTTTACCTCCGGCGCGAATGCCGGCCTCGTTATCTGCAATGGAATCGGGGGGCGATCCCTCAATGAAATCTGGCGTGAGCCGCCGCGCTGTCCACAGCGCGGAACTGGCTATGACTGGCAGTCACCGCATCGACGCGGCCGCAGTCCCCAATCGAGCGCGCCGATAGAGGCGCGGCGACATGCCGCAGCGCGCGCGAAACGTGCGCGTGAAGTGTGGAGAACGAGAAGGTGCGATCGGGACCTGGGCGAATGGCGCGACGTTCGATCGCTGAAGCTGCGGCCGCAACTGATGTGCGCCTACCGTCCAGGAAGTTTCAGCCAGGTGTCAATCCGTCAGACCGCCGGCGCGGCGCAGTGGCCCCGGAACGGATCATGCTCCCGTCCGCCTGCTCATTTCTGGAGGGCCGCACATGATTGCGCACACGAGCCTCACCGTCAGCGACTACCCGAAAGCGAAGGCGTTCTATCAGAAAGCGCTCGCGCCGCTCGGCTACACGAACAACATGGAGTACGGCGAAGCCGCCGGCTTCAACGACGGCAAGAACACGGATTTCTGGATCAGCAAGAACGCGCAGGTCGTGCCGACACACCTCGCCTTCGAGGCGCAGAGCCGCGAACAGGTCGAGGCTTTCTACGAGGCGGCGCTCGCCGCGGGAGGCAAGGACAACGGCGGCCCCGGCTATCGCGACTACTGGCCGGGGTACTTCGCCGCATTCGTGCACGACCCCGACGGCAACAACATCGAAGCGGTCTGGTACGACTACAGCAAGGTGAAGAAGTGACTGCACGCGAGTGGCGCGCAGAGGACACGCCGCTCGCGCGAACGCGAACGCAAGCGCTGCGGCTTCGCTCGAGGCGCGGCTCGGCGCGATAGCGCGCTCTCACTTCGCGCAGTCTGCGAACCGCGACAGGGCCGGTTGGCGCGCGCGGGTCTCTCCCCTACGATTCGCCATCATGAGCCGACGACTTTGCCAAGCGCTGCTCGCCTGCGCGGCGGCGCTCTTCATCGTGGACGCGAGCATGGCCGGTTCGGCGCCGTTCGATCTCACCGGCCCCAAGCTCCAGGTCAACGTCACGCGCGCCGGCACCACGCTGCCGGTCGCCGAGGTGCCGCATCTCGCCGCGGGCGACGTGCTCGCGATCCGCGCCGAATTCCCGGAAACGCAATCCGAGCACTACGTGCTCGTGGTGGGCTTCCTGCGCGGCCCGACCAATCCGCCGCCGAAGAGCTGGTTCTTCCGCTGCGAGGTGTGGAAGAAGAACTGTGCGACGAAGGGGCTGAGCGTCAGCGTACCGGAAGGCGCGCAGCAGACGCTGATCTTTCTCGCGCCCGAGACGGGGGGCGATTTCAAGACGCTCGTCAACGCGGTGCGCGGGCGGCCCGGGGCGTTCGTGCGCGCCTCGCAGGATTTGAATCAGGCGACGCTCGATCGCTCGCGGCTCGACCGCTATCTCACCGCCATCCGCAGGCTCAACGCCGGTAACCCGGCGCTGCTGAAAGAGACGACGCCGCTCCTGGCGCGCAGTCTCGGCATTCGCGTGGACGAGAAATGCCTCGACAAGATTCCGCAGCTCCAGGCGCCGTGCCTCATGCAAGGGCAGGAGTCGCTGATCCTGAACGACGGCCACAGCACCTCGATCGTCGAGGCGCTCACGGCGGGACCGGCGAGCGATCTGGCGATGGCGGCAAGCTACACGCCCGAGGCGAAGTACGGCTACTACAGTCCGTACATTTCCTCGGTGCTGGACCTCGGGCGGCTGTTCGAGTCGTTTCGCGTCGCGAACTATCAGTACATTCCCGCGCTCGCGACGGCGGTGGGCGATCATCTGCAGTTGACGCTGAACACGCCGCCCTCCTTTCACGATCCGAAGTCGGTGCTCGTCGCCTCGCTGCCGGCGATCGAGCAGGCACAGCCGCCGCCGCTGCACGCCGTGAATCCGAAAGACATTTACTGCGCGCGCCGGGATTCACTCGTGCTGCCGGTGGAGGGAGCGCCGCTCGTGTTCTCCACGGAGTACGCGCATCACACCATCCTGCGGCTCACGGGCAAGAACAACCAGACGATCGACTTGCCCGCCACCGCCGATGCGGCGCAGGGCGGCTTCGTCGTCGACACTTCGCCGCTCGCGAGCGCGAGCCTCGACGATCGCTTGCAGGGCTCGCTGCACGGGTACTGGGGCTTCGAGAAGTTCGAGGGGCCCCGCTTTCAGCTCGTGAACACGCACGCGCAGCCGTGGATGCCGGCCTCTCAGGACGATGCCTCGGTCATCGTCGGGCGCGAGAACACGATTCACCTGCAAGCGGGCAGTGTCGCCTGTATCGATCGCATCATGGTGAAGGATCCGGCCGGCAAGGAGCTGCAAGTCGAGTGGTCGCCGGTGAAGGCGAACGAAGTGGCCATCAACCTGCCGTTGCAGCAGGCGCAGCCGGGCGAGCTCACGGTGCTCGTCTCGCAGTACGGAGCGAAGGAGCCGCAACCGATCGAGCTGCGCGCTTTTCCCGAAGCCGGTCGGCTCGAGAGCTTCTCCATCCACGCCGGAGAGACCCAGGGTGTATTGAAAGGGAGCCGGCTGGACGAGGTCGTCGGGCTCACGCTGAAGGGCTTCGAGCTCGTGCCGGTGCCGAATGCTCCCGGTGCGAGCAGCGATACGCTGGTGATGCGACTGAAGCCAGCGAGTGAGGATACGGGCGCCGCGCCGGCGGATGCGAATCCACAGAATGCCTCCTCGCCCGGTGCGAGCTCGATGCCGGTGAGCATGACTGCATCGGCAGGCGCCGCGAGCGCCCCCTCGCCTTTCGAAACCGCGCTGACGCAAGGCGAATCGACCAAGGCGAAAGTCACCCTTCGCGACGGCCGCGTATTCACGGTCAACGTTGCCGTGGGCGCGCCGCGGCCGCGCGTCGAGCTGCTCGGCAAGAGTGTTCAGCCGTCCGCGGGCAACGCCGACAGCAACATCCGCCTCACGGGTGACAATCAGCTACCGCAGGACGCGCAGCTCGTGTTCTCCGTGCGTGCGAAGGTGCCGAGCACGATCGGCCGCGACGAGAGCATCGAAGTGGCCACCGACAACGAGGCGTTCTCGACGCTGCTCACGCTCGCCAATCGTGGGCTCATGCTCTCGGACGCAAGAGTCGCCGTGGCGACGTTCGATCCAGCAAAGGCGTTCGGCGCGTCGGCGTTTGGTCCATTGAAGTTCCGGGTGATTGCGAACGGCGTACCGGGGGACTGGCAGCCGCTCGCCACGCTCGTCCGCCTGCCCGAGCTGAAAAGCCTGCAATGCCCGGCGACGCCCGATGAGGCGTGCAAGCTCACGGGCGCAAACCTGTTCCTCGTCGACTCGGTCGCGGGCAACCCGGAGTTCAAGGAAGCCGTGCAGGTGCCGCCTGGATTTCCAGGACGCGCGTTGCCCGTTCCGCGTCCCGGGAAGGAGGGGCTGTACTTGAAGCTGCGTGACGATCCGTCGGTCGTGAACGCCGCAACGCTCGCCGCCGAGCCGCTACCGGGGCCGCCGCCGAGCGACGCACAGCCCACCGATGCGAAGCCGGTCGCCGCATCAAGCGCCGATCAGCAGCCATCGACGGAACGGCAGCCCTCGACGCAGGACAATTCGAAATCGGCCGCGGTGCCCGCTGCCGCAGCCGTCACCGAACAAGCGACTGACAGCGGCGGCGCGCAGTAAGCCCGCCGCGCCTTCGAGCCGCCGCTTTTGCCCCGCGGGCATGACGGTTACTCAGGGTGTAACCAGAATTTATAAACACGAAAAGCTCAATCATCGCGTCGACGGCATTGCTCTCGCGTAAACGTAGATGACACACGGCAGGTGCCCTCGCGGCCCCCAGCGGAATCACCGACCGAGACTTTGCATCGCGACCGCGCAGGCGTCGGCTGGTCGCGGTGCGCGCCCTCCGTGGCGCGCCCGCGCCCCCTGCTAAAAGTTACGCCGAATCGTGAAGCCCCATTCGCGCGGCCGACCGGGCTGCCCGTCCGAATGGCCGGCACCGGTGTACTGGTCGGTGCGGCTCAGGAAGTAATACTCGTCCGTGAAGTTGGTCAGCTCGAGCGCCGCTTCCCACTTTTCATCGGGTGCACGCCACGTGAGGCGCGCATTGCCGATCGTGTAGCTCGCGATCCGATTGGTCGCCAGGTTGTTGCCGTTCGTGTAGAGATCACCCTGATAGCTCATGTCGATACGCGGCGTGATCGTGCCGCGCTCGCCGAGCGAGATCTCGTACTGCATCCCCAGGCTCCACTTCCGCGTCGGCATGTACGGCGGACGATAGTTGAGCTGGATGCCCGTGGGTCGAGTCGGACCGCCGACCGCCGGGTTGATCGAGGTGTAATCGAATTTGATGTAGCTGTACGACGCATCGATCAGCAGATGATCGATCGGCCGGATCACCGACTCGAGCTCGAGCCCCTTGATCTCCGCATCGCCCGCGTTCGCCCAGGCGCCGCACGGCGAGCCCGTGCCGCCGAATTGCGGGCACGTCTGCAGACCGAGCTGCAGGTCTTCGTACTTGCTGAAGAAGACCGAGGTATTCACACGCAGCGCGTGATCGAACCAGTCGGACTTCACGCCGAGCTCGTACGAATCCAGCGTCTCGGGATCGAACGGCACCGCCTGCCCGGGGATGAAGGGTCGCGGGCTCACGCCGCCGCCCTTGAAGCCGGTGGAGAACTGCAGGTACGTCATCACTGCGTCCGTCCAGTTGTATTGCCCGGCGATGCGATAGTCCAGGTTGTTGCCGTCGTAGTTGCTCTTCAAGCCATCGAGCACGCCCAGCGCGGGATGCGGCGCACCGTCGCGCGTGCGGCGTACGAACGTGTAGTCCTTGTGCTCTTCCGTGTAGCGCAAACCACCGGTCACCGTGAGCTTGTCGGTCATGTGATACGCGAGATGCGCGAACGCAGCCTGCGTGTCCGCATTGACCACATCGTTCTGCTGGAACTGCAGCGGCCCGGTGTAGCGCAGGTCCTGCCACGACTCGTACCGCGACTGCTGGTCCATGTAGAACGCGCCGAGCGTGTACTCGAAGCGACCCGCGAACCCGCCGTTCAAACGCAGCTCCTGGCTGAAGGAATGGAACGGAAGCGTGCCGACACCGAGCGAGCTCGCGAGTGGCGACAGATCGTTGTCGTTCGAGAAGCCGCTGTCGTACTCGCGGTACGCGCTGATCGAAACGAGCGACAGCGAGTCGCTCAAGGACCAGTCGGCCTGGAGCGAGGTGCCCCAGCCGTCGAAGAACTGCCGCGGGTCGGCGCGCGTCTCCAGCAGCGGTGCGCCCGTCGTCGTCGTGCCGGGCGGGCTGTAGTAGCCCGCGTAGTTGTAATACGAGCCTTTCGGAACGACGAACGTCGAGAGTGGAATGTTCGTCGCGCCGGGCACCGGCTGCACGTTCGGCCGCACCTGCGGGCTGCCGTCGACGAGCACGGTGCCGGTCGGGTTGCGATCGTCATGCGTATAGTCGACCGCGAGATTGATCTCCAGCGCGTCCGTCGCGACCCAGCGCAACGCGCCGCGCACGGCATCGAGATTCACATTGCTGTCGTAGTCGATGACGCAGCCGGCAATCGCCGAGCGCAGCGCCGGGATCCCGCTGTTCGGAAAGTCGCAGCCGTAATCGCGGCGCGCGATGTAGCCGCGCTGGCGCTTGCTCACGCCCGCGACTCGCGCGAACAGGTTGTCGGCCAGCGCGAAGTCCGTGCTGCCGCGCAGGTCCACGCGATCACGCGAGCCGTACGTCGCTGCGAGGTAGCCGCTGCCATCCCCTTTGGGCTTCTTCGAATAGAGCTTCACCGCGCCGCCGATGGAGTTGCGGCCCGCCAGCGTGCCTTGCGGTCCACGCAGAATCTCGACGCGGTCGAGATCGAGAAGGTCGAGCATCGAGCCGGTGAGCGTCGCGTAATACACGTCGTCGACGTAGATGCCCACGCCCGGCTCGAGCGCCGGATTGAAATCCACCTGACCGATGCCGCGAATCGACGCCGCGATGGACGGCCCGAAGGTCGGCCCCTGCGCGTTGAGCGTCACGTTCGGTGCTTGGTTCGTGAGCTCGGTGATGTTGGTTTGACTGCGCGCTTCGAGCATTCCGGCCGAGATGGCCGTGATGGCCAGCGGCGTTTCCTGAACGTTCTGCTCGCGGAATTGCGCGGTGGTCACGACCACCTCTTGCAGAGTGTCTTCCTGCTCGGAAGGCGCGTTCTGCGCGACAGCGGCGCTCGTGAGACCGGCCGCCAGGATGGCGCGAACCGCAAAGGCAACGGCCTTCGAGCCCTTCCCCGAAATTCGATTTATCGACATGTTTTAGTTCTCCCCCCGCGACTGAGCGGAGGGGGAACGTTAGCTGCGCCGGGCTCCCCGTCTTGACTCACCCGGCAGCGGGAATTGCACAGGGTGGAAACCGGAGGCCGCGCGGGCTGGCGCCCCCGGCGGCTCGGTACGCGCCCGAACGCTGTGCAGACTCGCCCCGCTCCGTCGTCACTGCGAGGCGCGGGCCTTGCGCGACGCGATCCAGCGGTTGGTGCGCGCATCGAGCAGGTCGAGCGGCAGCACGCCGCCATTCAGCATTTCATCGTGGAACTCGCGCAGATCGAACGCCGGTCCGAGCTCGCGTTTGGCGCGCTCGCGCAGCTCACGGAATTTCAGTTGGCCCAGCTTGTAGGCGAGCGCCTGGCCCGGCCACGCGATGTAGCGGTCCGTCTCGGACTGGATCGTCGGCTCGTCCACGGCATCGGTCTTGCGGAAGAAATCGACCACTTGCTCGCGCGACCATCCCTTCGCGTGAATGCCCGTGTCCACGACGAGCCGCACGGCGCGGAACAGCTCGCTCGAGAGCCGCCCGTAGTCGCTCACCGGATCCTGGTAGAGGCCGACCTCCTTGCCGAGCTCCTCGGCGTAGAGCGCCCAGCCCTCCGAGTACCCGGAGTTGCCGCCGTAGCGGCGAAACTTCGGCAAGCCCGGCAGGCTCTGCGCGACCGACCGCTGCAGGTGATGGCCCGGCACGCCTTCGTGATACGCGACGGCCTCGTCCAGAACGAGCGAGCGTTGCTCGAAATGAGACACGGCGACCACGACGCGTCCAGGGCGCTTGCCGTCGGGCGTGCCGGCCTGATAGTGCGTCGCCGCCGCCGCGTCGAACGGGGGAATCGGCTCGACGGTCACCGGAGAATTGGGAATGAAGCCGAACAGCTCCGGCAATTTGGGCTGCATCTGCGCGATGGCGTTGCGGAAGTAGTCGACGATCTGCTGCTCGGAGTGCGGCTGGTAGGCGGGGTTCTTCCGCAACGACTCGCGGAACGAGGCGAGATCCGCGTACCCCAGCTTGCGCGCGATCGCGAGCATCTCGCTTTCGATGCGCGCGATCTCGCGCAACCCGATCTCGTGAATCTGCTCGGGCGTGAGATCGGTGAGCGTCGTGCGATACACGATGTCGTTGCGGTACCGATTCTCCCCGCCCGGCAGCGAGGTCACCGCGAGCGTCGTGCGCCCACGCGGCGCGTATTCCTTGGCGATGAACGCGCTGAATTCCCGATACGCCGGCAGCACTTCGTTCGTCACCGCGTCGGTGATCGCCTTGGTCAGACGCTCCCGATCCGCCGGCGAGATGCTTGCCGGAAATTTCTTGGTCGGCAGCAGGAACGGATTGGCCGCGATCACGCCCGCGCACTGCTCCGGGACCTTCTCGAGCAGAAAGCGCACCGGCATCAGGTGTTCTTTCATTCCCGCGCGCAGCACGTCCTCGGTCTGCCGGAATGCGTTCGGAATTTGATGCAGGCGGGAGATGTAATCCTCGTAGTGCTTCACCGTATCGAACGGCACGGCGAGCGGCAGGTCCGCGAAGTGCAGATGCGGGCCGTCCACCTGGCTCACCGGCATCGCGTACTCCTTGAAGTCGTAGTTCGCGAGGCGCTGCTCGAGCGTGCGCTGCAGGACGGCGTGCGACAGCGCGTCCTGCTCGGGGAAGCCGTCGACGGGGATGGCCTTCAGGCGCTTCAGGAACGACTCATCGCCCGCATGCTGCCGGCGGATCGCCGCGAGCGAGTAGTCGTTGAGCTTGTCGTTGAAGCGATAGTCGCCGCGCGCCGTCGCGAATTCGGGATGCGCTTGCAGATCGAATTCGTACTGCTCTTCGAAGAGCGCGTTCTGCGCGGCAAGCCGTGCTTCGACCGACGTTGCAGGCGCGGCCTCTGCCAACGCGGATGCGGCCATGGCGAGGCATGCAGCCAAGCCGACAAACTGGATTCGAGTACGCATGGGGGGACTTTGCGAGCTTTGCTGGGGCCGTCGATGGTAGCAGCACGACCCCTGCCGCAAGCCGCGTCGCACGACGCTTCGTCGCGCGCGGACGCTGTTTCAGCGCGCGCGAGCCGCAACGGTCAGTTCGGCGCTGCACGACCCTTCACTGAACCGCCGACCTGCGGATTGACTGAACCCCGAGCTCTTGCGGCGTCAACGGACCTCGCGCGAGTTGTCCGGGCGTGCGGCCAACCTGCGTTCCATCCGACGCGGCTGCGGACCGCGACGAACGCTGGCCGCGATTTCCGCACAGGCGGCGCGCGAGTCCCAGTACAGGTGCCGGTGTTCCGGCGGCCGCGACACGTGCCGCCGTCGGGGCACGAGGCTGATGATGATGGATATCGCAGCCATTACGAGGGCCAGAATGGGTGCCAAGTCCGTCATCGTGATCCCGCTCATTCTCGTCCGGATTTCTCGCGGGAGGCTTCATTGTAGACGCCTGGTGCACGGCGTCCATCCACTTCCCGACCGCCCCTCTGACCGCGGCCGCCGAGCCGGCGTTCACGCTCGTGTCCAAACAATTATCGGTATGCAATTTGCTCGTGAGCGGGTGGCTGCCGGACGGGAATCCATGCTCATGCTCCACCGACGCGCCTCCCGCCTCCCCGCGCTGCTGCTCGCCGCCGCTACTTCCCTGACCCTGGCGGGCTGCGCCACCAACCCGGTGACCGGGAGACCTCAGCTCGCGCTCGTCTCGGAATCCCAGGAAATCGAGATGGGCAAGCAAGCGGCGGAGCAAACGCGCCAGAGCATCGGCATCGTGAAGAACGACGCGCTACAGGCGTACGTGAACGAGGTCGGCACCACGCTCGCCACCCACAGCGAGCGTCCGCGCCTTCCCTGGAGCTTCCAGGTTATCGATGACCCGACACCGAATGCGTTCGCCCTGCCCGGCGGCTTCATCTTCGTCACCCGCGGGCTCATGACCTACATGGATTCCGAAGCGGAGCTCGCCGCCGTGCTCGGACACGAGATCGGCCACGTCACCGCGCGCCACTCGGTGCAGCAGATCAGCCGCGCGCAGATCGCGCAGCTCGGGCTCGGGTTGGGCATGATCATCGCCCCCGAGCTGCAGCAGTTCGGCAACCTCCTCGGTTCCGGCCTGCAGCTGCTTTTCCTGAAGTACGGCCGTGACGCGGAGCGCGAGGCCGACAAGCTCGGGTTCCGCTACGCGTTACAGCAGCGATACGACGTGCGGGAAATGGACGACGTTTTCCGCTCGCTGCAAAAGCTGTCCGAGCAGGAACACCGCAGCCCGCTGCCGACCTGGCAAGCGACGCATCCCGATGAAGGCGAGCGCATCGCGACCGTGGAGCGACGCATCGCCGAGCTGCCGCCCGGCGCGCTCGACGGCACGCGCGTCGGCCGTGCGGACTTGCTCAATCACATCCAGGGATTGGTGTACGGGGACAACCCGCGACAAGGGTATTTCGACGGCTCACGCTTCCTGCATCCTGACTTGGCCTTCCAGATCACCTTCCCGAAGGGCTGGAAGACGCAGAACTTGCCGCAGGCGGTGGTCGCCGTCTCGCCGCAGCAGGATGCCGCTATTCAGCTCTCGCTCGGCCACGGCGATCCCGCGCAGGCGATACAGCAGTTCCTCGGTCAACAGGGCGTACAGGGCGGCCAGTTGGTGCACAAGACGGTGAACGGCTTACCCGCGGTCGTTGCGGAATTCGCGGCGCAGACTCAACAGGGTGCCGTGCGGGGACTCGTGAGCTACGTGTCGTATCAGAACGCGACCTACCAGATCGTCGGCTATGCGCCGACCGGCCGTTACAGCGGACAACAGAGTGTCTTTCTGCAGACGATCGAGAGCTTCGGCGCGCTGAAGGACCCGGACGCGCTGCACATTCAGCCGAAGCGCATCGAGATCGTGAAGCTCTCGCGTGCGATGAGCCTGCAGGAGTTCGCGCGCGCCTACCCGTCGAAAGTCGACGCGAGCACGCTCGCGCTGCTCAATCAGGTGGACGAGAACGCGCAGCTCGAAGCGGGGAAGGAATACAAGCGCGTCGTCGAGTGAGCACCGCGAGTGTCACGCGAGGCGCCCTCACGCGCGCGTGACGATCGACCTGGATCGATCGGAAGCCATCACGCCGGCGCGCGTGCGCGAGATTCATCGCGAGCAGCTCGCGAAGCTCGAAGCGGAGCGCGGGCCCAACTTCTTGGCGCTCGGGAAGAGCTGAGACGGCTACGCGCTGTCGCCGCCCTCGAGCAGGCTGCGCGTGTCCTGTAGCGCACTCTGAATCAGCTCACGCGCGGCATCGGAGGCGTGCTGCGCGTTGCCTGCAGCGATGGCCGCGTAGAGCCGGCGATGCTCCTGACTGGAATCGCGCGGCACGGGGCGGCGGCGTTGCTTGAAGATGGTGGTCCAGCGGATCGCGGCGCAGATCGAGGAGCTGAGGCTCAGGAGCGGCTCGTTGCCGGCCGCCTTCAGGATCTCCGCGTGAAAGGACTCATCCGCCGCGCGCCCCTCGGGCGTCGACAAGCTGTGGCGAATCATTCGTTCGAGCGCCTGCTCCATGCGCGCGAGCTGCTCGGGCGTGCGCCGTTGAGCGGCGAGCGCGGCCGCCTGCGGCTCGACGATCTCGCGCAGCTCGAACAGCGCGCGGACGAAGTCCTCGCTCGGCTCGCTGCTGAACACCCACGCGAGCACGTCCGGATCCAGGAAATTCCAGCGGTGGCGCTGACTGACGCGCGTGCCCGCCTTCGGCCGGCTCTCGACCAGTCCCTTCGCGGTGAGGATGCGCACGGCCTCGCGGTACGCCGTGCGCGACACGCGCAGCTTCGCGCTCGCCTGCACTTCCTTCGGCAGCACCGCGCCGGGCGGATGGCGACCCGACACGATATCGATGCCAAGCTGATCCGCGATCCGGCGGTGAATCCGGCGCGTCGGGCGCAGCGGCGGGTAATCCTCCGCTACCGCCTCCGGAGCCTGCGCGCGCGTACTGTCTTTCGCCATTGCCGCGAATGATAGACCAAGCGCGCGCGCTTTGACGCCCGCGGCGCCGGCTCTTCCGCGCAAAACTAGCGATAGCGATAGAAGCGCACGCGCTGAATCTGGAACGCGCCCGGCGCAAGGCGCAGATGCCGCCCCTGATGCGTCTGATCTCCGTTCAGCAGCCGCCCCGGCACCCACGTGCCGCGCTCATCGAACGTGCCTTCCCAGGCACTGTCGATGCCGGCCTGCGGCGGCCCCTCGCCCGCGGGCTCCACGGTCACGATCATTCCTCTGCCCGCGACCAGGTACTCTTCGGGACCGATCTGGATGATGAGCCCGCCGTGGCTCGCCGTCTGCTGCTGATCCCGCGGCGACTGCGTGTCGACGAACGTGACCGTGAATCGATACGGCCCGAGGGTCTCGGTGACGGGCATGTCCAGCACCGTGCCATCGAACAGCACGCGCGGCTTGAACCCCGACATCTTGCCGAGCCCCTGGCTCGCGAGGATGTGCGGGCTCAGTTGCTCGAGGACCGCATACGCGTCGACCAGGCTCTTGGGTGGATTCTCGTCCACCGAATCGATGGCGAAGGGACCGAAACCGATCGCATCGAGCTTGCCGAACGCGTAGAACGCGTTCGCCGGCACCTCGCTCCGGTCGGCGTTGTTGGCTTCCGGAATGAAGAGCGGATTGTCGGCGCGCCGGTAGCGCGCGGCGAGATCGACGAAGTTCGGGAAGTAGATATCGGGCGCCAGGAAGTCGAGAGACGGAGCGCCCGCCTTCCACACGTCCAGCAAGTGCGGCAGCGGGCCGCCGCTCGGATACTCGCCCGGCGCGCGCGACGGCCGGTTGAGCGCAACGTTCGCATACATCGGCAAGGGATAGGCGGCCTTGCCCTTGCTCACCAGCGCTTCGACGAAGCGCGCGTAGTGCCACGCCGTGAAGACTTCGGCCGCGGCATCGCCGTCGCCGAATACTTCGGTCCACGTTCCGCTGCGGCGGGCTCCATGCTCTTCCCAGAGCTGGCGCAGCTCCGGTTCCAAGCCCGCACCGCGCGCGGCCAGCGCGCTCAGGAGCGGCTCCGGCACGGGCTCGCGAAACAAGCGCGTGGCCTCCGGGCTGTAGTCGCGCGCGACCGGCAACATGCCGATTTCGTTCTCGACCTGAACCATCAGCACCGTGTTCTCTTTCTCGTCGGTGCGCTTCAGATGATCCAGCAGCGCGGCGAATGCACGCGCATCGGCGTCGCGGGTCGTTGCGGAAAACGCTGAAAGAATCTCCACGCTTGCACCGTTCGGGAGCTGCGCGCGCGGGAAGCGCTGCTGATCGCGCTTCACCCACGAGGGTACATAGGTCGACATGCTGTTCTTCCACGCGCCGAACCAGAGCAGCACGAGCTTCAAATCGTGGGCGCGCGCCGCTTTCACCAGCGCGTCGACGGAATCCCAGCGAAACTGTCCCTCGACGGGCTCGATCAGCTCCCACGAGACGGGCGCGAGCACGGTGTTCAGGTGCATGCGGCGCAGCCGCGCCCAGTGCGGCTCCATGTATCGCGCGCTCGATGCGCTCGAGTTTCCGAGCTCGCCGGCGAGGAGCAGCATGGGCTCGCCCTTCACGATCAAGCGCATCGCCGTGCCTTGCTTTTCGAGTCGCGGCGGCGCCGCGTGCGCGCACATGGCGGCGAGCAACACGAAGACGCACAGGAACGTTCGACCTGTCACCAAGCGCTTCCCCCCGGAGAGTGAAAAACAAGTCTGACTATTCGGCCGAACCGACGTCAAGCCGAGCGCCGCGCGCACGCGGGCGTCCAATGAGGTGCTGCTCGTACTACTCCCGCGTCTCGTCGAGCGCCGCGCGCACGCGACCGTCCATGCGCGCAATGACATGAGTCCGTCGCTGCAAGGAGCCGCCGAGGCGCTTGCCCGAATGACAGGTTCCCTTATAGGGTCCAACGCAAGGACACACTGCACGAGATGGATCGGAGTGTTCATGCGCGAATCGCCGGTGGGCACACTCTATCTGCTGAAGCGCGCCGAGCTCGCGGTACGGAGCTGCGTCGAAGTCGCGCTCGCCGAGCTCGATCTCACTCCCACGCAATTCCTGATGATGCTTCGCCTGCGCGATCGGCGTGAAGTGTCCGCCGCGGAGCTGGCACGCGAGATCGGCGTGCGCCCGCAGTCGATCCTGGAGATCCTCGCCCCGCTCGAACGCAAGCGGCTCATCAAGCGCGAGGCGAGTCGGGAGCACCGGCGCATCCTGCATACACGCCTCACGGCCGCGGGAGAGAAGCTGTTTGCGGATGCGCTGAAGGTCGCCGCACGGCTCGAATCCCAGTTGCTCGCGAACGTGAGGGCCGACCAAGTCGTGCCGCTGCAGGAAGCGCTCAGCAACTTGTGGGAGTGCGCCGAGAAGCACGAGCTGTACCGCGGCCCGCGCCGCGTGCGCGCCGAGCAGCGGATACACGTGCTTGCGGCGGCGAAACCCCGGCGCAACGGCAAGGGTGCCGCTCGACGCGCGCGCATCTCCTGACATACAGACTCTGCACGCGTAGACGTGCACTGGAGCCACGGTATGAAAGAGACAAAAGGCAAAACGGCATTCATCACCGGCGGCGCGAGCGGCATCGGACTCGGCATCGCGGGCGCGTTCGTCGACGCCGGCATGCGGGTGGTCCTCGCCGACCTGCGGCAGGATCATATCGACGAGGCACGCGCGCGCTTCGCGGAGCGGGGCCAGTCCGGCAGCGTGCATGCCGTGCGCGTCGACGTCACCGACCGGAGCGCGCTGGCCGCCGCGGCGGACGAGGCGGAACGAGTCTTCGGCAAGGTGCACGTGCTGGTGAACAATGCCGGCGTTGGGATTCAAGGACCGTTCAAAGGCATCACGTACGCGGACTGGGATTTCGGCATGGCCGTGAACCTCGGCGGCGTCATCAACGGTTTGCAGACGTTCCTGCCGCGCATGCGCGCGCACGGCGAGGGAGGCCACATCGTCAACACCGCGTCGCTCGCGGCGCTCGTGCCCATGCCGGCGCAGTTCGTTATCTACGTGGCGGCGAAGGCGGCCGTGGTCGCGATCTCCGAAACTATTCGCGGCGAGCTCGCGCAGGAGAACATCGGCGTGTCGGTGCTCTGCCCCGGCCCCGTGCGCACGAACATCCACGAGCTCGCGAAGAACCGCCCGCCGCAGTTCGGCGTCGGCGCGGCGTTCCGTGCGGCCGAGAGCGCCGGTGCGACCAAGGTCGACTTCCCGAGCATGATGGAGCCCGCGGACGTCGGCGCGCTGGTGCTGAACGCCGTGCGCAACGACGAG
This sequence comes from Steroidobacteraceae bacterium, assembly GCA_035548535.1. GTDB lineage: Bacteria > Pseudomonadota > Gammaproteobacteria > Steroidobacterales > Steroidobacteraceae > JADGHX01. Next base: position 14,889 of record DASZSS010000250.1, read on the forward strand.
CTGTACATCATCACGCACGGCGAATGGCGGCCCATGGCGGAAGCGCGCCATGCCGCGCTGCTCGCCGCCATGCCCACAAAGCTCGATCCCAAGCTCGTTGCCATGCTGGCACAGAGAGGCTGACCCATGCTGAAGCTCTATCACGCCGAACCCGCGGCGAACTCGCTGAAAGCGCTCATCTCGCTCAAGGAGAAGGGCCTCGAGTTCGAGAGCGTGTACATCGACCTGCACAAGTTCGAGCAGCACGAGCCGTGGTTCGTCGCGATCAATCCGGAAGGTCAAGTGCCGGTCCTCGATCACGACGGCGCGATCATCACGCACACGACCGTCATCGGCGAATACCTCGAGGATGCGTTCCCCGATACGCCACCGCTGCGCCCGGCCGATCCGCTCGGCAAGGCGCGGATGCGGTACTGGAACAAGTTCATCGACGAGCACGTCATGAACTACGTCTCCATGCACGGCTGGCACCGCATGGTGAGCGTGATCGCGCGCTCCATCGAAGCCGGCGAGTTCGAGCGCCTCATGGCCCGCGTTCCGCTCTACGAGCAACGCGTCAAGTGGCAGACGGCGCGCGCCGGGTTCAGCGAAGCGGACCTCGCGAACGCGACGCGCAAGATCGAAGTGGCGGTCGACAAGGTCGAGCGGCAGCTCGCGCAGACGCCGTGGCTCGCCGGAGACATGTACACGCTTGCCGACATCAATTTCTTTGCGATCGGCGGCTTTGCGCTGAATCGCCTGTTCCCGGAAATGAACGTCGCACGGCGCGCGCCGCGGCTCACCGAGTGGGTGGCGCGCATCCACGAGCGGCCGGGCGTGAAAGCCGCATTCGCCATGCCGGATCGGACGAACCCGGCGTTGCGCACATTCACCGGCGAGGCGCGCTGAGGCGCGCAAGGAGCGCACATGAAGAACTTCTCCGGCAAGACCGCATTCGTCACCGGCGGCGCGAGCGGCATCGGCTACGGGCTCGTGCAGAACTTCCTGCAGCTCGGGATGAAGGTCGTGATCGTCGACTTCAATCGCACCTATTTGCAGGAGGTACGTGAGTCGCTGGCCGGTCGCAGCGACGTGCACATCGTGGAAGCCGACGTCGGCGACCGCGAGCAGGTGCGCGCGGCGGCGAACGAGGCGATTCGCGCATTCGGCAAGATTCACGTTCTCTGCAACAATGCCGGCATCGGCGGCGGCGGCGACACCCTCGATCCGGATTTCGACGCGTGGGATCGCGCGCTGCGCGTCAACTTCGGCGGCGTCGTCAACGGCACGAAGATCATCGCGCCGCTCATCATGAGCCATGGCGAGGGCGGGCACATCGTGAACACCTCGTCGATGGCCGGCATCGTCCCCCTGCCCTTGCCCGGGCTCGGTGCGTATCAGACCGCCAAGTTCGCCGTTCGCGGGTTCACCGAGTCGCTGCGCATGTCGCTCGCACCGCACGGAATCGGCGTGTCGTGCTTGTTCCCCGGCGGCACCCGCACGCGGATCATCGAAGCTGGTGCGCGCGATGAAGCCGGGCGTGCCGCTGCGCGCGAGATGACGGCCTCGTGGATGGACCCGGTCGAGCTCGGTGCGATGGTGGTCGAAGGCATTCGCAGGAACGCGCCGTACATCCTCACGCACGAAGAGTTTCGCGACGAAGTGCGCGAGCTGTATCAGATGCTGGACGATGCGTTCCCGCGCAACCAGCAGGTTCCCGCCGGACGGCGCGAGTTCGAGGAGAACCGCCGCGCGATGGTGAATCGGCTGCGGGCGCTGCCGGTGAAGGATTAGCGCACGCAGTCGCGCACGAGATCTTCGCTCGTCTCGAGGGGCGCGCTCAGCACTTCCGAATAGGCGCCGCACACCGTGCGGGCGCTCTCGCGGGCAGCGCGCGCTGCGGGGCTGTCGCCGTCGATCACTTCTCAGCCGTCAACGAGTAGTCGGACTGCTGCCGCGCGTATTCGATGAAGAAGTCGAGCGCGGCCGGGTTCGCGAGCGCGGAGCGATTCGCGGCCCGCTCCGCCGGCACCCCCATGAGAATCCGCCGCACGGGCACTTCGAGCTTCTTGCCGGTGAGCGTCATCGGAATCGCAGGAACCTGATAGATGCGGTCCGGAACGTGGCGCGGCGAATAGTCGTGGCGTAGCTGGGCGCGAATGCGCTCGCGCAGGGGCTCATCGAGCGTGCGCTCGCCCTGCAGCTTCACGAACAACGGCATGAAGAACCGGCCGCCGGGCAGGTCGAGATTGACGATCAGCGCATCCTCGATCTCCGGCAGCGCCGCGAGCGAGCGATAGATCTCGGCGGTGCCGATGCGCACGCCGTGCCGATTCAGCGTCGCATCCGAGCGTCCGAGCACGAACGCACCCCCGCGCGCGTTGAGGCGCAGGAAGTCGCCGTGACGCCAGATGCCGGGATACAGGTCGAAGTACGACTCGAGATAGCGCTTGTCGCCCGGATCGTTCCAGAAGCGCAGCGGCATCGACGGCATCGGCTGGGTGATGACGAGCTCGCCGACCTGGTCCGTGAGTGGCTTGCCCTGCTCGTCGAACGAGTAGATCGCGGCGCCGAGCGCGCGCGCCTGAATCTCGCCGGCATAGACGGGCAGTATCGAGACCGCGCCGAGGAATCCCGTGCAGCAATCGGTGCCGCCGCTGCCGGACGCGACGAGCAGATCGCTCTTCACGTTCTGGTACACCCACTGCATGCACTCTGCCGTCACCGGCGATCCGGCGAGCGTCACGGACTCGAGCCGACTGAGATCGAACTTGTCCTTCGGAACGACGCCGGCCTTCTCCTGATGTGCGATGAACGTCGGGCTCGTGCCGAAGAGCGTCGCGCCGGACTGCTCGATCACACTCCACAGCGCATCGGGCTGCGGGAACGCAGGGTTGCCGTCGTAGAGCACCGGGACCACGTCGGAGCACAGCGAGCTCACGACGAAGTTCCACACCATCCAGCCGGTCACCGTGAAGAAGAACAGCTTCTCGCGTGCATGCACGTCGTAATTGAACGCGAGGTGCTTCAGGTGCTCGAGCAGGATGCCGCCGTGACCGTGCACGATGGCCTTCGGCAGCCCCGTCGTCCCCGACGAGAAGAGAATCCAGAGTGGATGATCGAACGGCACCTGCTCGCAGCGGAAGTCCGCTGCCGGCACGGGTGGCCGTGCGAACAAGTCGTCCCAGAAGATCGTGTTCGGCGCCAGCACCGTGCGATCGTCCGGATCGAGATACGGCACGGCGATGACATGCTCGACCGAGGGCAACTGCGCGAGGATGTGCCGCATCTCCGGCTTGCGATCGAAGCGCTTGCCGCCGTACTGATAGCCGTCGACGTAAAAGATGACCTTCGGCGTGAGCTGTGAGAAGCGCTCCAGGATGCCGGTGGCGCCGAACTCAGGACCGCAGCACGACCAGATCGCACCGATGCTCGTCGTCGCGAGCACTGCAATTACCGCCTGCGGCGCGTTTGGTAGCGCCGCGACGACACGATCGCCCGGCTTCACCCCGAGCGCGCGCAATTGCGTGGCGAGCACGCGCACGCGCGCGCCGAGCTCGGTCCAGCTCATGCGAGCGAGTGGCGCGCCTTCGCGCACGTACAGGAGCGCATCGGTGTCCGGCCGCTCGTGCGCGAGAGCATGCTCGGCGTAGTTCAGCCGCGCACCGGGGAACCATTCCGCTCCCGGCATCTGCCGGCGACCCAGCACGCGTGTGAACGGCGTCGAGGCGCGCACGCCGAAGTAATCCCAGATGGCGTGCCAGAACGCCTCGACATCGGTCACCGACCACTGCCAGAGCGCATCGTACGTCTCGAAATGCAGACCGCGCTCGCGCTGGAGCCAGCGCGTGAAGGCCGTGACGTGCGACTTTTCGCGGCGCTGCGGGCTCGGAGTCCACAGCAGATCGCCTTCCTTCATCGCCGGTGCTCCGGCTGAATCGCACCGCAGGTGAGCAGCTCGCGAATGTGCGTGAGCACGCGATGGGGACGGCGCAGCTTGGGCTGACTCGCCCACTCCGCCAGGCCCGTCACCCCCGTCGTCACGCCGAACGCGGTCGCGCCGCCGCGGCGGGCCATGATGATCTCGACGAGCGGATCGTCACCGATCACGCCGACTTCGCGCACCGGCATGCCGAGCTTCTTGGCGACGAAGCGCAACGCGTGCAGCGACGGCTTGCCGGTCAGAATCATCGGCGCTTTGGTCATGCGGCGCACGGCGCCGACAATCGCGTACGAATAGCCCATCGAACGGCCGTGCCGCGTGGCGAAAAACGGCACGTCCGATGCGACGTACATCTTGGCTCCGGCCCAGATGGCCTGGCACGCCGCCTCGATGTCCTTCATCGTGCAGTCGGGATGCCAGCCGATGTACACGGCCTCCACCTCGGTGGCGCGCGGCTCGCCCGGGTATACGGTCTCGATACCTGCCTCCGCGAGCGCATGCCCTACGCCGCGCTTGCCGAGCACGAGCGCGCGTCGTACCCCGCGCCGCTTCATCACCTCGGCCGCGACGCTCGACGGCGTGAACATCTGCTCGTCGGCAATCGGCAGCCCGATGCCACGCAGCTTCGCGGCCTGCTCGGCGGGTGGATACGCGCTACCGTTCGTCAGCACGACGAACGGGATCGCGCGCTCCTTCAGCGTCGTGAGAACCTCGACCGCGCCGGGCAGCACTTCGTAGCCGCCGAGCGAGCGATCGCTCAGCAACAGCGTGCCGTCCAGATCGAACATGAATCCCTTGATCGCCGGCAGCGGCTCGTTCCACTGCTCCTCTGCAACCACTGCGCTCATCGTGCGTACCGCCGCATCTCCAGCTTGAATCCGGGCTTGCTCACCGCCACGTGCGACAGATCCGTCCGCTGGCTCAGGTTGCGGATCAAGCTGATCACGGGCTTCATCGTGGGATCGTAGTGACGCGGCGCCGGCCCTGCCGCGAGCATCGCGTCGACCTGCGCCGCGGGCATCGTCGCGCGCAGCAGGAATTCCTCATCCGAAAGATGCTTGCCGATGCGAGCGCGCAGCTCGGGGAGCGGCGGCATGGACGGCTCGGCCCGCAGCTCTCGCGTGCGCGGGAGCGATTCGATGCGCTCCATCACGTGCGCGGCGATCGGCACGTTGGGCTTGCCGAACCGGCCGAGCGCGTAGCGGATCGCTTCATCCGGGATCACCGCATAGCGCGTGGGATTGGTGACGTTCATGACGGCCTGCGTCATCAGGATCTGCGAGAACGGCGTCATGACGATGGGCCAGCCGAGCTCTTCGCGCACGCGGCCCAGCTCCTCGATCACCGCGCCTTCCATGTGCGAGAGGCGGCTCTCGGCCAGATGCCGGCGCATGGTGCCCACCATGCCGCCCGGAAGCTGATGATGCAGGTACGCGGCGTCGAACGCCTGCGGCTTGCCGGCAGGCAATCCTTCTGCAGCGGCGAGGCGCGTGAAGTAGCGACCGACTTCCGCGAGCGCCTCGTCGTCGATCCGGATGGTGTGCCCCAGCTCGCGCAGATTGGCGACCACCCGCTCCGACGGCGGATTCGACGTGCCGTCGGCGGCGGCGCCCGAGGCACATTGCAGCGCCTGAATCCCGTATTCCGGCGCCTCCATGTACATGTGCTCGGCGAGACCAATCGTGCAGTGTGCGTGCAGCTCGAGCGGCTTGTCGCCGATCACCGCCTTGATCGCCGGAATGAGCGTGCGCGCGCGATTTTGAGAGAGCAGTCCGCCGGGGTCCTTGATGTAGAGCGCATCGATGTCCGGCGAGGCGGCGAGCTTGCGTGCGCGCTCGGCGTAATGCGCATCGTCGTGAATCGGGCTCAGCGTGAAGACGAGCGCCGCGATCACGTATTCGCCGCCGCCTCTCTTCACCATTCGGGCGCACGCGATATTCGCGTCGGCGTCGTTCGACGGGTCCGCGAGACAGAAGCGGCGGATGCCGTTGCGCGCGAGCACGCGGAACGCGAGCTCCATGAACTCCGGGTGCGCCGTCTCCCACGAGATGAAGCGGAAGCCGGTCGACATGAACTGCAGCGGCGTGTTCGGCGTCGCCGCCGCCATCAGCCGGATGCGTTCCCACGGATCTTCTTTCTTGTACCGGACCGCAACGCCCATGTGCGTCGAGGTCGTGAAGTCGATCGCCTTGAACCCGACGCGATCCATCACGGGCGCGATGGTCAGCGTCTTCGCGGTGTCGATGCCGAGCGCGGCCCAGAGGCATTGATTGCCGTCGCGCAGCGAGGTCTCGACGAGTTGGATCTCAGCCATGACGAGCGACCTCCGCGGGCTGCGCGCGCGTCTCGAGCAGACGCGCGACGAACGTCGTGTCGACGCCGCCCACCTGGAATTCGCGATCGGCGAGCACCGTCGTGTGAAATGGAAGATTGGTGGCCACGCCCGCGATCCGCGTGGCCGCGATCGCCTGGCGCAGACGGGCCAGCGCGGCCTTGCGGTCGGCGCCGTGCGCGATGATCTTGCCCAGCAGCGAATCGTAGAACGGCGGCACGCGCGAGCCGGGCGCGATGTGCGTGTCGACACGAATCCCCGCGCCGTGCGGCCACGTAACGTCGTCGACGCGGCCGGGGCTCGGGCGAAAGTCTTGCGCCGGGTCCTCCGCGTTGACGCGACACTCGATGGCGCTTCCCTGGAACTGGATGTTGGCCTGCTCGAGCCGCAATCCCTCGCCATTCGCAATCGCAATCTGCTCGGCCACGAGATCGACTCCCGTGACGGCCTCGGTCACCGGGTGCTCCACCTGAATGCGCGCATTCATCTCTAGAAAGTAAAAAGACGTCGTCGTGCGGTCCACGAGAAACTCGACGGTGCCGGCGCCCCGATATTTCAGCCGCTCGCCGAAGCGAACCGCGGCCTCGTGCAGCGCGTGTCGCACGGCGTCCGGCAGTGCCGGCGCGGGCGTCTCTTCGATGAGCTTTTGATAGCGCCGCTGCACCGAGCAGTCACGCTCACCGAGATGGATCACGCGACCGGCTCCGTCTCCGAGCACCTGCACTTCGACATGGCGGCCGCTGGCGATGAACCGTTCCAGATACACGCGCGCATCGCCGAACGCGGCGCCCGCTTCCGCCGAAGCAAGCTCGAGTGCCGCAGGCAGATCCGGCAGCCGTTCGACGCGCTTCATGCCGCGACCGCCGCCGCCTCCGACTGCTTTCACGAGCAGCGGCGCGCCCACCGCACGCGCCAACGCCAGGGCTTCGTCCACCGACGCAACCGGGCCGCCGGGCACGACGGGCACGGCCGCCGCTTCGGCTTCGGCGCGCGCACGCAGCTTGTCGCCCACCGCTTCGATCTGCGCAG
>DASZSS010000251.1:0-1611 GCA_035548535.1 Steroidobacteraceae bacterium
GGAAACGCGAAATCGCGCGCGGCCACCTCGTGACCCAGCAGCGCCGCGAGCGCGCGTCGCGCAAGCGAGACACCCGCGAGCGTACGCCGCCCCTCGATCTCCTGCGCATCGGTCGCAAGGCGCTTGGCATACGGAAGCGCGCGCTGGAACAGCGCCGCTCGCTCATCCGGCCAATCCCCGGCAAGGTGCGAGTAATATAAGATTACGCTGTCGTTTTCAGTTACTTGCATGACCGCCACCGATCACGCACATCGCCACCCGCCCGAGTCCGAGCTGCAGTTCGACATCGGCTCCACCGACGATTCGCTGGAGCGCATGCAGGAGCTGTTCGCGCGCTACGGCGACATCTATCGGGTCTACGCGCCCGGCCGCAAGTCGTACACGTACGTCATCAATCATCCGGATGACGTGAAGCGAGTGCTCGTCTCGAATCATCGCAACTACACCAAGGGCGTCGGGCTCGATCGCGTCAAGATCCTTCTGGGCAACGGCATCATGACGAGCGAGGGCGAGCTCTGGAAGCGCCAGCGCTACATGATGCAACCGATGTTCCACCGCCGCGTGATCACCGGATTCGCGCAGACGATCGCGGCGGCGAACGATCGCCTGGTCACGAAGTGGGAAGCGCAGGCCGCGCGCGGCGAGCTCGTCAACGTCACCGATGACATGAGCGAGCTCACGCTCGAAATCGTCCTGCGCTCGATCTTCGGCCCCGATCTCGATCGGCTCGCGAGCCAGACCGGTGGCAATCCGTTCGACGTCGTGACCAAGGACACCGCGAGAAACTTGCAGTTCGCGTATAAGTTCCGCCAGCTCGGCAAGGTGATCGCCGACCTCGTGAAGCGCCGGCGCGAGAACCGCGAGGAGCATCCGGACTTCCTCGGCATGCTCATGACCGCGCGCGACAAGGAAACCGGCGAAGGGATGAGCGAGCGCGAGCTCATCGACGAAGTGATGACGCTCGTCGTCGCCGGGCACGAAACCACGGCGAGCGCGCTCAACTGGACGTGGTACCTGCTGTCGCAGCACCCGGACGCGGACGCGAAGCTCGCTGCGGAGCTGGCCGCCGCGCCCGTCATCGACGCGCCGAGCCTCACCGAGATGGAAGCGCTCGGGTACACCCATCGCGTGATCGACGAAGCGCTGCGGCTGTATCCGCCGGGCTGGATCCTTTCCCGCCGCACCATCGGGCCGGACGTGCTCGCGGGCTACGAGATCCCCGCGGGCACGAGCGTGATGCTGAGCCCGTACATCCTCCACCGGCACCCGAAATTCTGGAAAGAGCCGGATGCCTTCCGCCCGGAGCGCTTCGACACGGAGCACGAGGCCGAACGGCCGCGCTTCGCCTACATGCCGTTCGCCGCGGGCCCGCGCCATTGCATCGGCGAAAGCCTCGCCCTTTACGAAATGCTGATGCACCTGTACAAGGTCGCGCGCCGCTATCGGCTCACGTACGCGACCGATCGGCCGATCGAGCTCGAAGCGCAGATCAACCTGCGCACGAAGCACCCCTTGTACATGAAGCTGGAACGCCGCTGAATGACCTCTGCGACTACGCTTACGGAGCTGCTCGACAGCAACCGCACGGCGCCGCGCGCCATCACGTATCTG
>DASZSS010000252.1:0-9515 GCA_035548535.1 Steroidobacteraceae bacterium
CGCGCAGTCGCGCGCCGAAAGCACGCCGCCGCTGAGGACGCGCACCAGGTCACCCGGACCCGGCACGCTCGCACGCCTTCCGCCCCACGCAGCTACGCGCCGAAACACGCCGTCGCTGAGGACGCGTACCGGGTTCACCCGGACCCGGCACGCTCGCGCGCCATCCGCCGCTCGCAGCTACGCGCCGAAACACGCCGCCGCTGAGGACGCGTACCGGGTTCTCCCGGACCCGGCACGCTCGCACGCCATCCGCCCCACGCAGCTACGCGCCCGAAAGCGCGGCGCCGCTGACGGTGCGCGGCGGACTCACGCGGAACCGGCGCTCGAAGGCCACCCGCCTTGCGCAGCTACGCTCCGAAACACGCCGCTGACGACCCGTACCGGATTCACGCGCACCCGCCACGCTCGAAGGCCATCCGACACGCTCCGCCGCAGACGACGGCCGCCGGGCTTAGTTAGCTTGTAGTCGCCGCGTCCGGCGGCGCGCGCATCGCCGGGTCATGCGCCGGCGATATCAGCCATGAGGCTCCTGCGCGCCGTTGCGGCATGGTAGAGAATCGCGTCATGGCACAGCGCTACATCACGCTCGACGTTTTCACGGACCGCCGTTTCGGCGGCAATCCGCTCGCGGTGTTCTGCGATCAGCCGGAGCTGCCCGCTCCGCTCATGCAGACCATCGCGCGGGAATTCAACCTCTCCGAAACCGTGTTCATCCTGCCGCCGACCGACGCGCGCGCGTTGCGCCGCTTGCGCATCTTCGCGCCGGTCGCCGAGTTGCCCTTCGCCGGGCATCCGACAATCGGTGCGGCGCACGTGCTCGTCGAGTCCGGCATTGCTACGGGCGATCGTTTCACGCTCGAGCTCGGTGTGGGCCTCGTGCCAATCACCGTCACGCGACGCGCGCAGACGCCGCCGTTCTTGCAGCTCACGTCCGCGCAGCTGCCCGAAAAGCGCGATGCCGTCGCGACGCGCGCCCAGCTCGCGCAGCTCTTGAGCCTGAACGAGCAGGACATCCTGAGCGACCGCGATTTCGCGCAGCAGTATTCGTGCGGCGTGCCGTATCTGTTCGTGCCCGTGCGCGATCGCGCGGTGCTCGCTCGGGCGCAACCGGATCTCGGCGCATGCCAGCGGCTTCTTGGGAGTGCCTGGGCGCAAATGGCGTTCGTCTTCTGTCGCGATCCGGAGCTGCCCGGCTCGCACATTCGCGCGCGCATGTTCGCGCCGACGATGGGCGTCTTCGAGGATCCTGCGACCGGCAGCGCCGCTGCGGCGCTAGCGGGCTATCTGGGCGATCGCGACGCGACGGCGACCGGCACGTTGCGCTGGGTGGTCGAGCAGGGCTTCGAGATGGGCCGACCCAGCATCATCCATGTGGAAGCCGAGAAGGCGAACGGAGTCGTGACCGTCGTGAAAGTCGGCGGCACCGCCGTGCGTGTGAGCGAAGGAAATCTGCTCACCGCCTGATCGCGCCGCCGGTTCGCGGCGCCTGATCGCGTCACTGATCCCGCGACCTGGTCGTGCCGTCTGATTGCGGGGCCTGGTCGTGCCGCATGATTGCGCGGCCTGATCGTGCCGCCTAATCGTGCCGCCTAATCGTGCCGCCTGATCGCGCGGCCGGCTGCTGCGCAACGCCCGCTTCGCACAAAGCCAGCCGCTGTCCATCGGTCGCCACGGCACGCAGCGACTTGCCTTACGCGGCTCACGTCCCCTCGAGCTCTTGCGCGATCAGCTCTCGCTGTTTCGCATCCGGCATGCGTCCGCGAGCGGCGGCAAGGTTGTCCTGCAAGTGCTTCACCTTCGACGTCGCCGGGATCGCGCACGTCACGGCTGGATGCGACAGCACGAACTTGAGGAAAATCTGCCCCCAGCTCGTGCACTCGATGTCCGCGGCCCACTGCGGCAGCGGTCGCCCCTCGACGAGCTGGAACATCCTGCCGTCCTCGAACGGACGATTCACCAGCACGGCCACGCCGCGATCCGCCGCGAGCGGCAGGAGCCGCTGCTCCGCATCGCGCGTCGTCGCGGAGTAGTTGAGCTGCACGAAATCCAGCTTCTCGCGCTCGATCACCTTCTCGAGCTCGGCGTGCGCGCCGACGGTGTAGTGCGTGACACCGATGTACCGCACGCGCCCTTCATCCTTCCAGGCCCGCAGCGTCTTCAGGTGCGTGTCGAGATCCAGCAGGTTGTGCACCTGAATCAGATCGAGCTTCGGGTGCTTCATCACCTGCGCCGAGTGCTTCATCTGCTCGACACCTTCGGCCTCGCCGCGCGTCCACACCTTCGTGGCGAGGAACACGCGCTCCTGCATCGACGGCGTCAGCAGATCGCCGAGCACCGCTTCCGCGGTGGAATACATGGGTGAGGTGTCGATGAGCCGCCCGCCGGCGGCGAAGAAGGCATGGAGCACCTCCTTCAGCGGCTCGCGCTCCTTCGGCGAGTCGCCCACCTCGAACGAGCCGGACGTGCCGAGGCCGAGCGCCGGAAGCGACTCGCCGCTCGACGGAATCTTGCGCGTCAGCAACGGGCCCGCCGCCGCGGCACGCGCGCTCGCGCCAAGGGATGCACTCGCTGCCATGGCCAGTCCTCCAACGATCAGATCGCGCCTGTCCACCGTGACTCCATCAAGTGTTGTGCCCGACCAGCGTTCGACGCGGCCGTCGCCGCAAAGTGCCGTGGACGGCGATGTTTCGTCAGATCAAGGCCGCGTCGGTCTCTGTCACGCTCGCAGCGCCGCTCGTCACGACACGCGCATGCGCCAGCGCAACCGGCAGAATGTGCTCCGCATAGAACCGCGCCGAACGCAGCTTCGCCAGGTAGAACGCGTGATCCGCGCCGGACTGCTTGGCAGCCGCGATGGCCGCGGCCTTTGCCATCAACCACCCGCCGAGCACGACACCGCACAGCTTCAAGAACGGCACGGCGACCGCCTGCGCCCGGTCCGGCGCCGACGCCAGCGCTTTGCCGAGCGACTGCGATGCTTCGCTCAGCAGCGCGACGCCTTCGAGCGCCGCGCGCTGCACGGCCTGCACCGAAGCATCGTTCGCAGGCAGCGCCTCGAGCTCCCGCTTCGCATCGTTCAGCAGGGCGCGGAGCGCCGCGCCGCCGTCGCGGCCGATCTTGCGCCCGATCAGGTCGTTCGCCTGGATGCCGGTCGTGCCCTCGTAGATCGTCGTGATGCGAACGTCGCGCGCGTGCTGCGCGGCGCCCGTCTCTTCGATGAAGCCCATGCCGCCGTGAACCTGAACGCCGATGTGCGTGAGCTCGTTCCCGAATTCGGTACACCATCCCTTCACGATCGGGATCAGCAGATCCGCGCGCGCCTGCGCGGCGGCGCGCTGCGCCTCGTCACGGCTCGCCGCGACGAGATCCAGCTGGAACGCCGCGTAGAGCGCGAGCGCACGCATCGCTTCCACACCGGACTTCATCGTGAGCAGCATGCGCTTCACGTCCGGATGGTGCGCGATCGTGACCGGCCCGCTCGCGGCCGCGACGGGCGGCTTGCCCTGCACCCGCGTGCGCGCCCACTCCGCCGCCCGCTGAAAGGCGCGCTCCGCGAGCGCGAATCCTTCGAGCCCGACGGAGAGCCGTGCCGCATTCATCATGATGAACCTGTATTCGAGCCCGCGATTGGGCTCGCCGACGAGATACGCCACCGCGCCCTTGTCGTCGCCGAACGCGAGCGTGCACGTCGGGCTCGCGTGGATGCCCATCTTGTGCTCGATGGAGACGCAGCGCACCTCGTTGCGCGCGCCGAGCGAGCCGTCGTCGTTGACGAGAAACTTCGGCACGACGAACAGCGAGATGCCGCGCGTGCCCGGCGGCGAGCCGTCGATGCGCGCGAGCACCATGTGAATGATGTTTTCCGTGAAGTCGTGCTCGCCCCACGTGATGAAGATCTTCTGCCCGAACATGCGGAAGTGGTCGCCCTCGGGCACGCAGCGCGTGCGGATCAAGCCGAGGTCCGAGCCGGCCTGCGGCTCGGTCAGCACCATCGTGCCGCTCCACTCGCCGCTCACCATCTTCGGAATGAACTTGTGCTTCTGTTCCGGCGAGCCGCAGAGCGCGAGCGCTTCGACGGCGCCGATCGTCAGCATGGGGCAGAGCTTGAACGACAGGTTCGACGACGCCCACAGCTCGCGCACGGCCGAGCAGAGCGCGCTCGGCGCCGGCTGGCCGCCGAATTCCTCCGGCGCGCCGAGCGCGGTCCAGCCACCTTCCGCGTATTGCCGGTACGCGTCCTTGAACCCGCGCGGCGTCTTCACGCCCTCGGCGGTCCACTGGGCGCCTTCGCGATCGCCGCTCTGATTGAGGGGCTCGAGCACTTGCTCCGCGAAGCGCGCCGCCTCCGTCAGAACCGAGTCCGCAAGCTCGGGCGAGTAGTCGGGGAACGCCTCGGTGCCGCCGAGCCGCGCCGTCTCCAGCAGCTCGTGGAGCACGAAGCGCAGGTCGCGCAAGGGTGCTTGGTACATCGAGTCACCTCATGAAAATCTGACCGCGAAATTCTAAGAGTGCGCCAGCGCCGGGACGATGTTCGCGGCGAGAAAATCGACGAAGCGCTGCACGCGCGTGTCGGCGCCGAGCGTCGCCGGATAGATGGCGTAGAGCGAGGCGGCCGGCGGCAACGACCAGTCGGCGAGCACCTGCTTCAGCCGGCCGGTCGCAAGCCCCTGACGACAGAGAAATTCCGGCAGCAGCCCAATGCCGAGCCCCGCGGCCGCGGAGGCATGCAGCACCGCGGGATCGTTCACCGTGAGCCGAGGCGTCACGCGCACTTCCGCGCGCTGCGAATTGCGGGACAGCTCGAGCTTGTAAACGTCGGGACGATCGGACTCGGGCGTGAAGAGGTCGTGCTGGCGCAAGTCGTCCGGCCGCACAGGCGTGCCGCGTTGCTGGAGGTACTGCGGTGTCGCGCACAGCACCGCGGGCAGCGCACCGAGCAAGCGATGCTCGAGCGAGGCGTCCTCGGGCAAGCCCGCACGAATCGCCACATCCCATTCGTGCCCGGTGTCGATTCCTTGCAGCGACACGTCGAGCGGCACTTCGGGGAAGCTTTCGAGGAAGCGCGGCACGAGCGGCGCAAGCAGGACGCGCCCGTAGGTGGGATCGGCTGCGACGCGCAGCGGGCCGGTGGCCTGCGTCTGCAGTCGCGCGATCAGCACATGCGCAGCGTCGAACTCCTCGACCACCCGCTTCGCGTGCGGATAAACGAGCTTGCCGGCCGGCGTGAGCGCGATCCGTCGCGTGGTGCGCTCGAGCACGCGCACGCCGAGCGTCTTCTCGAGGTCCGCGACCGCGCGGCTCACCGCCGCCTTCGGCACGCCCAGCGTGCGCGCGGCCGCCGAGAAGCCGTTGAGATCAACGACCTTGGCGAGAACGGCGAGCTGCGCTGGGGCCCAGAACAGATTCAACTGCGACACCAATCGTTGGACATGGCCGTAGCATTGTTTCACCCGAGGAGCGCCAGCGCCAGCCTATTCGCTAAAATCGCGCCCCCCGGTTCGCTCATCACTGAAGGCAGGACACTCAATGAAGATCTCGATGCACACGATGGTCGTCGACCAGTGCGCGCACACGCTCGTCAACCTTTCCAAGATTCTCGACAAGGGCGTCGCCTACGCCGAGGCGAAGAAGTTCGATTCGACGGTCCTGGTGAGCTCGCGCCTCGCGCCCGACATGTTTCCGCTCGCGAAGCAGGTGCAGATCGCGTGCGACATGGTGAAGAACGGGCTCGCGCGCCTCGCCGGCCAGGAGGCGCCGAAGTTCGAAGACAACGAAAAGACGATGGACGAGCTCAAGGCGCGCATCGCGAAGACACTCGACTACGTGAAGTCGGTGCCGGCCGCCGCGCTCGAGGGCAGCGAAGATCGCGACATCAAGATTCCGCTGCGCGATCGCACGCTGGAGATGAAGGGACTGCCGTACGTGCGTCACTGGCTGCTGCCGAATTTCTACTTCCACGCGGCAATGGTGTACGCGCTGCTGAGGCACAACGGCGTGGACATCGGCAAGCCCGATTGGCTCGGACCTTTGACCTAAAGCCCGTGACCTGTTCGCGAGTGCCGACAACTCGCTCGGGCTGCGCGCCGCGCGCAGCCCGATATGTCGCGTTCGCTTTATGACAAAAACGCGCGCCTCCCGCGCCGCGAAGCGCGCTCGCATCCGCCGGCGTAAGCATTAGTTCGGCTTTTCTGCGGGTATTTCCGCGTCGGCGCCGCTGATAACGCGAGCGCGATCACGGCCGCACCGCTATGCTCCTGCCAACCTTGCTCGGCCGGCGGGGGACTCGAATCGCCGGCTGTTTACGGCGGGGATCCCTTGAGCACGAACGCAAAGCCCGTGGCGCGCGCACCGACGACACCTGCACCACCTTCTCCGGCCGCGGCGCCGGACACCGAAGTGACGGCCGAGTCGCTCGGTTGGCAATTGCGCTCGGCGCTGCCGCCCATGCGGCTGCACTCGATCTCGATCTACAACAACGAAGCCGACGTGCTGTGGCTCTCCGAGGGCGCGCTCGGGCCCGATGAGCACAACGTCGTCGTCGAGGCGATCGACTACCTGCAGAACGAGAAGGGCACGCTGTACCACGAGCTCGGGATGGAAGACGGGCGCATCGCCATCTTCCTCGGCTTGCGCGGGCCGCGCATGGAGCTCGTCGGCACGGTGATGATCCTCGCCGACATGAAATCGCTCAGCGAAGGCACGATGGAGCGCATTCTCACCGTGCCGGTGAAGACGCTGATGCAGAGGATGGCGGTGTTCCTGCGCAAGCAGTACCCGCAGTCCACAAGCGATACCAGCAGCATCGCCGTACTGCCGGGCGCAGCGGACGTGAAAGCGGTTGAAATCAAGCCGCTCGCCGACGTGAAGCCGCTGCCCGAAGCGAAGCTTGCGCCGACGGCGGCGCCCGCCGGCAGGAATGCTTCCGCGCAGGGCGAGCCGCTCGCGCCCCAACAAGTCGAGGCGCTCCTGACGCTGGAGCTCGTGCCCGAGCCTTCTGCGCCGCCGGCAGCCGCAAGATCCGCGGATAAACCGAAGTTGGTGCCGCCGGTCGCCACGCCCGCTCCGGCTGCGATGCCGGCCGTGAAAGCGGTCCCGAAGAAGGTACAGCCGGTGCAAGCCGCGCCGAAGGCAGGCGCGCCCGGCAAGGCACCACCGGCGGCAGCCGCGAAAGGACAGAGCGCGCCGTCTGTTGAAGCCCAGCCGCCGCGCGAGATCGAGATTCTTCCGTTCGACGACGACATTTCGATCACGCAGGCGCGCCGCGCTTTGCCGCAGGCGTCGGCTGCGCCGGTGGCGGGCATCGAAGTGCTGTCGTTCGACGCCGCCATCGAGATTCCCACCGCGCAGCCGGCGGCCGCCGCAGCCGAGCCGGTCGCCGAAATCGAAGTGCTCGACTTCGACGCCGAGCTGACGATGCCGCCGACGCGCGTGTCGGTCGCACAGCCCGCGTCGCCGAAGCAGCCGTCCGTTGTGAAGGCGGCTCCGGTGGTCGAGCCTCCCGTGGCAAGGGCCGCGCCCATCGTCGAGCCGCCAGTCGCAAGGGCGGCGGCGCGCGTCGAGTCGCTCGCGCCCAAGACGGCGCCGCTCGTCGATCCCGCAGCGGCCGCGAAAGCGACGCCCGCGCAGTTCGAGACGTTCCCCGCTAGAGGGCCTGCTGCCGAGCCTCCTGCCGCAAAGGCGGCAGCGACGGGCTTCGAACCGTTTGCGCCGAAGGCCGCGCCCGCAGTAGCGCCGCAGACCGCCAAGAGCGGCGCCGGCACCGCCACCGCTTCGGGCACCGCACCCGCGGCTGCGTCGGCCGCAGCGTCCGTCGCACCGTCGAGCGCGTCGGCCGCCGCGTCTCCGAAGTCCACCGTCGCGACGGCGACGACCGTTGCCGTGCCGGTCCTGAACACCGGCTCCACGACGACCAGCAAGCGCGTTCGGGACGCCGCCGAGGAAGTTGTCCTCATCCAGGACACCGGCCCAGTCAAGAAGCTCGAGCTGCCGAGCGAAACGAGTGGCGAGCCCGCATTGCCGGCCGCCCCGCCGCCTCCGCCGCTCACCGCCGCGGAGACGGCGACCGATCTGACGCTGTACGTGCAGGAGCTGATCAAGCTGCGTTCGAGCGGTCGAACGCGACGCTACGAAGTGCTCGCGCGCTCCCGGCGCGACGCCGATCGCAACGAAGTGCCGACCGCCTTCATCGCCGAAACGGCCAAGGGCCGCGAGGGCGCCGCGCTCGACGCGCTCGTCGTCGAGCGCCTCCTGCAGTGGCTCGGGCAGCACGGCGAGACGATCTGGGACTCCGAGCCGGCGAGCTTCTCGGTGAATCTCTCGATCGGCGCGCTGGAAGACGAGCACTTCGTCGACAAGATCGCCGGCTGGCTGAAGCAGTACAACGTCGAGGCGGAGTACGTCGGCTTCGAGGTCAGCGAGTTCGCGTGCGTGCAGTCGCGGCCGGCGGTGCTGCGCTTCGTCGAAGCGGTGGAGAAGCTCGGCTGCTTCCTCGTGATCGACAACTTCTCGTTCGATTCGAACATGTTCGAGCTGCTCGGCTCGAAGGCGCTGCGACACGTGAAGATCGATCCGAAGCTCACCGGCGCCGCGATGAAGGAAAAGCTCCCGCAGGCGCTGGTCGTCGCGATCCTGCAGGCGTGCAAGGTGCTCGGCGTGCATTGCGTGGCCAAGCGCATCGAATCGCAGGCGTCCTTGCAGTGGCTCACGGCGGTGGGCTGCGATTTCGCGCAGACCTTTCAGCTCGAGAAGCCGCGGGCGATCGACACCCTCGTGTCGGGGAAAGCGATCAAGGCCTTGCGCGAGTGAGGCGCCGCGAGTAGCGCGCCGATGCCTGGATCTCGCGAGAGCCGGGCCCAAAAAAACCCTTCACCATGCGGGCATCCGGACCGCGCAGCGCTCCACCCCTAGTCGCCTTTCGGCGCAGCACGTGCTCGGCGTGACGCGTGTTCGGCGTAGCGCGGCTGGGCGTGGCGCGGGCTCGGCGTGGCGCAACAGCGCCGCCGGCGGCGCATACGCCAGCGCACCGACGCGTCAGCGCCTTCGACCGGTTCCAACTGATACGAAAAGAGCCGGGCGCACGGCAGCACACCCGGCTCCGCTCAACCCCATCCGCAGCGTCTCTACCGCCGGGGGACCGTGGACGACGAATCCTCGTCCGGTGTGGTCGACTCCGACTGCGGTGAGGGCGAGCTGCTCTCATCGCTCGACGGCGTCCGTCCACGTCCGAGACGCGCAAACTCCGACTTCGTGAGATAGCCGTCCTTGTCGGCGTCCGCCTGGGTGAAGCCCGCGGCGACCTTCGAGTCGTTCGCCGCTTCGATGGCGGAGACGCGGCCGTCGCCATCGGCATCGAGCTTGTTGAACGCGGCGGTGTCCGCGGCGGCCATCCGGGTGTTCTCGTTCTCGTTCGGATCGGCCGCGAAGGCCGCGCTCGCCGCGAGGATCGTCGCGCTGAGTCCGAATATCAGCTTTCTCATGCATCACTCCTTCATCGACTGCGAAAAGAATTCGGTCGA
>DASZSS010000253.1:0-1571 GCA_035548535.1 Steroidobacteraceae bacterium
TGAACGCTTCTTCGTAGATCATGAGCGGCAGCAGGTACGTGGATTTCAGGGGGCCGCCGCCCGTGATGACGTACGGACCGTTGAACTCCTGGAATGCCTGGATCACCTGCATGATGAAGTTGAAGAAGATCACCGGCGTCAGAAGCGGCAGGGTGATGCGCCGGAACACCTGCCAGGGACTCGCGCCGTCGAGGCGCGCGGCTTCGTACAGGTCCGAGGGAATGCCCTGCAAGCCGGCGAGGAAGATCACCATCGCCGATCCGAACTGCCACAGGCGCAGCAGCACGATCGAGAACATGGCGTAGGCCGGCTCCCCCAGCCAGTTGATGGGCGAGGCGCCTAGCCACGCGAGCGCCTGATTGATGAGCCCGTCCCCCGCGAACACATAACGCCACACGACGGCGATGGCCACGCTGCCGCCGAGAATCGATGGCAGGTAGTACGCCGTGCGGAACGCGCCGATCGCGCGCAGGCGGAAATTCAGCACGAACGCGATGAACAGCGCGAACGCGAGTTTCAGCGGCACCGTGACGAAGACGTAGATGAGGGTGACGATGAGTGACTTGCCGAACGTGCGGTCGTGCAGGATGGCGCGGTAGTTCTCCAGACCGATGAGATGCGCGGTGCCGAGCGAGTCTTGCAGCCGATAGTCGGAGAAACTGAGGAGCAGCGACGCGACGAACGGGAAGAGCGTGAAGACCGCCAGCCCGAGGAGATACGGCGCGAGATAGAGCAGGCCGGAGGTGCGGCTACCGTAGATCATGGGCGCGTCCGGATACCGCAGCTCATCGGGTCGCTTCGTTCAGGTGCGCGTTGCTCGGCTCGGCAACGGAGGAGTCGTTTACGGACGTCTGCACGTCGATAGCATTGCCCGTCGCGTCGAAGACGTGGCAGCTGCTCGCACTAGTCGTCAGCGTGACTTGCGCACCGGGCTCGAGGTGCACATCACCGGGAAGCTTCGCGACGATGGTCTCGCCGCGCTCGCTGCTCGAGCGAACGTGCGCCAGCGCTTCGCTCCCGAGCCGTTCGAGCAGGGTGACCTCACCGCGAAGAGCAAGAACGTCTTGCGGGTCGGTGGCGTTCGGCGCCGCCGGCGTGGCGGGGTGGAGTGCCATCGCCTGCAACGACAGGCGCTCGGGCCGGATGCCCACCGTCACGAGATCGCCGACGCTCATGGCGCTCGCGTCGAGTGCCGCGTTCGCGCGCGTCACGCGCATCGATCCGCCCGCGACGTCGAGCGCGAGAAAATCCCTGTCGGCGCGCACGATGCGTGCCGCGAGAAAATTCATGCGCGGCGATCCTAGGAACCCCGCGACGAACAGGTTGGCCGGCCGGTGGTACAGCTCGAGCGGCGCGCCCACCTGCTCGATACGTCCGCCGTTCAGCACGACGATGCGCGAGGCCAGTGTCATCGCTTCGACTTGATCATGCGTCACGTAAATCATCGTCGCACCGAGCCGCGCATGCAGTCGCGCGATCTCCACGCGCATTTGCCCGCGCAACGCGGCATCGAGATTCGACAGGGGCTCATCGAACAGGAACACGTCCGGCTCGCGCACGATTGCGCGGCC
>DASZSS010000254.1:0-2920 GCA_035548535.1 Steroidobacteraceae bacterium
GTGGGCGGCCGCGGCAGCGGATCGCTCGGAAGCGCGAAGGTGCGCTGCGCACACAGATCGGCAGCGAGCAGCGCCAGCTCATCCCAGGCGTTTCCGACCAGGCGACCCTTGATCATGCGGTCGGCCCGTACGGCCCGGGTCGTGAGCCGCGCGAAAGAGAGTTGCGGCGCGCGCCGCTTGGCCCGGTCGAGCGCGGCGCTCTGTCGTGACCACGCTCGCGCCGGTCCGCCGCCGCCCGAGCCGAGCGTTCCCGCCACATCGCGCATCGCTTTCGCAAGCGACCAGAGCACGAGCGTGGGTTCGACGCCTTCCGCGCGCAGGCCATCGAGCATGCGCAGCGTGCGGCTCGCGTCGCCCGCCAGCACGCACTCGCCGAGCTTGAACACGTCGAAGCGCGCACTGTCGGCAACGCTGTTCAGCACATCGTCGACCGTGACGCGATCGCCGCGCACGAGCAGTCGCAGCTTTTCGATCTCCTGATGCGCGGCGAGCAGATTGCCCTCGGTGCGCTCGGCGAGCAGCGCGAGCGCGTCATCGTCCGCGTTCAGCTTCACCTTGCGAAAGCGCATGCGCAGCCAGCCGATGAACTTGCCTGCATCGATCGGCCACACCTGCACGAAACCGCCGTGCGCTTCGGCCGCGCGCACCCAGTCCGCACTCTGCGCGTCGCGATCGAGGCGCGGCGTCAGAATCAGCAGCACGCGATCCGGATCGCGCGCCTCGAGCAGCGCGATGAGCGCCGCGCCGCCCTCCTTGCCGGGCTTTGCGGTCGGCAGGCGCAGCTCGACGATGCGGCGCTCGGCGAAGAGCGACAGATTGTTCGCGGACGCACGCACGTCGTTCCAGTCCGCGCCGCGCTCCATGAAAAACGTCTCGCGCCCCGTGAAACCGGCGGCCCGCGCCCGCGCGCGCACGGCATCCGCCGCTTCGCCCGTGAGAAGCGGCTCATCACCCGCAATGAGGTAGGACGGCAGCAGCTGCTGCTCGAGATGGGTGCCGAGTGTGTCGGAGCTGATCTTCAACGATGGGTTTCCTGACGGGGGATTATGGTCGACTTTCCGCCGCTCGAGCCACTTCCGCGGCGGGGGGCCGCTGTCCGCCTGTCGCGCGTGAGAAACATCGCGTTCCGGCGCAGGGGTCGTTGAAGGTTCGGGGGCTGCCGGAGATAGTTGGCGCACCCATGGGATGGCTCTCAGGTCTGCCGCGTCTCCTTGCCCCGGCCGCGCTCCTCGCGGCGTCGCTCGCCGTGGCCGCGGCGACCGCGCCGCCGGCGGCGAAGCCGAGCGCGCCCGCGGCCGCCAAAGCGCCCGCCGCCACGACTGCCGGCAGCGGGACCCGGACGGCACCCAAGACCGCGCCCAACACCAGCGCGTCCAAATCGAAACGGACCCACGCCGGCACGAAAGTGTCGCCGAAAGCGAAGCCCAAACAGAAGCCGGGCGAAGTGCTGGATGTCGACTGGCGTGACCTCCTGCCGGAGAACGAGCGCGCTCACTACAGCGCGGCGGCGCCGCCGCCGGAACACGGCCCGCTCGGCGAGGGCGGACCGCCGGCCGTGCAGAAACTCACGACGACCTTCAACGCAGATCTGCACGACATGGTCGTGCGCCTGCCGGGTTTCGTCGTGCCGATCGGGCCACCGCGCGGCGGGCTCATCACCGAGTTCTTCCTCGTTCCTTACATCGGTGCGTGCATTCACGTCCCGCCGCCGCCGCCGAATCAGATGGTGTACGTGAAGAGCGCGACGGGCATACCCGCGGATGCGATCCACGAGGCGTACTGGGTAACGGGTAAGATTCGCGTCGAAAGTCGCGCGACGGATCTCGGCACCGCGGCCTATGCGCTGGCAGCCGCGGCGGTCGATCGTTACGAATACTGATGGGTGGAGTCGAATGGCGAAAAAAGCGAAGCCGAAAAAACCGAAGAAGAAGAAAAGCAGAGATTCTTCGCGGAGCGGCAGCAAGCGCAAACAAACGCGTCCCACCCGTGCACGCGCCGCGCGCGAGACGCGGCGCTCAGGCGAGCCTCGAGCGCTGCGGTCGCTGTATCCGCCCATCGAGCCGTACAACAGCGGCTATCTGAAGGTCTCCGACCTGCACGAAATCTATTACGAGGAATGCGGCAATCCCCGCGGCAAGCCGGCCGTCTTCCTGCACGGCGGCCCGGGCGGCGGCACCGACCCGAAGATGCGCCGCTTCTTCGATCCGAAGCGCTACCGCATCGTGCTGTTCGATCAGCGCGGCTCGGGCAAGAGCCGCCCGCATGCGAGCCTCGAGCAGAACACCACGTGGGATCTCGTCGCGGACACCGAACGGGTGCGCGAGCACCTCGGCATCGACGAGTGGCTCGTGTTCGGCGGCTCATGGGGCTCGACGCTCGCGCTCGCGTATGCCGAAACGCATCCCGAGCGCGTCACGGAAATCGTCTTGCGCGGCATCTTCCTGCTGCGCCGGTCGGAGCTCGAGTGGTTCTACCAGAATCCGCAGGGCGCCGGCTCGCTCTTTCCGGACCTCTGGGAGGAGTACATCGCCGTCATTCCCGAGGAGGAGCGCGGCGATGTGATGGCCGCGTACTACAAGCGCTTGACGAGCTCCGATCCGGCCGAGGTGCGCCGCGCGGCGACGGCCTGGTCGGTCTGGGAAGGCGCGACGAGCTATCTGCGGCTGAACCCGGAGTACGTCACCAAATTCCGTGAGGACGGCGCGTACGCGGCCGCCTTCGCGCGCATCGAGTGCCACTACTTCGTCAATCGCGGCTTCCTGCGCAGCGACAACCAGCTCATCGAGGACGTGGGCAAGATCCGCCACATCCCGGCGGTGATCGTTCAGGGACGGTATGACGTCGTGTGCCCGGCGCGCAGCGCCTGGGACTTGCACAAGGCGTGGCCGGAAGCGGACCTGCGCATCGTGCCCGACGCGGG
>DASZSS010000255.1:0-10276 GCA_035548535.1 Steroidobacteraceae bacterium
TCGCGGCGTCGATTTCGAGGTCGCGTACGCGCGGCCGGTGACGTTCTTCGGCGGCAACGAGCACATTCGTGCGCGCCTGCTCGCGAGCCGCGTCAACGAGCTGTCGACGACGCAGGTCGGCGCCGAGAAGGTGGACCGCGCAGGCCAGACGGGCTTGCAGAGCCCGGCCGGCAACGCGCCGCACTGGCAGGGCACGTTGAGCCTTTCTTACGAGCGCGGGCCGTTGTCCGCGACATTGCAGGAACGGTACATCGGTAGCGGCACCTACGACGCGACGTTCGTGGAAGGCGTGGACATCGACGACAACAGCGTCGCGTCCACGGCGCTGACGAATCTCGAGGTCGCGTACAAAGGCGCCCTGTCGGAGAGCGGCTCGTGGGAGACGTATCTGAACGTGACGAACCTGTTCGACCGCGATCCGCCGCTCGTTGCCACGTGGGGCTTCACGGGGTCGCAGCAGACGAACACGAGTCTGTTCGACATCTACGGGCGGCGTTACGCCGTCGGCGTGCGCTTGAACTTCTGATGCGCGATTGACAGTCGACGGGCATGCGGCTCACCGGGTCCCCCTGACACATTCGGTGGCCCGCATTGCCCGCTCGACTCTCCGCGATCGCCGCTCAATCTCACGACGGCGGCATGCGGATTGCGGGGGTGCCGCTCTGTGCGCTTGGACGAGCGCCGGTCGAGCACCGCGAGGCGCGACGCTAGCGCGCGGCCGGGGCCTCCCGCGCCATGCGTGCCTCGTACGCTTTGACGTGCGTGTACGCCAGCCTGAGCATCGACAGCGGACGAGTGTTGCCTGGCGCGCGTCGCAGCAGATCGCCGAGGATATGGTCGCCTTCCGTGCGCGCTCCTCGCTCGATATCGCGCAGCATCGACGCCGAAAGCGTCGAGCCCGCGTGCGTGATCGCGGCTGTGATTCGGTGCACGGCCGCCTCGCGGGGCGCAAAGCCCGCCGCCTTCGCGATCTCGACACACTCATCGCGTAGGGCGAGCGAGAGATCTCCGCCGCCGGCCGTCACGATGTCGCCCAGCGACGCGCGCATGAGGCAGCTCATGCCTGCGAGCGTCGCGATGAAGATCCACTTTTCCCACATCTCCGCGAGGATCGCCTCGCTCAGCACCGTGTCGAAGCGACCGGCCGCGAGCTGGGCGTGGATTGCATCGACGCGGGCACTGCGCGCGCCGTTGCGTTCGCCGAACGTGAGGAGGTGCGTGTCGTTCAGGTGCTGAATGCGACCTTCGGCGTCGAGCCAAGTGGAAATCAGGCAGTGACCGCCGAGCACGGCGTTCGCGCCGAATCTGCCTTCGAGCACGTCGAGATGTCGCATGCCGTTCAGCAGCGGCAGGATCGCGCTCTGCGGACCAACCGCGGGCGCGAATGATTCGATCGCGCTCTCGAGATCGTACGCTTTGCAGCTCAGCAGAATGAGATCGAAGGGGCGCGACACGTGCCCGGCCAGCACGGTGGGCGGCGACGGAATGTGGATGTCGCCCTTCGGGCTTCTGACGCGAAGGCCCGCGTGGCGGAGCTGCTCCGCGCGCCGCGGACGAACGAGGAACGTGACATCGCGCCCGGCTTCGAGCAGGCGACCTCCGAAATAACCGCCGATGGCGCCGGCGCCGACGATGAGAATTCTCATGACGGCGGCGAGTGTAACGGAGGACGGCGCGTCACTGCGTCAGCAGGGGCGAGTGCCGCCCTTCGTGGGCGAGCAGCCAGCGCTTGCGTTCGAGGCCACCGCCGTACCCGGTGAGGGAGCCGTCGGAGCCGATCACGCGATGACACGGGATCACGATCGGAATGGGATTGGACCCGTTGGCGAGGCCGACGGCTCGCACCGCCTGCGGATTGCCGAGACGCTCGGCCAGCGCGCCGTAGCTGATCGTTTGACCGGCGGGGATCGCGCGCAGCGCGGTCCATACGGCTTGCTGGAACGGCGTGCCGTCCGCCTGACATGGGATGCGGTCGAGCGCGTCGAGGCGGCCGGCGAAGTATTCGTCGAGCGCTTCGCGGATGGGCGGAGGTGCGGAGCCGCGCTCGAGCACGAGGCGAACGCCGTACTGGCGGCGCAGCCACTTCGTCATGCGCGCCTCATCGCCGAAGAGATCGACGCCGCGCAGCCGGCCCACGTCATCTGAGGCGAGCAGCAGGTCGCCCATCGGCGAGGCGTAGCGATCGAGCGCAAGTCGGTCAGGCGGCGCGGCGACTGTCATCGGAGGTACTCGTACGTTGAGAGGCCGCCTCTGCAAGAGACGCCCACAGGTGGATCGTCGCGTACGCGCGCCAAGGTCGCCAGCGCTCCGCGCGTTTCAGCATCTGCTGCGAGGTCATCCGCCCCCCACAGAGATTCGTCATCGCGCGTAGAAGTGCGACATCGCCGACCGGGAACGCGTCGGACTCGCGCAGCTCGCGCATCGCGATGTAGTGCGCCGTCCATTCGCCGATGCCGCGTAGCGAGCAGAGTCGCTCGATCGCGGAGTCGAGATCGCGCCGCGGCCCGAAGAGGTCCGGATCCTCGACATGTGCCTGCGCGAGCGACTGCAGCGCCTGAATCCGCGCGCGCGGCATGCCGAGCCCCGTAAGGTCCGAATGTGCGAGACGCGCTGCCGATGGAAACAGGTGAGTGAGCTGAGCGGCATTGGCGCGCGCGTCGTCGAGCCGTGTGCCGACTGCCGCGACCAGCTTCGCTGCGAGCACGCGGGCCGCGCCGACGGTGATTTGCTGGCCGAGCACCGCGCGAATGGCGAGCTCGAAACCGTCCCACGCGCCGGGAACGCGCAGGCCCGGCCGCGAAGCCACGAGCGGCGCGAGCAGCTCATCCTCCGACAGATGCGCACCGATGACGTGGGGATCTGCGGCGAGATCGAACACGCGACGGATGCGAGCGATGATCGCCGGCAGCGACGCAAGCCGAGGAAATCGCACCGTCGCTCGAAGCGATGCGCGATCGGCCTGGCTCACGAAAATGGCGCCGGCGGCACCGTCGAGATGCACCGTGCGCGCATAGACCCCGTCGCGCACCGATTCGACGCCGGGGATGGCGCGCGCGGCGAGGAACGCGAGAATCGCGTCCCAGTCGTACGGCGCGCGATAGGGGAGTCGCAACGTCAGCTCGCCCGCCGCCGCAGCGGACGCTTCGGCGCGGCGGCTGCGACGCAGCTCACTGGGCGGGCGCCCGTACAGCGCCTGGAACGTCTCGTTGAATCGGCGCACGCTGCCGAATCCCGCCGCGAGCGCGACTTCCGCCATCGGTAATTGCGTGTCGTGGATGAGTTGCTTCGCGAGCAGCACGCGGCGCGTTTGCGCTACCGCGATCGGGGACGCGCCGAGGTGCTGCTCGAACAGCCGGCGCAATTGGCGCTCGCCGACACCCAGCCGCTCGCCCAGCGCGGCGACGCCGGCCTCATCGAGCCCACCCGCTTCGATCAGCGCGAGCGCGCGCGAGACGGTGTTGGACGTGCCGCGCCACGCGCCGAGGTCCGGCGAGGTCTCGGGGCGGCAGCGCAGGCACGGACGAAAGCCCGCTTCCTGGGCCGCCGCGGCCGATGCGAAGAAGCGCACGTTCTCGCGCTTCGGCGTGCGCGCCGGACACACGGGCCGGCAGTACACGCCGGTCGTCTTCACGCCGATGAAGAGGCGGCCGTCGAAGCGTCGATCGCGGGTGGCGATGGCGCGGTAACAGGCGTTGTCGTCCAGGTCCATGCGCTCATGATTGCGCGCACGGCCGCGAATGTCTCGCGGTTTTCGGACGTGAATGCCCGCCGGGCCGCGGCGGCGGGCGGTTTGCGGCAACGCCGGCAAATCTAGGCATTTGCGAGCGTTTTGCGCGTGGGCGCGGCGGTTCGTGCCCGGCATTCTTCGTGGCGGCGACGGACTCGCGTCCACCCGTAAACCCGTCGGCACTTAGACGGCGCTCGCGGCGGGAGTCCGTCGCCATGTCGTGCTGGAGCAGGCGTACGCTGTGCTCGTCGAGGATCAGGATTGTCACCATGGCCGGGCGCCGGAAGAAGAAATCACTGCCCACCCGAGTGCCGAAGCTGCGCAAGCTCGCGCTCGTCACGCGCGCTCCTCCTCGCCCCGAGTACCAGCGCGTGCTGGCGATCGCGCTCGCGCTGCCCGGCGTGGAAGAGTGCACGACCTACGGCACGCCCGGACTCAAGGTGAAGGGCAAGATCCTCGCCCGCTTGCGCACGGAAGCGGAAGGCGCGCTCGTGCTCCGCTGCGACTTCGTCGACCGCGAGATTCTGCTGAAATCGGCGCCGCGCGCGTTCTTCATCACGGATCACTATCGCAACTACCCGATGGTGCTCGTGCGGCTCAACAAAGTGCGCCTGCGTGAGCTGCCGGGGTTGATCGAGCGCGCATGGCGCACCGTCGCGCCCGCGAAGCTGGTGGCCGACTACGACGCGGGGCTACGCGGATGAATGCCAGAGCGCTCGCACACTTGCCAGCCGCGCGTGTAGCCCTTCCGCAGTCAGTCAATTGCGTAGAACGGGGCCGATGCGTAGAACGGGCCGAGTCCGCGCCTGAGGCGAGCACAACCGTGCCACCTCTCAATCTTCTCGGGTGCGCACGCAATTGCGAGGCCAAGGGCATGCGCAACTTGGCTACGCGCCGGGACTTACTCCTCGCGGGTACGCACGTATTTGCCGCTCGCGCAGGCGTGGTGCTCGTCCGGCGTGAATTTCGACCACTCCTCGAGGGTGAGCCAGGCGATCGTGATCTCGCGGCTCCACGCCGGCGCGCCGGTCTCACTGTTCACGGCGACGTATCGCGGCGGCTCGGAGCAGTAGCCCTGGCGACCCGCGTTCTGCTTGAAAAACGGTTTCCAGTTCCGCACGCGATAGACCGAGGCGCCGGCGAGATCCTCGCCCGCGGCGTCGGGCATCTGGCCCACGTACCGCAGTTTCATCTCGCCATCGAGCGCGGCAAGCTGCATCGTGGTATTGCTGAGATGGAGCTCGCCGAGCGGCTCGAGCGAGCGGGTCACCGGCACATACTTCTGCAATGGGAATTGCGTATGCGGAGTCGAGCACGCGTACAGTAGAAGGGCCGACACAACGATCAGCAGAGGCGGGTAGGGGTTCATCGCGGTCGAAATCTCCTCGAATGCCTTGAGACCGTGAGATTCATCGGGAGTGCTGCGCGATTCGCGCCACTGGCTCCATCACGTCATTTTAGGGCGGCGCGGCGCGGTCGACTCACTTGACCGCCTGCGCACACGGCTTGTACTTAGGCGCATCGTGCAGCAGTCGTACTTTCTCGCACCTCACGTCTACCCCTGCGTGACGGACGACCATGTCGTCCTGCTGGATTTGCACCGGGACAAGTATGTCGGCGTGAGCCGCGAGCAGATGGCGGGGCTCGCGGCACGGGTGAAGGGCTGGCCCGAGCCCGAGTCACTCTCATCGGGCGAGCTCGCCAACGATTCGCCTGCCGGCGCGTCGTCGCCCGACGACGTGCGAACACCGAACGCGGCCGCCGCCGAGTCGGTGATCAACAAGATGCTGGCGGCTGGCATGCTCACGACGGACGCGTCCGTCGGCAAGGAAGCGCGTCCCGTGCAGATGCCACGTCCGGATGCCGTGCTCGTGATCGAAGATCTCGAGACGCGGCCGGACGTGCGGTTCGTGCACGTCGTGAGTTTCCTGTGGGCCTCGTGCGTGACCGCGCTGTCACTGCGCTGGCGCTCGATCGAGTCCGTGATCGCGAGTCTGTCGGCGCGCAACAAAGCCGGGCGTGCGCGCGCGCCGACTCTGGACCTCGACACCGCGCGCACGGCCGTCGCGGCATTCATCCGCCTGCGCCCGCTGCTGTTCGGCGCGCAGGACGCCTGTCTCTTCGACTCGCTGGCGATGATGCGCTATCTCGCGTACTTCCGAGTTTTCCCGACGTGTGTGATCGGCGTGCAGACCGGTCCGTTTGGCGCGCATTGCTGGGTGCAGCACGAGGCGATGGTCTTCAACGACGTGCCGGACTACGTCCGGCGCTTCACGCCGATCCTCGCCGTCTGACGAGCCGTCGTGTTCCGCTACGTTGCATTCGTTTGGAACGCGGCCGATCCGCAAGCGCGCGCGACCACGCAGATGCTGGTCGAACGCTTACACGCCGCGACCCCCGAATGGCAGACCGTCGCTGACGGCGAGGGGCTCACGGTGCTCTGCCGCGACGTGCGCGCGAGCTCGAGCCGGCCGTACCGACTGCAGGGCGACGCTGGCGTCGTGCTCGGCAGACTCTTCACGCGCGGCGCGAACGGTGTCGCGAGCGCGAGTGCGCCTGAGTTGCTCGACGATGACTCGACGCGCGCAATCGTCACGACGGCCGGCCGCGCGCTGTTCGCCGACTACTGGGGCCGCTACGTCGCATTCGTCCACGAGACCGCAGCGCATACGGTCCGCATCCTGCGCGACCCGACGGGTGGCCTGCCGTGCTTTACGGTGCGGCTGCTCGGTGTCGACGTGTTCTTCTCTCACATGGAGGAAGGCGCACTGCTCGGCAGGCGCGCGTTCACGATCAACTGGAAGTACGTGGCGGCGGCGTTGTGCCAGAACCGACTCCAGGTGCACGCCACCGGGCTGAACGAAGTCACGCAGGTGCTGGGAGGCGAGTGCGTGGCCATCTGCCGTGGGCACGTGTCGCGTCAGTTCTACTGGAACGCGCTGGACGTGGCCGCTTCGGCCCGCATCGAGGACCCGGCCGAGGCTGCGCGGCTCTTGCGCGAGCAGACGCGCGACTGCGTTCACGCGTGGACGTCGGGCCATCGGAGCATCGTTCACCTGCTCTCTGGCGGACTCGATTCGTCGATCGTGCTGGCGTGTCTCAGGGATTCCCCTACCTCTTCGCGCCCACAGATCACGTGCCTCAACTTTCACTCGCCCGGCAGCAACACGGACGAGCGCGACTACGCGCGACTGGCCGCGGCGAGCGCGGCGTGCGAGCTCGTCGAGCGCCCGCGGATCTCCACGCTATCCCTCGAGCCGCTGCTGCACGTGAGGACGTCCTGCATCCCCGGCGACAACTACTTCTATCTCGATGGCGGACGCGTGGAGTCGGAGCTTGCCGCCGAGCGGCACGCCACCGCTCTGTTTTCTGGGTACGGTGGCGATCAGATCTTTTTCCAGGCCCGTGCCCGCTATGGTGCGGCAGAGTACCTGGCGCAACACGGCATCGGGCCGACGCTGTTCAGCATCGCGCTGGATGCCGCGCGCGTGGATCGCCTGTCCGTGTGGACTGTTCTGCGCGAGGCGCTCATGCACGGCCTCTTAGGGCGCCGCTGGTCGCAGCAGAGCGAGCTCGGCGTCCGGCGTGCGTTGGTGAAACCTGAGGTCGTACGCGACATAAGCCGCGACGACAGCCTGCTGCATCCCTGGCTGCACGCTCCACGGGGCGTTTCGAGCGCGAAGATCTGGCACGCGTATCAGCTTCTGTTCCCGTACGAGTTCTATCACCCGCTCGGCGCGGATACCGACCCGGAGCCTGTCACGCCGCTGCTATCGCAGCCGCTGGTGGAGTTGGTGCTGCGCATTCCCACCTGGCTGCTGACCCTGGGCGGCTGGGACCGCGCGCTCGCGCGGCGGGCGTTTCAGCACGACATGCCGCGGCAGATCGTCACGCGGCGAACCAAGGGCGGGAGGGAAGAGCACGCCAAGTCCATCCTCGTGCGCAATATCGCGTTCGCGCGCGAGTTGCTGCACGACGGCGGGCTGGTGCGGGCCGGTATCCTCGACAAAGACCGAGTCGCGGATGTGCTCTCGGGCAAACCGACGCGCACGGTCTCGAGCAACGTGGAGCTCTTCGCGTGTCTCAGCGTGGAAGCGTGGCTGCGTCAGTGGCAAGCAGCATGAAACCAGACGGTCAAGTAGGGGATTCCCGTTATCGGGAATGACAACATTATTTACGAGCGACGTCTCGCAGTCGCGACCCTTTTAATGGCAGACTCGCTCCGCCGTCCTCGCACCACAAGGGAAACGTTAGCAGCCAAGGGGGTAGCGGACGCATGGAACACGGCACATCGGGGCGGAAGATCGCACACGGAGGCGTGAGCCCTCTCCTGGTCTTGCTCGTTGCGAGCTTCTGCAGCTTCCTCGCCCACGCCGCGACGCCTGCAACGCTCCACTTCGACATTCCCGCGGGGGATGCGCAGAAGACCCTGCTGCAGTTCGCGTCCCAGTCGAACATCGAGATGCTGTACTCGTCGAACGACGTTCGCGGCATCACGACGCACGCCGTGACGGGCGACTTCACCGTCGCGCAGGCGCTGAGCCAGATGATCGCCGGCACCGGCCTCGAGATCACGTTCGAGAACGACTTCACGTTCGCGTCCATCCGCCCGGCCAAAAGTGGTACAGGGGCGGACGTGCCGGGCCCGGCCCTCGCCGGTCAGCCCGGCACGGCGCGCGCGAGCGGGCGCGGCATGCCGGACCTGCCGGTGCAAGCGCTCGCCGGCGAGCAGAAGCTGGAAGAGGTGGTCGTCACGGGCACGCTGATGCACGGCGTGCTCGACATCGTGTCGCCGCTGCAGTTCGTCACTCGCAATGACATGAAGCGTACGAGCTACGCGACGGTGCAGGACGCGCTCAGCGCATTGACACTGAGTGGTGGCGGGGGTCAGAGCGAAGACTACGCGGGCAACGGCAACTTCGCGCGTGGAGTGGCGGCGAATCTGCGCGGACTCGGCTCCGGCGCAACGCTCGTCTTGATAGACGGACATCGCCAACCGTTTTCGGGTGCATTGGCCGATTTCGTCGATCTCTCGAACATTCCCTGGACCGCCGTCGAGCGCATCGAAGTTCTTCCCGACGGGGCCTCGGCGCTCTATGGCTCGGATGCAATTGCGGGCGTGGTCAACGTGATCATGCGCAAGGATCTTCAGGGCGCGGAGACGTGGGCCCGCCTCGGGACCGCTCCCGGCGGCGCTGACGAGAAGCTCGTCGCGCAGCTCTTCGGCACGCATTGGGACAGCGGACGCTTCTTCTTCACGTACCAATATTCGGACCGTGGTTCACTGGCGGCGAGCGCTCGGGCGTACGCTGCCGATACCGACAAGCGTCCGTTCGGCGGGACGGACCATCGCACGTTTCGCAGCAGTCCAGGGAACATCCTCGACCCGCAAACGCTGCTGCCCACCTTTGCGATTCCGAGTGAGCCGAGCGGCTCGATCCTTACCGTTTCGGATCTGATCCCTGGATCAGTCAATCTCCAGAACCGGTATTCGACTTACGAGTTGCTGCCCGAGAAGCGCATGCACAGCGCATTTTTCAGCGGCTCCCAGGATCTGGGTGACCGTACGCAAGTGTTTGCAGAGGGGCGGTTCAGTCAACGGAACATCGCGCAGCAACTCTACGCGGCCGATCAGGTGCTGCCTGTTTCAACGGCGAATCCGTATGCCGCGAACGTGAACCCGTACCCAACTTCTCCTTACGTGTTCGTTGGCTACAGTTTTCTCGACACGCTCGGACCGGCCTCGATCGACGCGCGAACGCGCACGTACAGCGGGTCGTTAGGCATCAAGAAGGAGTTGTCGGACACCTGGCGCTTGAATGTCACCGGCTCCTATGGTCGCGAGAACGATCTCTCGCTGACCAAGAATATTCCCAATCCCGCCGCCTTGAGTGCCGCGTTGAGCTCCGCGCAACTTGCGACAGCGTTCAATCCCTTCGGCGGTATCAGCCAAAACAATCGAGCGGTGATCGAGGCAATTCGCTGGACGCAAGTCGACGTCAGCACGTCGGCAGTTTCGTCGGGCACAGCGGTCGCGGATGGTAGCGTGCTGTCGCTGCCCTCTGGGGACGTGAGGTTGGCCCTTGGCACGGAGTGGCGCAAAGAGCAGCTCGGTACCGTGGCGGAGGCCGGAATGCCCTTCGCGAGAACGATCAGATCGGCGTTTACGGAGTTGTCCGTGCCGGTAATCGGCGACGCCAATGATCCCTATGCCGTTCCGCGTCTCGAGCTGTCGCTGGCGAATCGATACGAGCACTACAGCGATTTCGGATCCACGTCGAATCCCAAAGTCGGCATTCGCTGGGCCCCCTCGGACAGCTTGAAGTTGCGCACCAGTTGGGGCACGTCCTTCAAAGCTCCGAAGCTGAGCGACTTGCACGATGAATCGCACAACTTCGCGTCGCTGACCTCGTTCAGGGATCCGAGGTCCGGGACGGGCTCGTCCATCGTTCTGATCAAGCAGACGAACAATCCCGATTTGAAGCAGGAAACGGCGAAGACATGGACAGCGGGAGTCGACTTCGCCTTCAAAGCACTACCGGGTTCGAA
>DASZSS010000256.1:0-10584 GCA_035548535.1 Steroidobacteraceae bacterium
GTTCGCCGTGGCCCGGCCGCGCCGCATGGAGGAGCCGTCGACGACGTCGTCGTGAAGCAGCGTGGCCGTGGGGATGAACTCGATGAACGCCGCCGCCTCGAGATAGGCCTCTCCCTGACCGCCGCAAGCGCGGCTGGCGAGCACCACGAGCAGGGGGCGCAGGCGTTTCCCGCCACCGGCGATGATGTGATCGGCCACCCGATCGACCAGCGGCACCGTGCTCTTCAAGCGGGCACGGATCACGTTGTCCACGTTGGCGAGGTCGGTACGGACGAGAGCGCGGATTTGGTCGAGGGTCATGCCGGGGTGGGCCTGCTGGAGGTCCCGCATCCTAGCCGACGAACGGGGCGGGGAGAACGGCACCGAACCGCGGCCGGCGGGTGGCCTAAGTCCGCGTCCCGGAATGGGAAACCCCGGTTCGGCCCTGGTTTGACCCTGGGGAGGCTCGTCAGTAGAATGCGCGACCTTTCGTCGGGTCGACGGTTTCTTCCGGAATTTTCTCATGTACGCGGTCATCGCCACCGGTGGTAAGCAATACCGGGTCACGAAAGACGCCACGCTGCGCGTCGAAAAGCTGGACGCCGAGCCGGGCGCCACCGTCGAGTTCGGCGACGTGCTGCTCCTGGGCGAGGGTGCCGACGTCAAGCTTGGCACGCCGCTCTTGAAGGGCAGTAAGGTCATCGCCACCGTGGTCCGCCACGGCAAGGGCGAGAAGGTCGCCATCGTGAAATTCCGTCGGCGCAAGCACTACCTGCGCCGCAAGAACCATCGCCAGCCCTTCACGGAAGTGAAGGTCACGGAAATCAGCGCCGGCTAAGGGCCGCGCGCGCGTCGAGGATTACGAGTCATGGCACACAAAAAGGCAGGCGGCAGCACGCGTAACGGCCGCGATTCCCACTCCAAGCGCCTCGGTGTGAAGCGTTTCGGCGGCGAGTCGGTGCTGGCCGGCAACATTCTGGTCCGCCAGCGCGGCACGCGGGTGCATCCGGGCGTGAACGTCGGGATGGGCTCGGACCACACGCTCTTCGCGACGGTGGACGGCAAGGTCGAGTTCAAGCGCAAGGGCACCGAGGGACGCATGTTCGTCAGCGTGGTGCCGGTGGCGGCCGAAGAAACGGCAGCCTGAAGGGCATGCGCCGCGCCCGGCCGCGCCGGCCGGTGGCGTGCGAACGCTTCGCGAAAACCCCGGCCCCGGCCGGGGTTTTTGCGTTATACCGGCCGGCGCAGCGCTCCAGCTCTCCGCTTTCATGAAGTTCGTCGACGAAGCATCGCTCAAAGTCCAGGCCGGTAACGGAGGTCGCGGCGCGGCCAGCTTTCGCCGCGAGAAGTTCGTTCCCTTCGGCGGGCCGGATGGTGGCGACGGCGGCGATGGCGGCAGCGTGTATCTGCGCGCGGTCGGCGGGATCAACACGCTCGCGGATTTCCGTGTCCTGCGCACCTACAAGGCGCAGTCGGGCGAAGCGGGTTCGGGCAACGAGTGCGCCGGCCGCAGCGGCGAAGATCTGTACATCCCGGTTCCCGTCGGCACGGTCGTCACGGATGCGGAAACGGGCGAGCAACTCGGCGATTTGCTTCGCGATGGCGAGACGCTGCTCGTCGCTCGCGGCGGCAAGGGTGGCTGGGGCAATACGCGCTTCAAGTCGAGCACGAATCGGGCACCGCGCCAGTTCGGGCCCGGGCTGCCAGGCGAGAAGCGCACGCTGTCGCTCGAGCTCAAAGTCATTGCGGATGTCGGTCTGCTCGGGCTGCCGAACGCCGGCAAGTCGACGCTCATCAGCGCGGTGTCGGCGGCGCGGCCCAAGATCGCGGACTATCCGTTCACCACGCTGCACCCGAATCTCGGCGTCGTGTCGGTGGGCGAGCATCGCAGCTTCGTCATGGCGGACATTCCGGGCCTCATCGAAGGCGCTGCGGAAGGGGCGGGCCTCGGCATCCGCTTCCTCAAGCACCTGCAGCGCACGCGCGTGCTGCTGCATCTCGTGGACATCGCGCCGCCCGATCCGGAAGCGGATCCGGTGAAGGATGCGCGCGCGATCGTCGCGGAGCTCAAGAAATTCAGCAAGGATCTCGCGGAGAAGCCGCGCTGGCTGGTACTCAACAAGATCGATCTGCTGCCGGAAGACGAGGCGGAGAAGCGCTGCGCGGACATCGTGCGCCGCCTGCGCTGGAAGGGCCGCACGTTCCGCATCTCGGGCGCGACTGGTAAGGGGACGAAGGAGCTCGTTCAGGCGGTCATGAGCGAGCTCGAGGATATCGACGCGCGGCAGAGATCTGCCGCGAGCGCCGACGCAGGCTAACTGCGCGGCAAGACGACTTCGGCCTCGAGCCCGCGCACGTCGCGATTTCGCAGCTTCAGCTCGCCGCCGTGACCCAGCGCGATATCGCGCGCGATGCTGAGTCCCAGCCCGGTGCCCTCGACACCGCGCGTCAATGCGGCGCGCGCACGGTAGAACGGCTGGAACACCTTCTCGATCTCTTCGGGCGCGATGCCGGGGCCGCGATCGGCGACCTTGACGCGCAGCGCGTGCCCGTCTTCGAGCGTCACGCTCGCCGACTCTCCGAACTTGACGGCGTTGTCGATCAGGTTCGTGAGGCACCGGCGCAGGAGCTGCATGCGGCCGAGATAGGGCCGCCGCGCACGCCCGGTCACGGCGACCGAGCGCCCCATCTCCGCATATTCGGACTGCAAGCGCGCGAGCAGCGCGTTCACGTCGATGGACTCGAGCGACTCTGCTACTTCGAGGTCCCGCACCATCGCGATGGCTGAGCGCACCATCGACGAGAGCTCTTCGATATCGCGCGCGAGCTTTTCGCGCGCCACATCGTCCGTGAGCGTCTCGACACGCAACTGCATGCGCGTGAGCGGGGCCTTCAAGTCGTGCGACACGGCCGCGAGCGCGCGGGAGCGATTCGACACGTAGTGCTGCACTCGCGTCTGCGCGATCTCGAATGCATCAGAGAGCGCACGCAGTTCACATGGCCCCGTCCGCTCGACCGGCTCGGCCTCGACGCCGCGGCCGAGCGACTCGGCTTCGCGCGTGAGCTGCGCCAGCGGCCTCGTGATACTGCGCGCAACGAAGTACACACCGATCACGAGCGGCGGCAGCAGCAGCAAGAGCGCGCCCAGCAGCGTGACGCGATGCTCCGCAGGCGCCAGGAAAAGCGCGATGCCGTCAGGCACCACAACACTCGCGAGGACGATCAGCAGCAGCCGGCCGAAAACCGTGTCGGGCAGGAGCGCACTCATTCGACCTCCACGGCAGCGCTCAGCACGTAACCGTCGCCGTAAACCGTCTTGATGATGTGCGACGTGCGCGACGGGTCGCGCAGAAGCTGCCGCAGGCGGCTCACGCGCACATCGATGCTGCGGTCGAAGAGCTCCGCGCGGCGCGTGCTCGTCAGCTCGATGAGCTGATGCCGCGTGAGCACCCGGTTCGGATGCGACACGAACGCAAGCAGCAACCGGTACTCGGCGCCCGTCAGCGTCTGCCGCGTGCCATCGGGATGGATGAGCTCGCGCGCGGCCGCATCGAGTGTCCAGCCCGCGAAGCGATAGCGGGACACACCGTCCGCCGCGTTCTTGCGCGGCGCGAGCTCCCATCGGCGCAACACGTTCCGCGCTCGCGCCAGCAGCTCCCGCGGATTGAAAGGCTTCGCGAGATAGTCATCGGCGCCGATCTCCAGCCCGATGATGCGATCGACTTCGTCGCCGCGGGCGGTGAGCATGATGATGGGGATCTGCGCTTCCATGCTGAGACGGCGGCAGATGGTGAGCCCATCTTCTCCGCCGGGAAGCATGATATCGAGCACCACCAGGTCCACGCGCTGCGTGGCGAGCACCCGGCGCAAGCTGCGCCCGTCCGGGATGGCGGTGACCCGGAACCCATGCTTCTCGAAGAACTGAGCGAGTAGTCCGCGAACCTCGCGGTCGTCATCGACCACCACGATGTGACGTGCGGTCGACATGAGACCCACGTGCTCCTGCTGTTGTGGCGCGCGCGCCTCGGTCGGAAGGGTTGCCTCGTGCATCGGTTCGCTTTGGCACGAACTTACGAACAAAGTTCTACGGTTCGACGCGAGGTAACATTCAGTAAACATCTGCCTTGCTTCTGCAAGGGTCGCACGCGGCGACGTTGCTACTGTCGGCGGCCGATGCACCTCAGCAGACCCTTCACGCATGCGCTCGCATGCGGCACGACGCTTTATTTGCTCGGTTTTGGAGCGACGGCGCACGCCCAATCCCTGGCCGATGCCGACTTCACGGTCAGCGACATCAAGGTCGAAGGGCTGCAGCGCGTCTCGGAAGGCACGGTCTACAACTACCTGCCCGTGAACATCGGGGACACGCTGAATGCCCAGCGCGTGCGCGAGGCGATCCGCGCGCTCTACAACACGGGCTTCTTCCGCGACGTGCAGCTTCGACGCAACGGCAACACGCTGATCGTCGTCGTGCTCGAGCGGCCCTCGATCGAGAGCTTCGAGATCACCGGCAACAAGGACATCAAGACCGAGGACCTGCAGAAGTCGCTGCGCAACGTCGGCCTGGCGACGGGCAAGATCTTCAACCGCGCGGTGCTGGAGGATGTGACGCAGTACCTCACGGACCAGTACTTCAGCCGCGGCAAGTACGGCGTGCGCATCACGACGAAGGTCGACGACGAGCCGGGCAACCGCGTCAAAGTGCGCATCGAGATCCGCGAAGGCAAGCGCGCGAAAATCCGCCAGATCAACATCGTCGGCAACGAGTCGTTCAAGGAGAAGGACATCCTCGACACCTTCGAGCTGCACACGCCGAGCTGGACCTCCTGGTACAAGCAGAACGACCGCTACTCGCGCGAGGCCCTGCAGGGAGATATGGAGAAGCTGCGCTCCTTCTACATGGACCGCGGCTACGCGAACTTTCGCATCGAGTCGTCGCAGGTCGCGATCGCGCCGGAGAAGGACGACATCTTCATCACTCTGAACGTGAGCGAAGGCGCCGTCTTCAAAGTGAGCGAGGTGAAGCTCGCCGGCACGTTCGTCGTGCCCGAAAGCGAGCTGCAGCGATACGTCCTGATCCAATCGGGCAAGA
The DNA here is from genome assembly GCA_035548535.1 of Steroidobacteraceae bacterium. Taxonomy (GTDB): domain Bacteria; phylum Pseudomonadota; class Gammaproteobacteria; order Steroidobacterales; family Steroidobacteraceae; genus JADGHX01. Next base: position 5,072 of record DASZSS010000256.1, read on the forward strand.
CGTTTAATCGCAAGCTCATCACGGCGACGCAGGAGCTCCTACAGAACCGGCTCGGCGCGGACGGCTACGCGTTCGCGAAAGTCGATCCGGTGCTGACGACGGACGACGCGCACGGCACCGTCGGCGTGACGTTCTTCATCGACCCGATGAGCCGAGTGTACGTCCGCAACATCTCGTTCTCGGGCCTGACGCGAACGAACGATGAGGTCATGCGCCGCGAGCTGCGCCAGCTCGAAGGCGCCTGGCTTTCCAACTCCGCGCTGGAACGCTCGAAGCAACGCATCCAGCGGCTGCCCTACGTGAAGAAGGTCGATTACGAGACGACCCCCGTGCCGGGCTCCCCCGATCTGGTCGATGTGGATTTCAAGGTCGAGGAAGGCCCCTCGGCGCAGCTCGGCGGCGGCGTCGGCTACTCCGGCCTGCAAGGGCTGGTTCTGAACGGCAACCTCGCCGACGCGAACTTTCTCGGCAGCGGCGAGCGAGTCGCGCTCGATCTCAACACCGGTAGCTACAGCAAGCTGTACAGCTTCTCGCACACGAATCCTTACGTGACCGCGGATGGCATCGGTCGCACGGTGAGTCTGTCGTACTCCGACGTGCGGCAGCTCACGCCATCCTTCTCCGATTTCAAGACCAACACCTGGGTCGCGGGTCTCGATCTCTCCTATCCGATCACCGAGCGCCAGTCGGTGCATTTCGGCACCTCCTGGCAACACGCGGAGCTGTCGACGCTCCTCTCGAGCTCGACGCAGCTTCAGGATTGGGTGAAGCACAATGGCGACTCGTTCTTCAGACGAGTCGGCTCCGATGCGATCCTCGGCACGCGCGCCGATATCGTCGAGCTGACCGCCGGCTGGGGATTCGACAGCCGCGATCGCACGCTCTTTCCGACACACGGCGCGCTTCATCGCCTGCAGCTGACGACGACGCCGCCGGGCAGCCCAATCGAATACGCGACGGCGACCTATCAGTACCAGCAGTTCTTGCGCTTGCCGCTGCCGCTGCTGCGCGCGATTCCGCTCAGCTTCGACACGCATGTGAGCTATGCGCATCCGCTCGGCGACACGACCGACATCCCGCCGAACCGCCACTTCTTCGCCGGTGGACCGGATTCGGTGCGCGGCTTCAAAGATTACACGCTCGGTCCCCGCGATTCGCTCGGCAATCCGTATGGCGGCGACTCGGCGCTCACCGGTCAGATCGAAGCGATTCTGCCGCTACCGGACAAGTTCGCCACGACCGCGCGCGTCAGCCTGTTCTACGACTTCGGCCAAGCCTTCTATCTGAGCAACGACACGAAGTTCGTGAACAAGATCGGTCATCCCGTCGAGTACGGCTTCTCGTTGAGCGCGCTGCGCACCTCCGCCGGCATCGGCGTGCAGTGGCTCGCGCCGCTCGGCCTCTTCCAGTTCAGCTTCGCATATCCGCTCCAGTATCGGCGCGAGGGCTCGAAGAACTACGGCGACGAGATCGAGCGATTTCAATTCACGATCGGCAAAGCGTTTTGAGGACACACTCCATGCGTAGCGTTTCGATATTCCGTTCCGGGTGCCTGTTACTGGCGGCCGCCGTGCTCGGCGGCTGCGGCGGCAGCTCCGGTGACAGCAACCAGGCTCACATCCGCATCCTGAACGTGAGCCCCGGCTACAACTCGCTCGATCTGTACGTCAACAACGGCGACGACGATACCGATACTCAGAAGGCGTCGAGCGTCGGGTTCGAAACGCTCACCGACTATGTCAGCCTCGATTCCGATACGTACACGATCAAATTCAAGCGCGCCGGCGTGACGAGCACGTTGCTCTCGGCCGGTGGCCAGGAGCTCACGGATGACTCGCACACGACGTATGTCGCGTTCGGCTCGACCGGGAAATTCGCGATCCAGAAGATCTCCGAGGACGTGAAGGACGCGGACGACAACAAGAGCACGGTCACGATCATCAACACCGCCGAGGCGGGCAGCCTGGACGTGTACATCACCGATACCGACGTGAATCTGAGCGATACGACGCCGCAATTCAGCAGCGTCGCGTCAGGATCGCCCAGCGCCGCCACGACACTCGACAGCGGCACGTACCGGCTGCGCGTCACGGGCGCTGGAGATAACACCGATCTGCGACTCGATGTTCCGAGCGTCACGTTGGACAGCAAGAAAGTCGTGACGATCATTCTCACGTCCACGCAAGGCGGCGTGCTCGTCAATGCGCTGGTTCTGCCGCAGCAGGGCTCGCTGACGATCAATCACAACACCAAGGCGCGCGTGCGCGCGGCGAACGGCATTGCGAACGGCTCGGCAGTCACAGCCACCGTCGGCGGTGTCAGCGTGCTCGCCGGCCAGCCAGTCGGCGTCATCGGCAACAAGTATGAGCAGGTCGATGCCGGCAGTGTCGAGGTGAATCTCAGTGTCGACGGCAACCCGGTGTCGGTGGCGAATCAAACGCTCACGGCCGGCGGCGACTACACGCTGCTCGTGTGGAGCGATTCGACCGGGACGCGCACGAGCCTGATCACGGACGACAACCACGAGCCCAGTGCGAGCACCAAGACGAAGATTCGGCTGTTGAATGGCATGTCCGGGCTTGGCAGGCCGATCAGTCTGAATGTCGATTTCGGCCCCGTGGTCGACAACATCGCGGTGGGAACGGCTTCTCCGTTCGCGGAAGTCGCGAGCGGCTCGGATACGCGGCTGGACATCAACGATGCCGTCACCTCGACGACATTGACGACGCTCACCAGCGTGTCGCTGCAGCAGTCCGCGGTGTACACGGTGTTCATGTCCGGCAGCGGCACGGCACCGGGCTCCACGGTGCGCCGGGATCGCTGAGGCTCACAGGCGCTGCGCCGAAGATGTATGCACACGCTTCGGCGCACGCCGGTGATGGCGCTGCATCCGTGGTCGAGCAAGGCGTTCGTCGAGCGCGGCGGGCGAATTCCGCCGCCGCTGCAGGCACTCAACGACTAGGACGCAAGCTGCGAGCCGCGGCTACCACTTCTCGCCGAACGGTCGCACCTCGATCTCGAAGCTCCACGCCGAGCGTGGCTGCTGTGTCAGCCACACCGCGCTCGCAGCCATGTCGTCCGGCTTGAGGAAGAACTCGTCCGGCTTGTCCGGCCGACTCTTCCGGGTTCGCGGGAGGTCCACGACCGCATCGACGACGATGAGTGCGACATGGATGCCGCACGGCCAGAGGCTGCGCGCCATCGATTCCGCCAAGCTGCGTTGCGCCGCCTTGGCCGGCGCGAAAGCGGCCGTCTTGGGTCCGCCACGTCGCGATGCTGTGGCGCCGATGAAGATGATGTTGCCTGCGCCGGCCGCCTTCATCGCGGGGATCACCTCGCGGCTGACGGCGAGCGCTCCGAAAGCATTCACGCGCCACGCCGCCTCGAACTCATTGAGCGTGATGCTCTCGACGTCGCCCCACACGCCCGAGCCGGCGTTGTAGACGACCGTCGTCGGATCGCCCATCTCCGAGCGAATTTTGGCGAAGGTTTCCTTTACCGAGGCGGCATCGGAAACATCGCAGGAATAGGCCCTCGCGTTCGGCAAAGTCGCCGCCAGCTTTCCGATGAAATCGGCTTTCCGCGCGAGCAGCGCAGTGGCCATGCCCGCTTTGGAGAACGCCCGCGCGAGCGCCGCACCGTTACCCTCGCCGACTCCGATGATCACGCAGATGGGTGTGCTCACGTCAGTACCTCGTCATTGATCGGGCGCGTTCCTCGACTCGGCATGGGTCCGCGTCCACAGAGAGTCGCACTCCCTCGAAATCCCGCAGTCGCAGCTTCAAACAGGATACAACCGCGGAAACCAGCGCTCGATGACATCGATCGGGAATCCAAGCCGGAGCGGCGCCCTGTGCGACTCCGAGACGAGCAGGCGCCTGTCGATCAGCGTGGAGATCACCCGTCGCGCGGTTCTCTCGCTCGCGTCGATGAGGCCAGGCACACGCCCCCGATCGAGCTCGCCGGAGAGTAGCGCCTCACGCAACACTGCGAAGCTCCTCTTCGGGAGGCGGCCGGCATCCTCCTCATCACGCACGTAAAGCTCCATCCGCCGCTGTAGCTCCGAGGACTGCAGCAGCTCTCGCATGTACCGCGCCTCGTCGAGGCAGGTTTCCAGAAAGAACTGACAGAACTCGATGAGTGCGCTCTGAGAAAGAGCGCCGCGCCCATCCAGATCGCCTCTCCTTGGTTCGTCTGCGGCCATCAGTAGCCGCTTGTAATCCGCCGAACGTCGCGCGAGGCCGCGAGAGACCGACCACAATGCCGAGCCGACACCGAGGTCCAGTAACATCGCGTGAGACATGAGGCGCGTTACGCGGCCATTGCCATCGAGAAATGGATGTATCCAGAGCAGTCGATGGTGTGCAGCGGCGACGGCAATGGTTTGACGTGGTTTCGTGAGCCGTGCGGGCTCGTATGCCTCTTCGAAGCGAGCCAGGAAAGCCGGCAGATCTTCCGGAGGCGGCGGCACATGCCGGCCCACCGCCACATCTCGTGTTCTCAATTCGCCCGGAACGACCTGGAGCCGCTCACCCGTATCCGGGTTCGCAGCGAGCAAGAGGCTCTCCGGCAAGCGCGTACAGAACTCTTTGTGCACCCAGCAGATGAATGCCCGCGATGTCCGCGGCCGGGGAATGTCGCTTCGTGCATCGATCATTCGCTGCACTTCGATATGAGCACGCGCCTCGAGCTGCAGATCTCTCCGGGTCGGATCGGTCGAATAATCCGCCGCGAGGGCACGATCGATGTCTCGTGGGTGAGTGTTGTGACCCTCGATCAGATTCGAGTAGTAGCAGTTCATCGACCGCACCAGGTCGCCCACGGCGAGCCGCACTATGGGATGGAGTTGACCGGACAGTTCGCTCGCTTCTCTGGCCAGATCGAACGCGAGGTTTTCGAGCGCTGCGCTGCCCTCGGCGGGCATGAAAGGCTCGGCTGCAGTGGGCCTCAAATGGAGTGTCCTGAGTGGTGCTGGATGGCCGGTTCTATTGCCGGAATAATACTTGTAAATTCAACAAACTGTAATGATTTAGCGGCGGAATGTGGCCGGATCATTGGCCGCTGCCCAGGCGAGCCCTCCACGCAGCCTTTGCGGTAGTCGCCGAAAACGCCCGGGAGCCCGACGCGTCCGCCGGCAGCCCCACGCCTCCGCCGGCAGCCCCACGCCTCCGCCGTGAGCCCCACGCCTCCGCTGTGAGCCCCACGCATCCGCTATGAGCCCCGCGCCTCCGCTGTGGCGCGCAGTTGGATGTCGCCGATCAGCTCGGCCGTCGCATGCTCGGACCGTTCCGGCGCGAAACGAGCCTCGGGCAGCGAACGCGGACCTGAGGCAGCGATGGTCCTGTTGGCGTCTACATCACCCGCGGCGTTTGCATCACCCGCGCGCTTCGGCGCGTGCCCGCTCGAGCTGCTCCGCGAGACGCTTGTCGGACACGCGCACGAGCGTCTTGAGCTCCTGCGCGTACAGCGACACGCGATATTCCTCGAGCATCCAGCGGAACTGCTCCAGCTCG
>DASZSS010000257.1:0-4152 GCA_035548535.1 Steroidobacteraceae bacterium
CACGAATCCCATCCCGATCGCGATCGTGCCGTTTGCACGCTCGGTGCCGGGGGATGGCGGGTTGGACGTGGCCGGCGTGGTCGAGCACGACCTCGCAGGCAGCGGCCGCTTCAAGCCTCTGCCGCGCACGCAGATGAAGACGACGCCGACGCGCGCGCAGGATGTCGTCGTCGCCGACTGGCACGCCGACGGCAGCGACTACATGGTCGTCGGGCGCGTGACGGCGCTGCCGGACGGGCAGCTCGCCGTCGACTACGAGCTGCTGAATCTGCTGACGGGCCAGACGATGGGCAGCCAGCGCTTTACCGGTCCGCCGGCGGCGCTGCGCAACGCCGCGCATCGAGTGAGCGATGCGGTGTACGAGAAGATCATCGGCGTGCGCGGGGCGTTCGCGACGCGCATCGCGTACGTGTCGATGGATGGCACTGCGCCGAATCAGCGCTATCAGCTCTTCATCGCGGACGCGGACGGCGAGAACTATCGGCCCGTGCTCGAGTCGCGGTATCCGTTGATGTCGCCCGCCTGGTCTGCAGATGGCCAGTGGATCGCGTATGTCTCTTTCGAGGGACGGCACTCGTCGGTGTACGTGCAGCGGGTGCGCACGGGCGAGCGCTCGCGCGTCTCGGCGCGCGCCGGCATCAACGGTGCGCCCTCGTTCTCGCCGGACGGCAAGCGGCTCGCCCTGACGCTCGGCGGTACGGCCGGCAATCCGGACATCTACATCCTGGATCTGCAGTCGCAGGCCCTCCAGCGCATCACGGACGATCCGTCGATCGACACGGAAGCCGTGTGGAGCCCCGACGGACAGTCGCTCTACTTCACCTCGGACCGCGCGGGCGGGCCGCAGATCTACAAGGTGGCCGCGAAGCCGGGCGAGCGGCCGAAGCGCATCACGTTCGGCAGCACCTATAGCGCGCGTCCGCGGATCAGCCCCGACGGTAGCAAGCTCGCCATGGTGACCCTCGATAACGGCAACTATCGCATCGCCGTTCAGGACCTCGCGACCGGCTCGGTGCAGGTGCTCTCGAACGGCCGGCAGGACGAGTCGCCGAGCTTCGCGCCGAACGGCGCCATGCTGATCTATTCGGGCTCGGAAGGCGGGCGCAGCACGCTCAACACCGTCTCGGTCGACGGCCAGGTGCAGCAGCGGCTGAAGTTCGATCAGGGGCAAGTGAGGGAACCGGTGTGGGGTCCGTTCACTCAATGAGCGTCGCGGCCTCGCGACGGCGGATGATCGTGGGTCGTGCGATGACGGCCCGTGTGATAGAAAGCGCGTGCCGCGTGAGCGGTGGGGATATCGGGAGCGAAATTAATGCGTAAAACGCTTGTGCTGTTAATGGTGGTGGCGGCGTCGATCGGGCTCGCCGCGTGCGGCCCGAAAGTACAGAAGCCGGACGCTTCGGCCACGAACACGTCGCAGAATTCCGGGGCGGACACGTCGGGCGTGGGTCAGGCGCAGTCGACGGAAGAGGCCGCCGAGGCCCCGGGCCCGATGGAAGGGCTGCTCGCCAAGCGCACGATCTATTTCGACTTCGATAGCAGCGAGATTCGCGGCGAGGGCACGGACATCGTGGCCGCGCACGCCAAGTACCTGGCGAGCCGCGGCGGCGTCAAGGTGCGCCTCGAAGGGCACACGGACGAGCGCGGCTCGCGCGAGTACAACATCGGCCTCGGCGAGCGCCGGGCACAAGCCGTGCGTCGTGCGTTGTTGCTGCAGGGAGCGACGGAATCGCAGATCTCCACCGTGAGCTACGGCGAGGAGCGTCCGGCCGTCGCGGGGAGCGACGAAGCGGCGTGGGCGAAGAACCGTCGCGTCGAGATCGTGTATCTCGCGCAGTAAGCGTCGGTAGGAGTGAGTGCGCAGCGAGCCCACCGGCCGCTGCGCCGAGTCAGCGGGTGCGCGCGGTGGGCGCGCCTATCGCGAGGTGAGTCATGCGTCAGCTTGGTGGAGCGCTGTTGGTGTCGTGTTTGGTTGCCGGGTGCGCGACCAATCCTGCGGAAGACCCGGTGCAGTTGAAGCTGGCGGACCTCGACGGCCGCGTCGGACGCATCGAGCGGGTCGTATCGAATCAGAGTCTGCTCGACATGGCGCAGCGCCTGGACGCCGCGCAGGAAGATGTCCGCAGGTTGCGCGGGCGGGTCGAGGAGCTCGAGAACGCCAACGAGGCGCTCAAGAAGCAGCAGCGGGACCTGTATGCGGACCTCGACAAGCGGCTGAGCGCGGTGTCTGTGGGCGGCGGCAGTGCCGGGTTGCCTGGCGCTCCGACGCCCTCGGGCGCAGCCGGCGCGTCGGGTGAGCAGGCGGCGTACACGCAGGCGTTCGATGCGTTGAAGAACTCGAACTATCCGGCGGCCATCACCGGATTCCGCTCGTATCTCACGCAGTACCCGAACGGGTCGCTCGCGGACAATGCGCAGTACTGGCTCGGCGAGGCGTATTACGTGACGCGCGACTTCGATCAGGCCGTCGCCGCCTTTCGCGCGGTCGGCGAGCGCTACCCGAATTCGCGCAAGGCACCGGATGCGCTGCTGAAGCTTGGGTTCTCGCAATTCGAGCTGAAGCGCTACGGGGAAGCGCGCGCGACGCTCAACGACGTCGTGCGTCGATTTCCGGACACAGATGCCGCGAAGCTCGCGACGGATCGTCTCGCGCGCATCCCGGCCGGCGCTCGCTGAGGTGCTGTGGCTCGGCTCAAAATCACCGAGATCTTCTATTCCCTGCAGGGCGAGGCGGACACTGCGGGCATCCCGACCACGTTCGTTCGTCTGACCGGCTGCCCGCTGCGCTGCCAGTACTGCGACACGGCGTACGCATTTCACGGCGGCGAGTGGTGGGAGATCGATGCGATTCTCGCGCGCGTTCAGGAGCTCGGCGCGAAGCACGTGTGCGTGACGGGCGGCGAGCCCTTGGCACAGAAGAACTGCGTCGAGCTGTTGCGACTGTTGGCGGATCGCGGGCATCGCGTGTCGCTGGAGACGAGCGGGGCGATGTCGCTCGAATTCGTCGATCCGCGCGTCGTAATCGTTGCGGACGTGAAGACGCCGGGCTCGGGTGAAGAATCGCGCAATCGGTACGACGAGCTCGCGCGGCTCGGCTCCAAGGACCTCGTGAAGTTCGTCATCTGCGGGCGCGAGGACTACGAGTGGAGCCGCGCAAAGATCGCGGAGCTCGAGTTGCCCTCCCGGTGCACGGTGCTGTTCTCGCCGAGCCACGAGCAGCTCGCGGCACGCGATCTCGCGGACTGGATTCTCGAAGACCGCCTGCCCGTGCGCTTTCAGATTCAGCTCCACAAGTATCTGTGGGGCAATACGCCAGGGAAATGAGGCGAGGGAAGTAGAGCGATGTCAATGCAACGCGCGGTGGTGCTGTTGTCCGGCGGCCTCGATTCGGCGACGACGCTGGCGATGGCGCGTTCGCGCGGATTCGAGTGTTACGCGTTGTCGGTGGCCTACGGGCAGCGACACTCTGCGGAGCTGGATGCGGCAAAGCGAGTGGCGGCTTCGCTGGGCGCGCGCGATCACCGCATCATGCACGTCGATCTCGCCGGCATCGGAGGCTCGGCGCTCACGGATGCCGGCATCGCCGTGCCGGAAGAGCCGACCACGGGAATTCCGGTGACGTATGTGCCGGCGCGGAACACGATGATGCTGGCGCTCGCGCTCGGATGGGCGGAGGTGCTGGAGGCGCGCGACATCTTCATCGGCGTCAATGCGGTGGACTTCAGCGGCTATCCCGATTGTCGCCCCGAGTTCATCGCCGCGTTCCAGCAGCTCGCGGCGCGAGCGACGAAGGCGGGTGTGGAGGGCCATCCCTGCCGCATTCATGCGCCGCTGATCACGCTCTCGAAAGCCGACATCATCCGCGAGGGCGCGCGTCTCGGCGTGGACTTCGCGGCGACCGTGTCCTGCTACCAGGCCGACGTCGAGGGCCGCGCCTGTGGGCGCTGCGACTCATGCCGCATCCGTCAGTCGGGCTTCGCCGCCGCCGGCATCCCCGACCCCACCCGCTACCGGCCGCTGTAGTATCATGCGCGCCCCCGCGCGGGGCCCCTCCGGCCCCGCACCCGCCGGGGTGGTAGCTCAGTCGGTAGAGCATCGGACTTTTAATCCGCTGGTCGAGGGTTCGATTCCCTCCCACCCCACCAATCCCTC
>DASZSS010000258.1:0-3617 GCA_035548535.1 Steroidobacteraceae bacterium
CGCGGCGATGTACGACATCACGCTGTTCTTGTGGGACGACCAGGCGGAGATTCGCGGAGGCTTCGAGTACAGCACCGCGCTCTTCGATGCCGCGACGATCCAGCGCCTCGCGGACCAGCTCCGGGTGCTCGCCGAGCACGCTGTCGAGAATCCGCAGACACCGGTCAGCCGGTTGCCGATGTTGTCGGCGCCGCAGGTTCGGCAGTTGCTTCACTGGGGCGCGAGCCCGAGCACGTATCCGCGCGAGTCGAGCGTCACCGAGCTGTTTGATGCCGTCGTCGAGGCGCACGGCAATGCGGTCGCTCTCGAATCCGTCGACCCGGGGCGAGACCCTTTTGCGACGCCACGACTCACGTATCGCGAACTCGCCGACGCGTCCGGGCGGTTGGCCGCGATCCTGACCGAGAAAGGGGTGCGGCCCGGAATGCGCATCGGGCTGTACCTCGAGCGCTCGGTCGGAACGATCGTCACGATGCTGGCGGTATTGAAGGCCGGTGCGGTGTATGTGCCGCTCGATCCCGCCAACCCGCTCGCACGCACGAAAGCGCTGGCGCGAACCGTGGAAGCGGAGCTGTTGCTCGCTCCGAAGTCCGCCGCGAGCAAGCTCGAGAGCGTCGGCGTACGCAGGCTGGCCATCGAAGCGTTGTGGCGTGCTGCCGCGAATACCTCGCGTGGACCGCGGCAGGTGGCGGTCACCGCCGAAGACGATGCCTACATCATGTTCACCTCGGGGACGACGGGCGCACCGAAAGGCGTGCGCGTCACCCATCGCAACATCGTCCGGCTTGTCTGCAATACGAACTATGTTTCGCTCGGCGCTGAAGACACGCTGCTGCAGCTCGCGCCGTTGGCTTTCGATGCCTCGACGTTCGAGATCTGGGGCGCGCTGCTGAACGGCTGTCGTCTCGCCGTGCATCCGCCGGGCACGCCGACCGCTCACGAGCTGGCGCGCACGCTTCGCGATCAGCGCGTCACCACGCTCTGGCTGACGAGCGGACTGTTCAACGTGATGATGGACGCGGAGCCGCAGGCGCTTGCGCAGGTTCGGCACGTGCTCGCGGGCGGCGACGTGCTCTCGGTCCCGCACGTGCAGGCGCTACTCGACGCGAAGCGCGAGGGCACGGTCGTGAACGGCTACGGGCCCACCGAAAACACGACGTTCACGTGCTGCCATGTCATGCCTGCCGGCACAAAGCTCGCGGAGTCCGTGCCGATCGGCCGGCCGGTCGCCAATACGACCGTATACATCGTCGATGCGCACGATCAGCTCGTGCCGATCGGCGTTGCCGGCGAGCTCGTCACCGGCGGGGACGGGGTCGCGCGCGGCTACATCGGCGCGTCCGCGTCCGAGGCGCAGAAGTTCACGACGGATCCGTTCGATGCGCGGCCGGGCGCGCGCCTCTACCGCACCGGGGATCGAGCGCGCTGGCGCAGCGACGGAACGCTCGAGTTCCTCGGCCGCAACGATCGGCAGGTCAAGGTCCGTGGATTCCGGGTCGAGCTGGGCGAGATCGAGGAGGCGCTGCGCGCCTGCGAAGGAGTGCGCGACGCCGCGGTGATCGCCCAGCCGGATGCGGGCGGCACGAACGAGATCGTCGCGTACGCGGTGCCGGTGGTGGGCGAAGCGCTCGACAAGGTCGCGATTCGCCGCCGGCTGCAGGAGAGGCTGCCCGGATACATGATCCCGGCGGATATCGTGGCGCTCGCGGCCCTGCCGCTCACCGCAAACGGCAAGCTCGACCGCGCGGCGCTGCCGGCGCGGACCGTCGTGGCGCAACAGTCCGTCGAACCGCGCACGATGATCGAGACGCAGCTCCACGCCATCTGGGAGAACGTGCTCGGCTACTCGGGCTTCGGCATCCGCGACAATTTCTTCGATCTCGGCGGACACTCGCTGCTCGCGTTGCGCATCTTCGCGCAGGTCGAGCGCGTCTTCGGCCGCAAGCTCGCCGCTTCCGTCATGTTCCAGGCGCCGACCATCGAGCAGCTCGCGGCGCGGCTCACGGCGGAGGGATTCGAGTCGCAGTGGGACTCGCTGGTGACCATTCAGCCGGAGGGCAAGAGCGCGCCGCTCTTCATGGTGCCGGGGATCGGCGGCAACGTCGTCATCTACGCGGGACTGGCGCGCGCGCTCGGCCGTGATCAGCCCTTCTACGGCCTGCAGTCACTCGGGCTCGACGGCCGTGCGGTGCCCCTCGATCGGGTCGAAGAGATCGCCGCACACTACGTTCGCGAGATCCGGCGGCTGCAGCCTCATGGCCCGTACTCGCTCGGCGGCGCATGCTTTGGCGGTGCGGTGGCGTACGAGATGGCGCAGCAACTGCGCGCGCAGTCCGAAGAGGTGGATTTCCTGCTGCTCGTCGAAACCTGGCCGCCGCCGCGGAACCGGCCCGTCATCGATACGGCGCTTCGCTACTCGCATCACGTGCGATTTCTGGCGAACGCGGCGCGGCGCAATCTCGCGCAGCTCCAGCTCTCCCCGCGCAGGCTGGTCACTACGCTGTATCAGCAGTTCAAGGTGCTCGGCGAGATGATCGCGCAGCGCGACGTCTATCGCGGCGACAGCGCCGCCATGTACGTCGACCGGGTTTCGCATGCCAACATGCGCGCGTTCGCGCGCTACCAGCCGCAACCGTACGACGGCGAGATTCACCTCGTGCTCGCCTCGGCGCGGCCGATCGGGTCGACGCAGGACCCGCGGCTGTACTGGGCCGCTCTCGCTCGCGGCGGGGTGCAGCGCTTCGACATCCCGGCGCGCGACTCGGGGCTCATTCTGAAGAGCCCGCACGTCGAGAAGCTCAGCGAATGGCTGCGGGAAGCGCTGCGTGCTGCGCGCCAGAAGGCTGCCCGTGCCGTCGAGAGCATCCGGGTGATGACGGCGCAATCGCTCATGTTCGGCCTGCTGTCCTTCATGACGCTGTTCTGAGATGGACCTGATCCGCTTCCTGCTGCGCGCGTCCCGATCGATGGTGATCGCGATCATGGTCGCGAGCATTGCGAGCGGTGCATTGAGCGGCGCGTTGATCGCGATCGTGAATCGCGCTCTCGCCGCAAACGGCGTGGCCACAGCGACGATCCTGCTGGCGTTCCTCGCGGTGGTGTTTGCTCGCGTGCTGACGCAGTTCTTGTCAGCGATTCTGCTGGTCCGCTTCGCGCAGGACACCGTGCTCACGTTGACGCGAAGGCTGTGCGAGCAGGTGCTCAGGGTGCCGTTTTCGAAAGTCGAAGCGATGGGCACACCGCGGGTGCTCACCACATTGACCGAAGATGTGACGGTCCTATCCGGTGCCGTGCTGGCCCTGCCGACGCTCGCGACGAACCTTGCCATGCTGGCGGGTTGCTCGATCTATCTCGCGTATCTCTCCTGGAAGATTTTCGCCGCGTGCGTGGTGCTTGCGGCACTCGGTGCGCTCGGGCACCGCGTGCTCATGGCGCGGGCGCACGCAGCATTCGTCGGGGTTCGCGAAGGTCGCGACCGCTTGTTCGGCGCCTTCAAGACGCTGACCGAGGGCCTCAAGGAGCTGAAGTTGCATCGCGCCCGTCGCGCCGACTTCATGCAGCAGGAGGTCGATGCGACGACCGACTACTTGCGCCGGCAGAACATCGCGGTGACCACC
>DASZSS010000259.1:0-23344 GCA_035548535.1 Steroidobacteraceae bacterium
GCGCGCGATGGGGCCGACCGAGTCGAGCGTCGGTGAGAGCGGCAGCACGCCGCGCGTGGAAACTCGTGAGGCGGTGGGCTTGAATCCCACGAGCCCGCACAGTGCCGCGGGAATGCGCACCGAGCCGCCCGTGTCCGTGCCGATGCCAACGACGGCCATCCCCTGCGCCACCGACACCGCAGCGCCTGAAGAGGAACCGCCGGGAATTCTCATCTCCGAAGGCGCGAAAGGATTCACCGGCGTGCCGAAGTGAGGGTTCAGGCCGAGACCGGAAAATGCGAACTCGGTCATGTTCGTGCGACCGACGAGCACCGCGCCGGCTGCGCGCAGGCGCTTCACGACTTCAGCATCCTCCGCAGCGGGTGCCGCGCCCGCCAGCACGCGCGAGCCGGCGGTTGTGACCTCTCCCTGAACGTCGAACAGATCCTTTATCGAGACGGGAAGGCCCGTCAGCACCGAGCGCTCATCGCCTCGTGCGAGGGCGCGCTCCGCCGCGGCTGCCTGGGCACGTGCCGCGCGCTCGTCGCAACGCGTGAACACCGCTTCGCCCGCCGCGCTGTGCGCCCGCTCGAGCGCGTGGTCGAGCAGCTCCCGAACGGTCGTTCGGCCGCTTCGCAGATCGCTTGCGGCATCGTGAACGGTGGGTAGCACCGTATCAGATCGTCTGCTTGATCGTGTCACGGAACGACTCGATATGAGCCCGCACCGCCCGTTCGACCGCCGCACCGTCGTGCCGCGTGAGGCCGTCGAGAATTTCACGGTGCTCCTGATCCACCTGCATCAGGTGGTGCGTATCGCTCAGCGAGATGAACCAGAAGCGCAGCGACCGCTCGTGCAGGCGCTGCAGGATGTTTTCCAGGGCCGGATTGCGTGCAGCCCGCGCGATCGCGTTGTGATACGCACGGTCGTTCAGCATCAGCCCCTGGATGTCGCGGCGCGCCAGCATCGGCTTGGCACGAGCAAGGATCGCCGAGATTTCGGCGACGTCGTCGGCCGTCGCACGCTCGGCCGCAAGCCGCGCGCAAGCGGGCTCGACGATCAGTCGCGCCTCGATGTTCGACAACGCTTCGTCCAGAGAGAGGGGCCGCACGACAATGCCCTTGCGCGGCATGATGTCGAGCATGCCTTCCAGCGCGAGCCGCGCCACGGCCTCGTGGACCGGAGTGCGCCCATACGGGATCTTCTCGCGAATGCGCGACTCGACGAGCACCGCGCCCGGCCGATACTCGAGTGTGATGATCGCGAGCTTCAGCGCGTCGTACGCCTGCCGCATCAAAGACTGCTGCGACGACCCTTCGGGGTCGATCATCGCGCGCCGCGCCGCCGTGCGCTGTGCACCTCTCGCCACCCGTGGCGCCGAACGCTTCTTCGACTTCGTTGCCATGGCTATTCGTCCATGCCGTTCAACATAGAAAACTCTTGGGTCTCGGCGAGCTGCTGGATGCCGTACGAGTGGCGCAGCGAGCGCCGCCGCACCGGGTCTTCGAGCTCGAGCTCGAAGCGTGCACCCGATCTGAAGCTGCCGCGCACCGGCAGCGTTCCGCAGAACATCACCGCGCCCTCGCGCAATCCCGCGCCGCCCGCGTACTGGCGGATCAGCTCCAACGCCGACAGGTTCGCCCCGAGCTCGCCTTCCTGATACAGCTCCCGGCCCCCCGTCGTCAGGATGTACGACCGCAGGATCAAACGGTCCCAGTGGTCGCTCGCTTCCGACAGCGGCCACACCGCGCGCGCGAGCGGCTTGGCGCACACCTGCTTCGCAACCGATACGCTGATCGACTCGAGTTTGCGGTCCGTATGGTCCGAGCCGAGCCCCACCCACAGCTCGCCGCCGAAGCGCATGACGACCGCCTCCGCCTCGCCGCTGCACGCGCTACCGACGACTTCGATCGCGTCGTCCTGCGCCAGGAGGCTGCTGGCCAGCCGGTAGAACACCGGCACTCGCCGCGGCCGCGGCACACCGAGCGCCGCGAGCTCCTCGATGTGCGCCTCGACCGCCGCCCGATCGCGGCCCGTCCAGCCGGCGATGATCAATTCGGTGGCGGTCGCCGCGATCTTCGTTTCGCCCGATGAGCAATGCACTGCAAGCTCCAGCGGCCGCACGTCAGGCCCTCACCGCGCGCGCCTGCACGGCACTATACCAGCGGAGCCTCTGCGCTCCCGGGCAGCTCAGCGCCACGATCGCGCTCACTCGAAATCGTAGCGCGCGCGCAGGCCCCACTCGCGCGGTCGCCCGTAGACGGCGGACGTGGCGGCAACGCCGAGCGCGGTGCCATTCTCGGCGAAGATCCGATACTCGCGGTTCGTGAGGTTCTCGCCGAACAGCTCGAGGCTCCACTGCTTCTCGCGCGGCGCCAGGATCAGGCGCGCGTTGGTGAGCCCATAGCCAGGCTGACCTTCGTCGGGGTAGTTCGGTAGGAAGAACTCGACGCTGCTCTTGAACGAATAGTCACCATGCAGCGTGAGCAGCCACTTCGCGCCCGACCAGGCCGTCCAGTCCGCCGCGACCGAGCCGGTCCATTCGGGCGCATTCACGAGGCGCGTGTCCGGCCGCAACGTCAACCGCGCGTTCGGGTCCACTCGCGCGATGTGCTGATGCGTGTAGCCGCCCGAGACGGAAAGCTCCAGACGCTCGTGCGGCCGCGCCTGCAGATCGAACTCGGCGCCCCAGAGCTTCACGTCCGCAATGTTGCCGACGGTCACGGTGATGCCGGAGAAGCTCGTGAGCGTGAGCCCCTGAAAGTCGCTGTAGTCGTAGTAGAACGCCGCCGTGTTCAGACGCCACCGGCCGCCCGGCGGCTGCATTTTGAGGCCGAGCTCGTAGGCGGTGATCTTCTCCGGATCGTAGGCGAGCGGTGGGTCCGGCGTCGTGTTGCGGCCGTTGAAGCCGCCGCTGCGAAAGCCGCGCGAGATCGAGCCATAGCCGAACAGCCCGTCTTTGAAGGCGTACTCGAGCCCGAGGCGCGGCGACACGTTGCTCCAGCTATCGTCGACGGTCCCCGGAGCGCGAACGAACGCTCCCTGCAATGCGCTCTCCAGCGTCTTCTTCTCGTGTGTGTAACGCGCGCCGAAGGTCGTGGAGAGGCGATCCGTCAGGTGATAGGTGCCCTGTCCGAACGCGGCGGCGCTCTCGGTCTTCTGCGAAATGAAACTCTCGAAGCTGAACCCGCCCGGCACGCGTACGGCCGTGCCGCCGCTCGCCACGACCGGCTGGAAGAACGGCACGACCTGATCGTCCGCGGCTTGCTCGCGGAAATAGTAGAGACCGGTGATCCAGTCGAGCCGCCGGTCGAGCGCGCTGCCTCCGAGCTGGAGCTCCTGCGACCACTGATGCTGCCGCAGATTCAGCTCCTGCTCCGCGACGGGATAGGGACTCGGCGCGAAGCTGTATCCCGAGGCGGCGCGGATCTGCCGGTACGCGGTGATCGAGCGGAAGGTCGTCCCCGCGGCTTCGTGCGTCAACGTGAGCGCCGCGCCGCGAATGTCGTTGTCGTCGCGATTGCGCTCGCTCGCCCAGCTATCGTTCGGGTCCGAGGTGATCCAGCGCGCATCGACCGGCGCCAGCCCCTGGCTCGTGAGCAAGCCGTTGTAGAGGGCGAGAAGCGGATCGGTCGGATCGACGCTGACGAGCGTCTCGAGACCGGCGTGCCCGCGTTTGCGCGAGCCATCGAGCACGAGGTCCGCCTGCGTGGCGTCCGTGAAGATCATGCGGAACTGCGCGCGTGCCGCCTGCACCTCCGTATCGGCGCCATCCGTGTGCTGCGCGAAGCGATACCCGTATCCATCCTGATTCAGGCTGGCCACGCTGAAGCGCGACAACAATCGTTCGGAGCCGAGCGGCACGTTCACGCTGCCTTTGAAGTCCGCCCGCCCGAAGCTGCCGGCCGTCGCCTCGACCGAGGCGGCGAGGTGATCTGCCGGCGGCGCGCTGATGATCTGCACGGCTCCGGCGGTGGTATTGCGTCCGAAGAGCGTGCCCTGCGGCCCGCGCAGCACTTCGATGCGCTGAACGTCGATGAGGTCGAGCGCCGCGCCGAGCGAGCGCGGGATGTACACGCCGTCGACGTACAGCCCGACGCTCTGATCCGCGGTCAGAATGAAATCCGATTGCCCGACACCGCGAATCGAGATCTGCGATTGCGAGGTCCCGCCGCCTTGCCCGCTGATCATCGACAGATTCGCGACGTGCTCGCCGAGGTCCGCAACGTTCTCGACCCCGAGTCGCGCGAGCGATGCCGTGGTGAATGCCGTCACCGCGACGGGTGTCGTCTGCATGTTCTCGGCGCGCTTGCGCGCGGTCACCGTGACCTCTTCGAGTACGCTGTCTGCCGCACCCTGCGGCTGCGACGGCTCCGCGGCGAGGCCGCTCGTGCACCATCCTGCGAATGCGATGCCTGCCGCGGCCGGCAGACTCCTGCGAATGAAATGGCTCATACTGTCCCCCCTCGCAGCGACCTTGCGGTCGCATTGGGCTTCTCGTCGTTATCGGGCGCGCGATCCGCAGACGCTGCGCAGAATGTCTTCGATGACGCGGTACTGGTGGCGGATGGCGATCTCCTGGTCCGAGAGCACCATGTGCGGCAACGCGCCGCTCTGCAGACCCTCCTGCGTCGTCTCGAGCGTGGAGAGATCCTCGGAGATGCCCTCGCGCAGGAAGATGCGGCTCAGCTCCTGACCGATGCGCTGGCTCCACTTCTGCGCCGGCAACGTGTACAGCTTCATGATGAAGTGCACTTGGTCGACCTCGATGGGCCAGAACTCGTAAGTGAAGTAGTAGCCCTCGCCAACATCGATGAAGCTGGACGGAAAGACGATGTTGATGTCGAACGAGTAGTTCGGCGTGTTACATGGGTTGGTGCCGGGGAAGCGCCCCGTGCTGCTCATCTCCACCGCGTTCTGCGACATGCCGGTCGTGAAGCGGCTGCTCAGGATCTCGACGGGCTTCGGCTTGAAATCGGGGCTGATCGGCAGCGTCATCGCGCGATGCGGCCCGTGGAAGCGGAAGTCGCAGAGGCGGCACACGAACAGGCTGCGCGCGCTGACCGCGTGCACCGTCGGCACGTGATATGCCTCCTGGAACGCGTTGACGCCCACCTTCCAGTTGCTGCGCAGGGTCGTGCTGTAGTGTGCGAACGGCCGCATCTGCTCGAACGGAAATGCTTCGAGCGGATCGGCAAGCGTGCCGAGATACTCGCGCAGCGACTGCTGCGGGTGCTCCTGCGCGTGCACGAACACGAAGCCCTTCCACATCTGCATCGTGAACGGCTTCAGCCCGTGCTGGCTCTTGTCGAATCCGCGGAAGCGATCCTGCTCCGGCACGCCGCGGAGGCGGCCGTCCAGCGCGTACGTCCAGCCGTGGAACTTGCAGAACAGCGCCTCGGTGTGCCCGTGCTCGCTCTCGCACACGACTTTGTTACCGCGATGCCGGCAGACGTTGTGGAAGGCACGCACCACACCATCCCGGCCGCGAACGATGAGGATGGACGCGTTGAAGATCGCCGCGTGCTTCACCACGAAGTCGCCGGGCCTGGGGATCTCGGACTCGTGACACGCGAGCAGCCAGGCGTTGCGGAATATGTGCGCGCGCTCCTGTTCGAAGTACTCGCGCGAAACATAGGGCTCCGTCGGCACCGGTCCGGTGCCGAGCTCCGGATGCTCATCGGTGTAGAAGCGTTCGAGCGGGTGTGTCGCTTGCAACTCGGCCATCACGAATTCCTTAAAGCTCTGGTTCGGGTGAATGAGATGCCTGCGCGGCTCAGCGGCCGGGCTCACCGATCTCGTGGATGTGCCAGCGGTGGCGCGGCACCTGGCCGCGCTCCTCCGGCTCGCCCACGAACTCCACGGCCCATGCGACTTCCATGTACATCTGCGCGAGCTGAAACAGGCGCGACTCCTGCGGCGGCAGCGGCGCGCTCACGGGAAACTCGTCGAGGTATGCGGCGATTGCGGGGACGAGCGGCCCGACGAGGTCGGAGTACGCGCGCAGCTCCTCCATGGTGGAGGTGGCGCGCTTTTCGCGGCGCGCGTGCTCGGAGGCATGCGCCCAGTGCGCGGTGAGATGGGCGAGGCTCGCGAACGCTTGCGGAAGCGAGCCGTCGGCGGATTGCTGCTGCACGATTCCCCCCTGCTTGTCGTCGGTTCTTGTCTGCTCACCGACTTGTGATATATCACAGCACATATCAGAGCGGAACACAACAAGCGCGCGCCGGGTGCATTGAAATCGCGGCAGGGCGTGTGCTATCTCTCGCCGCCGCGACAGGGGGAGAACGACGATGACGACGATCCGTGATGTCGAGCGCGCGCTCGAGCGCAAATACGCGCTGTGCGAAGAGCTCTTCAAGGCCGGCGACATGGCGCGCGCCGTGCGCGAGCTCTATACCGAGAACGTCTGCTATCTCACCGGCGACCTGCGCCTGCTGCGCGGGCGTGCCGAGCTCACTGCATTCTTCGAAGCGATACACGCGCAGATCGGCGCGGTGCACGTCGAGCCGGTGCTGACGTACGGCGATCCGGACACGGTCGTCTACCAGTTCTGCAACACGACGCGACGCATGGCGGGCTCCGATCAGATCGTGCGCGCGCACTACGTTGCCGCGTTTCGCCGCGTCGGCGACGACTGGCTGATGGAAATGGAAGTGCCGGCGCTCGGCGCGATCGGATCGATGTCGCGTTAGCGGCACCCTTTGCGCGCTACCGCGCGCAGGAAACCGCGCCCGGCCCCCGCGGGCGTTTGCCGTTCGATCCGCGCGTCGCGCGGCTCGGCGCGCGCAAGTGCGAGAGCCGCCCGAGGCCGCGGCGCGTATTTCGGAGTGATTCGAGAGCCGGCGCGCACGGTGCTACGCGCTCCCTGCCCTACGCGCCCTCAGCGCATTTGCGCTCGCCTGACTGTGCCTTGTGCGGCGCTCGCGACCATCGCGAGCGCCCGCGCGCGCTAGTCCATCCGCTTTTTCGCCACCGCCCACGCCGGATCGGTGCACAACCCGCAATCCTTGCCGACGAAAGTCTTCGCGGCGCGGGCGTCATGACGCAACTGCCAGTCGAGCCATGCCACCACGGCGGCGGCGGCTTTGCCCCCGTTCGGCTCCCAGTACGTCCCGCCATGGCCGACGTTCAGGACATTTCCGACGAACACCGGCACCTTCTCGATGCGCGCAAAGTCGTCCATGCCATTCGGATACGCGATATCCGTCTCGCCGCCGAGGATGTATAGCGTCGGCGTGTGCAGCGTCTCGAGCAGCGACTTCGACACCTTCATGCCGCTGATCGAGTCCGAGCCCCGATTGAAGATGCCGCTATTCATTACGACGAGCGTCTTCACACGCGGGTCGCCGGCAATCTGCAGCGCCTGCAGCCCGCCGCAGCTATATCCCGAAACCGCGACCGCCTGCGGATCGATCTTTCGATAGTACGGGCTGTTCGGCGCGCTGTTCTGCGCGAGCGCCCAGTCGAGCGCCGCGAGCAAGTCCGTTTCGTGAGTCGCGGGCGGCGGCAGGCGGCGCGGCGCGCCCGCGCTTGCGGGAGCCGGCGCGGGCGTGATCGGCGGTGCCGGCGCGGTGGCACCCGGGCCGGTCCGGATGCGCCCCGGAGCGATCGCGAGATAGCCGTGCGAGGCGATTTCCAGGAGGTGCAAGCGACTGCTCGCGCCATCGTTCGAGCAGCCGCCGTTTCCGAAAATGTACAGGCCGAGCTTGGTGGAGCCGAGCGCGTCCAGATGTGCCGGTCGATAGACAACGTGATCGGGGAGCGTCGCAACCTCTTCCTTGAGCGCAGGGAATGGACCGGTTCCCGGTGTATCGGGAATGGCGTCTCGCCGCGCGCGCATCTCCGCCGGCCCGTTGGGTTGTGAAGCAGCCGGCTGTGCCTGCTGTGCCAGCGATCCGTGGAGTGGCGCAGCGAAAATGATCGCCGCCAAAACGATTCGACACCCTCTACCCTGTCGGCTCACGACTCCCCCTCCGCCGCGTGCGGGATGCGGCGGTCGGAATGTATGCGCGCCGTCGCGGCGTGTCGATGCGCACCGTGCCTTGCCGCCTGCCAGCGGCCACCGGCGCAGAAATCAACGCACGCGGGTACCCATTCGGCGGAAGCAAACACTCCTTGGGAGATCAGCAGTCGACCTTCGATCATGAAACACCAGAACAAGCGCTCACCCCTCGCCGCGGGCATTCTGATTGCCTGCTGCGCGGCAGCCACCGCGGCCAGCAGCGACTATTCCGACTCTTCCCAGAGATGGTGGGCCCCCGGGCAAGGGACGCCGTTGCCCGCCTACGCGACCTACGACGACGACAGTGGCGCGGTGGGAGTTCTGAACCTCGCAGGCGAAATCGCGACCCGCGGCCATCCGTTCTTCGAGCCGATCGGCGCCAACGGCCGTGCCTGCGTGACCTGTCACCAGCCCGCGGACGGCATGGGCCTATCCGTACGCAGCATTCGCGAGCGATGGCAGGCGAGCGGCGGCAAGGATCCGCTGTTCGCGCCCGTGGACGGCATGAACTGCCCGAATCTGCCACCCGAGGATCCCCGATCGCACTCGCTCCTGCTCGAGCGCGGCCTCTTCCGGATCGCGCTCCCGTGGCCGCCCAAGCGGCCGGACGGCACGCCCATCGATCCGGAGTTCACGATCGAAGTCGTGCGCGATCCGACGGGCTGCAACACCGATCCGCAGTACGGGCTCAACAGCCCCCATCCGACCATTTCGGTCTATCGCCGCCCGCGTCCGGTGGCGAACACGAAGTACACGACGCATCAGAACTTCGGCGTGGGCCCGTTCATCGGCAAGAATGGCATGCCGACCGCGACGGATCCGGCGACGGGCAAGCCGACCAGCATGAATCTGATGGCCGACGCGCGCTTCCCCACGCTTGCCGTGCAAGCGGAAGACGCCGCGGAGAAACATCTGCAGATCGCCGGGAAGCTGAGCCCCGCGCAACTCGCGGCGATCACCGATTTCGAGAAACAGGTGTACGTCGCACAGGTGACGAGCGCGAGCGCCGGCAGCCTCGTCGAGCCGGGCGGCCCACCCGCGCTTGGCCCGCGCAATCTCGCGGCAGGCGAGGCGGGCGTGCTGGGAAACAACACGACACGCTACGTTTTCCCGCTCGGCGAGCAGTGGAAGCATCTGCCGCGCGGCGCCGACGACGCGGAGAACGCGCGCAATGCCGCGCGCGAGTCCATCGCACGCGGTCACGACGTCTTCATGTTCCGCACGTTCTGGATCAAGGACTCGATGCACCTGAACACCGTCGGCCTCGGCAACCCGGCGAAGCGGACCTGCGCGACGTGTCACGGCATGCACATGACCGGCATGGACACCGCGAACGGCTGGATGGACATCGGCACCACGAACCTGCCGTGGGCGAAAGAAGTGCCGCTCAACCCGTGGAACGAGGAGCGCCCGGAGCTGCCTCTATTCCGCATCACCTGCAAGCCGGGAGTGAAGCCGCATCCCTTCCTCGGCCGCGTCATCTATACGCAGGACCCGGGCCGTGCGCTCATCTCGGGGCAATGCAACGATGTCGGCACCATCGTCATACAGCAGTTCCGCGGCCTCGCCGCGCGCGCACCGTATTTTTCCAACGGCTCGGCGGCCACGCTGCGCGAGCTCGTGGACTACTACGATCGGCGCTACAACATCGGCTACTCCGAGCAGGAGAAGCAGGACCTCGTCAACTTTCTGGGAGCGCTCTGATGATGCGGCAGCGTTCGTCTTCTCATGCCGTGCTCCTCGTTCTTGCAGGACTGGTCGCGCCACTCGCCGCGCACGCAGCGGAGGAGCGCAAGAGCTTCGTGAGCTGTCCCATCGTGCGCGACACGGCCACGGTGCCGTGCTGGCTCGCGGAGTACGAAGGCAAAACGTACTTCCTCACCATCCAATCGGACGTCAGCGCGCCGGTCACGCCGCCATGGCTCGGCCATCGCGTGCTCGTCGAGGGCACCGTTGCGAACGAGCCGAACATCTGCGGCGGCATCGTTCTGAAGCCGGTTCATCTTTCCGTGCTTCCCGAGCTGGACCCCTCGTGCAACACGATCCTGCCCGCGGAGGACCGGTACAACCTGACCTTCGAGCCACCGCGGCCGCCCGGGCCGAGCAAAGGGCGCTTGGCGTTCTCTTACGCTCCGCCGCCACCGCCGCCGCCGCCCGCAGCGGCGACGACGAAGGAGTTCACCGTGCCGTACGATTTCGACGGCATGGTGGGCTTCAGTCATCCGCGCTATCTGACACCCGTGCTGAGCTACGCCAAGGCGATCGATGCTCAGGAGATCGAGATCGTGGGCTATCGCGGAGGGGCGCGACTCTCGGACGGTCGCACGCTGCTCGAAGATGCCGGTATCGGCCGGCGGCGCGCGGAGCAGATCGCGATGCTGCTCAAAGGAGCGCAGCTCGACGGGCCCACGTACAAAGTGAGCTGGCACGATGAGCCGCCGCACGTGACCGGCAAGGATGACTACTTGACGCGTCGAGTCGTCATCACGGTGCGTCCGCGCTAGCCAGAGATGACCCGTCCGGGCAACAAGGAGCTGGTCGCGACCATGGTCGCGACGCATGGGCGGCGCCTCATCCGGTTCTTCGCCGGGGCCCTGCCCAACGCCGCGGACGCGAAAGATCTCGCCCACGAGGTGTATTTGCGCTTGCTGCGCGTCGAGCGCCCGGAGCTCATCCGCTCGCCCGAGGCGTATCTCTTCACGGTGGCCGCGAACATCGTGCGTGAGTACGCGCTACGCCGTTCGCGGCAGCCCATGCACGTGACGCTCGATACGGCGCTCATCGACGAGACGACAGCCGGGAACGACGCGCTCATTGCGCCGGGTCCCGAAGCGGCCGCTCTGCGCAGCACCGAGGTAAAGCAACTCGAGCGCATTCTCGACACGCTTTCCCCGAAGGCGCGCGCAGCGCTCATCTGGCACCGGCGCGACGGCTTGAGCTACGACGAGATCGGGCAGCGACTCGGCGTCTCGCGCAACATGGTCAAGAAGTATCTCGTGAAAGCTCTCGCGCACTGCCGGAAGCAGCGGGACGAATTGAGCAAGGAATGAACGCATGAGCCGCGCAACCGACGACGAAGCGACGCGCCTAGCGGAGCGCGCCGCCGAGTGGCTTCTGGAGATGCGCGAGCCGCACGTGAGCCGGCGCCGCCGCGCCGAGCTCGCCGAGTGGCTGCAGGCCTCGCCGCTGCACGTACGCGCCTATCTGGAGATTGCGGCGGTGTGGGGTGCGGCCGGGCAGCTCGGCGCCGATGTCGAGATCGACGAGGCCGCGCTGCGCGAGCCCGACTTCATCGCGAAAGTGCTGGCATTGCCGGTCGCGAGCGCATCCGATGCGCCGCCTCGCACGCGGGAGCCCCGCGCAGTTCGCGCCCGGCTTGCGATCGCGGCGGTCATCGCCGCGCTCGGCTTGCTCGCGGCGGCGTTCTGGGTCGTGCACTCCCTGGATCGAAGCACGCTCGTGCTGACGACGAACGTCGGCGAGCAGCGCTCGGTGACGCTGGAAGACGGCTCGGTCGTCCGGCTGAATGCGCGTTCGGAGCTGCGCGTCAGCTTCCGCCGGTCGCTGCGTGCCGTTGATCTGGTGCGAGGCCAGGCGTGGTTCGACGTGGCCAAAGATACGTCGCGCCCCTTTGTGGTTCGGGATCGAGACGCGCAGGTGCGCGCCATCGGCACGGTCTTCGACATCAACCGCAGGGACAGCCGCACCATCGTGACGGTGGTTTCCGGTCAAGTGCTCGTGTCTGCGCACGAGGGTGGCGGCACGGCGGTGCCCGCCGACAGCGCACGGGTCAAGCTCGAAGCCGGCGAACAGGCGAGCGTCGCCAAAGCCGAGCCCATCCGGGTGGATCATCATGCCAACCTCACGGCCGCCATCAGCTGGCTCGACAACGTGCTCACGTTCGACAACACGCCGCTCGCCGAGGTGCTGGAAGAGTTGAACCGCTACTCGCCGAAGCCGATCGTGCTCGAAGTTCCCGAGCTCGCCGGCGTACGGATCAACGCCGTCATCCGCGCGGGCAACGCGGAAGGCCTGCTCCACTACGTCCAACGCTTCCAGCCGGTCCGCATCGTCACGACCGCGGATCGCGTACGAATTTTGCGCGCGCAGGTACCCATTTCGAAGCGGCCGGCACTCTTACCCCTCAACTGATGAGGGGGAAGCCCAGTGAGAAAGATGCGAAGAGTTGCGCAGCACTCGGTGCTCGCGTTCATGTTGGGGGTCACCGCAGGAGTCGGCGCGCCCGCGCAGGCGGCAATGCGCCACGAGATCCACATCCCGGCCCAACCGCTCGGCGCGGCCATCGCGGCGCTCGCGCGGCAGACCGAATGCCAGATCATCTACTCGGCCGATCTGGTCGCGGGCCGCGCCGCGGCGCCGTTGAGCGGCTCGATGACGCTCGAGCAAGCGCTCGAAACGCTGCTCGATCACACCGGGCTCACGTTCGAGTTCCTCGACGCCCACACGATCACGCTTGCCGCCGGCTCGCCGCCGAAGAGCGAGAGCCCCGTGCCCGCCAGTCCGCGGCGCATCGCGCTCGCGCAGGCGGAGGAGCCCGCGGCCGCGCCGGCACCGGCGGCGCCGGCCGAAGCGCTGCAAGAGGTCGTCGTCACGGGCTCGAGCATCCGCGGCGCGACGCCGGTCGGCTCCGCCGTGGTCGCGCTCGACAACGATCAGCTCCGCGAGCGCGGGGTCACGTCGACGACGGACGCCTTGCGCACGCTGCCTCAGATCTTCAACCTCGGTGCGGATGAAGGCCGCCTGACCGGCGGCAACGGTGCCGGCGCGAACGTCACGTTCGGTTCCGGCATCAATCTGCGCGGTCTCGGTACGGCATCGACGCTCACGCTGCTCGACGGCCGCCGCGTCGTGCCCGCGGGTCTCATGGGACAGTACGTCGACCCGTCGGTCATCCCGATGGATGCGATCGAGCGCATCGAGGTCGTGCCCGACGGCTCGTCCGCCATCTATGGCTCGGACGCGGTGGGCGGCGTCGTCAACATCATTCTGCGCAAGAAGTTCGACGGCGTGCAGGCGCGCCTGCGCTACGGACATGCCGACGGAGCGGATCAGCGCGTCGCGAGCCTGCTCGCCGGCACGACGTGGTCGAGCGGCTCGGTGATGGCCGCATACGAGCACAACGATCGCGATCGCCTCATGGCGCGCGACCGCCCGTTCTACACCGACGACTTCCGGCCCTGGGGCGGACCGGACCGGCGCCCCGCCTCCGGCAATCCGGGCAACATCATCGTGAACGGGGTGAGCTATGCGATACCCGCCAATCAGAACGGGCAGGGTCTCACTCCCGCGGACTTCACCGCCAACACCGAGAATCGCGAGAGCATCTACCGGTACGTCACCGCGCTGCCCGAGCAGACGCGCGATCTGCTCGCGACCACGCTCACCCAACGCCTCAACGACCGCATCGAGCTGTTCGCCGAGGGATACATCCAGTATCGCCAGTTCGAGGCCGTACGAAACGGGTCGACGCTCAACCTTACGGTGCCCGCGAGCAATGCCTTCTTCGTGAATCCCGCCGGAACGGCGGCACAGAGCGTCACGGTGGCCTACAACACTTCGACCGATCTCGGCGGCCAAACGGACGACGGCTTCTCGCGCAGCTACACGGCGTACACCGGATTGAATGCCGATCTCGCCGGCGATTGGCAGGCCACCGGCTATGTGTTCTACGGTCACAACTACGAGCACACGCTGCAGACCGGCTTCAACACGCGCCTGCTGAATCTGGCGCTGGCGGACAGCAATCCGCAAACGGCCTTCAATCCGTTCGGTGCGGGAAGCTTCACGAACCCGGACACGATCGCGCACATTCGGAGCTGGCAGAACATCGACAGCCAGTACGACAGAGCCGGCGGAGGCGCGAAGGTCGACGGCAGCCTGTTCGCGCTACCGGCCGGCGACACGAAGCTTGCAGTGGGCGTCGACTACTATCACGACCGCTATCAGCAGCTCGTGCGCAATTCCGCATCGACGCCCGACAATTCGTTTCCGCCTTACAACCGGTCGGATATCCGCCGCGACGTGAAATCCCTGTTCGCGGAGCTCTATGTGCCGCTCGTGGGCGCGCAGAACGAGGTGCCCGCGGTTCACTCGCTGGCGCTGTCCCTCGCCGGCCGCGTCGACGACTACAGCGACTTCGGCTCCACGACCAATCCGAAGGTCGGGCTCGAGTGGATGCCGCTCACGAGCCTCAAGCTGCACGCGAGCTTCGGCAAGTCCTTCCGCGCGCCGACGCCGTCGAACCTCGACAACCAGGGCGGTGAGTTCATCACCGTGCAGAACTTCGCGGACGCGGGCGGCACGCTCACGCGCGGCCTCTTCGTGCGCGGCGGCAATCCGGATCTCGGGCCGGAGCGCGCGCGGACGTATTCCTTCGGCGTGGATTTCACGCCCGATTGGTCGTTCAAGACCCGCGCCTCGGTCAACTACTTCTACGTCGACTACAAGGACCAGATCGGCGCGCCGGGCACCGACCCGAACGTGCTGTTGACGCCGCTGCTCTCGTTGTATGTCGATCGCACGCCCGATCCGGCGGCGGTCGCCAACTACATGGCGCGGCCGTCGTTCCAGGGTCAGCCGGAGGACCCGGCGAACATCAAAGTCATCGTCGATGGCCGGTCGCAGAACACATCACGTGTCGTGACGCGAGGCTTGGAGAGCCAGCTTCAGTTCGGCTGGAACACTCGCGTGGGCTTCTTCGACGCGGGCGCTTCGGCGCTCTACCTGTTCGACTACGATCAAGCGCTGCTGCGCGGCGCGCCGCTGACGGAAGTGGTCGGAACGTTGAACAATCCGCAACGGCTGCAGGCACGCGGTCAGCTCGGCTGGCATCGCAATGGCATGTCCGCGACCACGTTCATCAACTACAGCGGCCGCTATCGGAACACGACCGTCACGCCGATCCAGCGCATCGGCTCGTACACCACGGTCGATGTGGCCGCCGGGTACGATTTCGGCGCGGGCCAAGGCGGCTGGGTCGACGGACTGCGCGTGCAGCTCAGCGCACAGAACCTCTTCGACGAGGAGCCGCCCCCGGTGTTCAACGGCTTGCTCGCGTTCGACCCACAAGTCGCGAGCGCGCTGGGCCGCATGGTGTCCTTCGAGGTCGTGAAGAAATTCTGATGGCCGCGCGCAGTCGGGCTCGTAGGGTATTCGGCGTCGCATGTGCCGTCGTCGCTGCGCTAGCGGCAGCGACGACGGCCAGCGCGCGCGTCGTCGCGCTGGAAGTCACCCGGACCGCACCCGCCTTTGGCGGCAAGGAATTCGCGGACGTGGGCCCCTATGACGTGCTGTACGCCACGGCGCGCTACGAGGTGGACCCACACCATCCGCTGAACGCCATGCTCGTCAACGTCGAGAATGCGCCACGCAACGCACGCGGGCTCGTCGAGTTCGACACGGACGTGATCATCTTGAAGCCCCGAGACGCCGCGCGCGGCAATCACAAGCTCTTCTTCGAGCCGGTGAATCGCGGGCGCTGGCTCTCGCTCGATCTGCTCAACGACGCGCGCTCGCGCGCCGCATCGCTCGAGGACGCCGCTGCCGCAGGCAACGGCTTTCTCATGCGGCGCGGCTATACGATCGTATTCGAAGGATGGCAGCCGCCCTACCCCGGCCCGCCCGTTCCGGGAATGGGCGTGGGATCCGGAAGCCGGCTCACGCCCGGCGGCGGTCGGCTCATCGCACATCTGCCCATCGCTCGCGCGAGCGACGGAACGAGTCTCACGGGGCGCACGACCGAAAGCTTCCGCGATACCGGCACGGGCAGTACGTTCATCGGCTACCTGACGTACCCCGCGGCGGATATCCGCAAGCCGGCGACGCTGCGCGTGCGCCGAAGTCCTGATGATCCGGCGACGCAACCTGCCGGGCTTGCCTGGAAGTATCTGGACGAGTGGCGCATCGAAGTGACGCGCCCCTCCGATTCTTCGTTCGACTCCGGCGCGATCTACGATTTCAGCTACGAGGCGAAGGATCCTGTCGTGTACGGGCTCGCGCTCGCCGCGATGCGCGATCTCGTGTCGTACCTGCGCTATGACGCACGCGACACGCAGGGCCACGAGAATCCGCTGGCGAGCGGCGGTCACCCGGCAATTGCGCGCGCCTTCGCCTTCGGCGCCTCGCAAACGGGCCGCACCGTGAAGACGCTGGTCTATCACTTCAACACGGACGAGCAGGGCCGTCAGATCTTCG
Source organism: Steroidobacteraceae bacterium (assembly GCA_035548535.1). Taxonomy (GTDB): domain Bacteria; phylum Pseudomonadota; class Gammaproteobacteria; order Steroidobacterales; family Steroidobacteraceae; genus JADGHX01. Next base: position 16,199 of record DASZSS010000259.1, read on the forward strand.
ACGGTGTTCACGCGCACATCTCCGGCGCCAGTCTCAACTCGCAGAACGAAGCCTTCGGACGCCCGGGCACCAAAGGCGACGATCGCTTCCCGTTCACGCACGCAACCCTGTTCGATCCCGTGAGCCGCCGCAGCGACGGCTGGCTCCTGCGCTGCCAGGGCGATGGACATTGCCCCAAGATCGTCCACACGGACTCGGACAACGAAGTGTGGACCGCAGGGGGTTTGCTCTACACGGATACACGGGGCAAGGACGTCGCCTTTCCCGCGAATGTGCGCACGTACCTGTTCGCATCGACTCAGCACACCCCGGCGGCGAACGTGGACCGCGGCATGTGCCAGCAGATGCTCAACCCGCTCGACTATCGACCCTCGCTTCGCGCATTGTTCGTTGCGCTCGACGAGTGGGTGACGACCGGCAAAGAGCCGCCGCAGAGCCGCCATCCGACTGTCGCCGCCGGCACGCTCGTCGCTCCCGATCGCGCGAGCACGGGGTTCCCGGACATTCCGGGAATGCACTACAACGACCACCCTCCTCGTCCGGCGCTGCTCGGTTCGAACGATCCGCCGGAGCGACTGATCGAGTATCCCGTGCTGGTGCCTGCGGTGGATGCGGACGGCAACACGCGCGCCGGCATTCGCATGCCGGAGCTGCAAGTGCCGCTCGCAACCTACACGGGCTGGAATCTGCGCGACGCCGGTCACGGGAAAGACAGCTTCTGTATCGCGTCCGGGTCGTATGTGCCGTTCGCGGCGACTCGCGCCGCGCGCGAAGCTGCGCATGATCCGCGCCGTTCGGTGGAGGAGCGGTACGAGTCGCGCGCTGCTTATGTGCGAGCGGTGCGCCGCGCAGCCGAAGCGATGGTCAAAGAGCGCTTGCTGCTCCAGGAGGATGTGCCTGAGATCGTTGCGCGCGCCGAGAAGGCGGCTGCAGTGATTCCTCGCTGAGCGCTCGCTCGGCGCTGAGCGGCTGATTCGACATGGCGAGGCTCGCCTGCGCGTCGTTGGAAAACGATCGGACCGCCGCCCGAATGGGGCCAGGGCAAACGCACGGGCCAGGGCAAACCGCGTCCGTCACGGAGACCGGCGCGGCAGAACGCTGATCTTGCCGTTCCTTTCCAGAAAGGCGTCCGCCACCTTGCCCAGTTCTTCGATCCCGGATTGGCGCGCGCTCTCCTCGATGTCGCCCTCGCTCACGCCGACGCGCTTCATGGCGCGCCGGTCGAGCTCGCCATCGTGTGCGATGACGACGGGTCTGCCCTTCACCCAGCGACTGAGCCACGACACGCGGGCGGCCGCGTGCGACATCACCCAGTAGAGCAGGAGCATGCTGGCGGTGGCGGCAAGCGTGGGGAAGAACTTCGCGTTGCCTGTCACGGCGCGACTCAGATTCGAGCCCACCATGATGGCGATGACGATGTCCAGCGGGCTCTGCTCGCCGAACGCGCGCCGGCCGAACAGCCGGATCGCGATCAGTCCGAACACGAACACCCCGATCGCGCGGCCGATGTAGAGGGCATATTCCATCGGCGCTCGCTCTCTCCTCGTAGCCGGAAGCTCGGTGTTGCCGCCTCCAGCAACCGCCGTTCCGGCAGCCCGCTCCCGCAAGATGTGACGTGTGTGATTGCGGCGGCACTGGCACGTGCCTTGAGCGGGAATGCGAGCGCGCCAACGCATTCGCGCGGGCGCACAACTTGCGGTGCGCGAGCGTGGCTTTCCACCGCGCCTCGCCGCTCTGATGTCAGCACGTCCCGAATCAACTCCGGCGCCGGGGTGGCGGCGTGCGCTGATCGCGTACGCGCTGCTCGTCGGGACTTGCGCGGCAGTCGCGCAGAATCCCCGGACGGCCGACTCCAATCCTGGCGAATCGCAGCAGAGCGTGCCCAGCGTGGTAAGAGAAGTCGCCGGCACGCGACCCGATGCGGCGGTGACGCTCGAGCTGGGTCGGCGCTACACGCAGTATTTCTCGCAGGCACAGCTCGACCCGCTTTGGAGCAAGTTCGCGCCAAAGCTGCAGGCCGCGGTCGGTGGTCGCTCGGGTCTCGACGCGTTTCACCTTCGCCTCCGAGAGGAATCAGGCTTCGAGACGCAGGTACTGGACGAGCGTGTCGTGCCCTGGCTGAACGCGAACATCTACAGCCGAACGGCGCGATATTCCCGCTCGAACACGCCTGTCTGGACGCGTTGGACGCTCGCCAAGGATGAATCGGTGCTCGGCTTTCTCGTCACCCCTCCGCAGCAACCCGCGCCCAGCGATCGTCTCGACTACACGGACCGCGCCACGCTGCGCTTGCCGTTCACCGGGAACTGGTTCGTCTACTGGGGTGGGCGGAGCGTCCTGGAAAACTATCATGCCGTCGACCCACAGCAGCGCTTCGCGTACGACTTGCTGATCGCACGCGATGGCACCACGCATCGGGGCGAGGGAAAACAGAACGCGGACTACTTCTGCTTCGGTCGTCCCATTCTGGCGCCCGCCGCGGCCACGGTGATCGCCGCGGTCGACGGAATCCAAGGCAACCGGCCTGGCCTGCTCAACGAAACTCAGCCGCTCGGGAATCACGTGATCCTCGAGGTCGGTCCGCAGGAATTCGCGTTTCTCGCCCACCTGCACCAAGGCAGCGTGGCCGTATCGCGTGGCGAGCACGTGCGCGCGGGTCAGCTCCTCGGCAAATGCGGCAACTCCGGTCGCTCGAGCCAGCCGCATCTGCATTTCCATTTGCAGACGAGCGCGGAGCCCGGGGCGGGCGTTGGGCTGCCGGTGCAATTTCACGATCTGCTCGTCAACGGGACGCCCGTGTCGAGCGCCGAGCTCACGCGCGGAATGGTGGTGACGGGGACGCGCGGCGCAACGCGGTGAGCAGCGGGGTGCCCGACAGCGCGGCAGTGCTCTGGTTGCAGCTCGAGCACGCGGAACATCGGCGCACCTTCTACCGTTTCCTTGGCTGTGAGAAAGCGGAATCGGGCTCGACCCTCTCGCGCGCAACCCTGGTGGCTTTCATTTCCCGACGAGGAATGCGCCCACTGCGGGCAGTACTACGCGCGCGAAGTGGAGCGGCGTTGCTCCGTTTGCGACGAGGCCGGCTGCCCTCACTGCATTGCCCGAAGGCGCGACGAGAACGTCTGCCCTGGCTGCAACACTCAGGGGTGACGATGGCGCGCGCAATCTGGAAGGGTGTTCTAAACCTGGGACAGGAACAGGTCCCGGTGAAGATGTACTCGGCCGTGGAAGACAGGACGGTGCACTTTCGCGTGCTGCACGAGCGGGACCGTGCGCCCGTCGAGCAGCACATCGTGCGCAAGGACAATGGCGAGGAGGTGCCGAAGGAGCAGCAGCGCAAGGCGTTTCCGCTCGATCGCAATACGGCCGTCGTGCTGCAACCCGAGGAGCTGGAAAAGCTCGAGCCGCCTGCGTCGCGCGACATCCAGATCTGTCGCTTCATCTCGCCGTCGCTCCTCAGCGATCAGTGGTACGACCGCCCCTACTATCTCGGACCGGATCGCGACACGGAGAGCTACTTCGCTCTCGTTGCAGCACTCGAGCGGCAGCAGGTGACGGGCATCGCACGCTGGGTCATGCGCAAGAAGCGCTATCTCGGTGCTCTTGCGGTGTCCGGCGGCTACCTCGCGATGATCACGTTGCGACGCGCGGATCAAGTCCTGAGCTTCTCCGGAATCGAGCCGGCGAAGACGGCGACCCCGCACGACAACGAGGTGCGGCTTGCGGAGCAGTTGGTCTCGACCATCACGGCGGACTTCGCGCCGGAGCAATGGCAGGACGAATATCGCAAGCGCCTGTGCGCGCTGATCGAGGCGAAGGCGCGCGGTGAGAAGATCGCGCCGCTGAAACCCAAGCCGGCACCCGCGCCGGCGGGCCTTGCGGAGAGCCTGAGGGCGAGCATCGCCGCCGCCCGGGAGCGGCACGCTGCCTGACCGCGACGACAATGGCGAGAAGGATCTCGGCGCCGCACCGGTCCGTGCGTTCTGGTCCGGAACGATCACGTTCGGGCTCGTCAGCATACCCGTCGATCTGTACTCCGGCGTCCGCCCGCGCGCGAAAGCGCTGAAGATGGTCGATGCGCAGGGTCACCCGCTCGGCCGCCAGTACCGCTGTTCGGAAGATGGCCGCAAGCTCGCCGCGGACGATCTCGTGCGGGGCTACGAGACCGAGTCCGGCAAGATGATCGTCATCTCGGACGAGGAGCTCGAAGCGGTCGCGCCAGAGACCTCGCGTGACATCGAGCTGCGCGCATTCGTGCCGCGCGAGCAGATCCCGCCGATGTATTACGACCGGCCCTACTTCCTCGCGCCCTCCGGCCAGTCCTCGAAAGCGTACAACTTGCTCGCCACTACCATGGAGCGCACCGGTCGGGTCGGCATCGGGACCTTCGTGATGCGCGGTCACGAGTACCTCGCCGCGATCCTGTCGGAGAACGGTGTGCTGCGTGCCGAAACCTTGCGCCACAGCGCCGAGCTTCGTGCGCCGAAGGCCGTGGGGCTGCCCGAACACGCAAAGGCACCGGCGCCGCGCATTGCGCGATTCGTGAAAGAGATCGAGGCGCTGACGCGCACTGCGCTCGACGTGAGTGAGCTCGAGGATCGCGACGCACAGGCCCTGCAGGAGCTCGCACACACGAAGCAGGAGCAGGGTCGGGACGTGGTCAGCCACGCGGGCGACGCCGATGAGGAATCCCCGGAAGGTGGCAGCGCCAAAGTCATCGATCTGATGGCCGTGCTGCGCAAGAGTCTGTCGCGCAGCGCGCAGGTCAGCACTGCCGAGAGCCCTGCGCCCAACACCGCTCGGAGAACGTCGCGGCGCGCGGTGAAGCCGGCGGCAAAGGGCGCCACTCAGCGCTCGGCGAAGAGCCGCGGCACCAGGGAGCATGATCGCGCCAACGCGCCGAAAGACGAGCTGTACGCGACCGCCGCTCGCCTCGGCATTCCAGGGCGCAGCAAGTTGACCAAAAAGCAGCTACTGGATGCGATAAAGAGAGCGGAAAGCGCCTGAGTGGGCCTTTGCACGACCGCGAACTCGGTCCTGGCACGCCGCGCGCACTCGATCCTGGTACGCCGCGCGAACTCGGCCCTGACACGCCGCGGAGCGCGAGCCCTGCATCGCAAGCGCTCTTCGCTCGTTCGCAGCTCGCGCGTGAACGCGGAGATATTCACGGAACGGGCCTGAGCGATCGCTGTCTCGCTAGCAGAGTCTCTCGAATAGGAGCGAGTCTGATGGCGACTACAAACGATGCGAAGGCGTACCAAGATCACGCCACACAGGTGCGCGTCGCAAGCGGCATCAACACGCTTCTCGGTCTGTGGTTGATCGCGTCGCCGTGGGTCTACGGCTATTCGGCCGGCCAGATCGGGAGCGTATGGAACAGCGTCATCGTCGGCGTGCTCATCGCAGTGTTCGGGCTGATGCGCGTGCGGACGCCGCACGAGGCGACCGCGTTTAGCTGGATCAATCTCGTGCTCGGCATCTGGACGGTCATCTCGCCGTGGATCTACGGCTACGCCGCCAACACGGGGCGCATGTGGAACAACGTGATCGTGGGAATCGTGGTGTTCCTGCTCTCGATCTGGAGCGGCAGCATCACGGTCTCAGAGCACCGGCACGCGCACGCCTAGCGCCCGATCTGCGAGGCGAGAGCTGAGCCGAGTGCGCGCCAGCTCTCGGACGCCCGAGTCCGCGCTCGGGCGCGACGGCGCCCGATACGCCCAAGGCAGGGCGACGAAAGCGGGCGATGCGAGGTGCGTGAAGTATCTAACGAGAAGGTAGCGCAGAGCGCCGCGAAAGCTGTGCGCGATGGGTTGTCGCGCAGTAGGTCGGCCCACGCCTGTGCGTGTAGCGAGAGCGCACGTCTAGAACCCTTCGTGCGCACAAGATGTGCGCACACGATCGGAGCGGCTCGCGCCCGCGGCTCGGGCCGACGCCGCTTCCTGCAGGCCGCTCCGCGTTCGGGCGCTTCGGGCTGAGCCGCGCCGACGGCGCGGATCATGCACTCACTTGCCGCCGGCTCGCGCGAACACCCCGAGCCACTCGACGTAGCGCGACATCCATCCCGATAGAAATTCCTTCAGGTCCGGCTGCGCGATCTCGCCGCGCGCGTCGAACGTCTCCTCCGTGACCTGCACGAACACCTCCGGCTGTGCCAGCGTCGGCACATCGAGGTAGGCGAGCACATTTCGCAAGTGCTGCTGCGCCATCGATGCGCCCGGCGCCCCGATCGACGCGCCCATCACACCCGCGGGCTTTCCGGCCCACGCGCTCTGACCATACGGCCGCGAGGCGTTGTCGATCGCGTTCTTGAGCACACCGGGGATCGAGCGGTTGTACTCGGGCGTGACGAAGATCACGCCCTGAACGGCTGCGATCTCCCGCTTCAACCTCAGCACGTTCGGGTGCTGATTCCCGTCGTCGTCCTGGTTGTACAGCGGCAGATCGTCGATGCGCGGCCAAGTGAACGACAATTGTGGCGGCGCGAGCTTCGCCACCGCCTGCGCGAGCTTGCGGTTGATCGAATCCTTGCGAAGGCTGCCGACGACAATGGCGACCTGGCTCATGACTACAGCTCCGTGGCTTGCAGGGTGCGTGCAGGCGTACCACGAAGCGTGCCCATCCGGCCCGCCTCGTCAGTACCGCGCGACGGCGTCGCTCGCGGGGAAGGTATCCATCAAGCGCCGATCAACCGCATCGTAGATCTCGGTCGCGCTTTCGGTTGCGGCAAATCGGGGCTCGGGTGCCGCGGCGGCGCGTGGTGCAAGTCGCGGGCGTCGCACCCGGGTGCATGCAACTTGCTGCGCATACTCGACCACCTCGAATCAGGCCAGGAGCCGCACATGAGCAGATCGACCAGCCCGCTCTTCTGCGAACCGTATGGCGAAGGACAGCAATGGTGTCCAGGGGCCGACGGGCAGGAGTACTCGGGGGAGTGGGAGTTTGCGATTGCTGCGCTCGAGTATCGAGAGCTCACCGTCATCGCTGACGCCGGCGATCCGCCGATCGATGCACCGTCCGCCGATGACGAAGATGAGGCGCCGGACCCGTACTTTCCGCTCGGGTGAAAACTTGTCAGGGCAGCGCTCGAGTCTCTCGCGTCGTTGCGTGGCGCATCACCTGAGTCGGAGCGGCGTGGCACGGCGCGGC
>DASZSS010000260.1:0-32229 GCA_035548535.1 Steroidobacteraceae bacterium
TTCGTGAAGGCAGTGAGCTTCCGACTGAGCACACGCCTGCGGGCCTCCTCGTCCGCAAAGGCCAACGCGATGCGGCCTTGCGAGGAACAATGCGGCGGTGGCCGGTTCCCCGGACGAGACGTGATCGCCAGGCGATCCCGATACTCCACGCACGCGAGCACGACGGCCTCGCCATTGGCCGGCACGGACAGGAGTGCCGTCTGCTGCGTCTGATCCCGGAGCCGGGTGAGGTACGGATCGGCGACCCAGCGTAGATCGAACTGATCGAGCGCGGCTTCGCCGAGAGCGAACAGCTTGCCCCCCAGTCCGTACTGGCCCGTGCGCGCATCCTGTACGACGACTCCCACCTGCTTGAGGGTGGACAGGTGTCGGTGCATCCGCGGTTTCTGCTCACCGAGCTGCATCGCGAGCTCGGTGAGGCCCATCGAGCGGTGCGAGGCGGACAGCGCGTCGAGGATTCGGAATGCCACTTGCAGGGACTGCAGTCCCTCACTCGCAGTACGGGCAAGCGCGGGGCCCGCCGGAGCGGCGGCCCGCCGCGTTGCCGGTCTGGCTCTACTTCGGGTCGGCATGCGCGCTATAGTATACGAAACGCTGTTTCTCTGTCCGAAACACACGGCAGCGAGGTGAGCGCCATGTTTGTCAGGAACTGCTGGTACGTGGCCGCGTGGGACCACGAGCTCATCGACGGAAAATTGCTGAGTCGCATGCTGCTCGGCGAGCACGTGCTGCTCTACCGCGGCGATAGCGGCAAGGTCATCGCGATGAACGATCGCTGCCCGCATCGCGGCGCGCTGCTCTCGCGAGGACGGCGCGAAGGCGACAGCGTCCGCTGCATGTATCACGGTCTCAAGTACGACTCGACCGGCAAGTGCGTGCAGATTCCGGGGCAGGACATGATTCCGCCGAAGATGCGCGTGCGCACGTACCCGATCGTCGAGCGCGGCCATCTCATCTGGATCTGGATGGGCGCGCCCGAGAAGGCCGATCCCGCGCTCATCCTCGACTTCCCGTACCTGCGCGATCCGGCGTGGAAAGGAATCCCCGCGTACCTGCACTACGACGCCAACTATCTGCTCATCGTCGACAACCTGAGCGACTTCGCGCATCTCGCGTTCGTGCACACGAAGACGCTCGGCGGCTCCGAGGAGTACGCGTACGTCACCAAGCCTGCGAGCATCGAGCGGCACGAGCGCGGCTTTCGCGTCGAGCGCTGGCACATGAACAGCGATCCGCCGCCCTTCCACCGCAAGGTCATCAAGGACCGCGACGCGAAGGTCGACCGCCGCAACATCGCCAACATGTACGTTCCCGGCATCTTCTACATGGAGACGCTGTTCGCGCCCGCCGGTCAGGGCGCAGAGCGCGGCAACCTTGCCGGCGCGAAGGAATATCGCAACTGCCAGTTCATGACTCCGGAAACGGAGCGCACCACGCACTTCTTCTGGTCGTACCTCAACAACTTCGAAGGGGACGACACGACGATCTCGCAGTCGCTCCTGAACAGCCTGATCGAGGGCTTCATGGAGGACAAGGCGATCATCGAACGGCAGCAGCGTACGCTCGATGAAGACCCGAGCTTCCAGATGCTGGCCATCCTCGCGGATGGGCCGCTGACGCATTTCAGGCGGGTACTGGGGAAGCTCATCGAGGCCGAGCAGGCCGAGCAGGCCGAGGCCGCCGGGGCACGCCCCGCGGCGCCCGCGGCCGCGACGGCGTCCGTGCCAGCGCAACAAGTCAGCTGAACAACAACAACGCTCGCGATCGGCGCGAGCGCGTTGCAAAGGGGAGCGAAGACCATGAGTCCTCGACAGACTGGCCGTGGCGCCGTGCGCGTCGCAATCCTTCTGGCCGGCGCAGGAACCGCGGCCCTGGCGAACGCGCAAGGAGCGCTCGAAGAGGTGGTCGTGACCGCACAGAAGCGCGAGCAGCGCTCGCAGGACGTGCCGATCCCGATCACCGCGTTCTCGGCCGACACGCTGCGCGAGCTCTCGGTCACCGACAGCAACGAGGTCGCCCAGCACACCCCCGGCCTCAATTTCGGTGCACCGGTCGGTCAGGGCAACAATCCCTCGCTCACGCTGCGCGGCGTGGGTCTGAACGATTTCAACGACAACAACGAGAGCCCGGTCGCGGTGTACGTCGATGAAATCTATTCGGCCGCCCTCGCCTCGCAGACCTTCCAGCTCTTCGACATCGATCGCGTCGAGGTGCTGCGCGGGCCGCAGGGCACGCTCTTCGGGCGCAACACGACTGGCGGGCTGCTGCATTTCGTGTCGAACCGGCCGACGCGCGAGCTGAGCGGCAACGCGCAGCTCGATCTCGGCCGCTTCGACGACGTGCAATTCCAGGGCGCGATCAGCGGACCGCTGACGGAGGGCATCCAGGGGCGCCTCGCTGTAGCGCGGCACAAGGACGACGGCTATTTCCGCAATGCCTTCAAGCCCGGCGGCGATCCGCGCAACGAGACGGATAGCTACGCGTATCGGGGCATGCTGAATTTCGATCTCGGTGAAAAGGCGCATCTGCTGCTGAACGCGCACGGCGGCGAGAACGACGTGCTCGCTGCCGTGTACAAGCACCAGGGCACGAGCGGCGTGACGGATCCCGCCTGCTCCGCGACCGATCCGCAGCTCGATGGCTTCGGCTATTGCGATTCCGGCAAGGACATCTGGTCGGGTGCATACGATCGCCGCGGCCCGCTCAAGGTCCGCACGATCGGCGGCTACATCCATCTCGATTGGGATCTGCCCATCGGCCAGCTCGTGTCGATCTCCTCGCTCGAGAATCTCGACAAGTTTCATCAGGAAGACACCGATGCGGGCCCGAACAACTTCGTTGCACCGACGTTCACCGTGGACTCGCAGCAGTGGAGTCAGGAGATCCGCCTCGCCCGCGACAGCGAGCGTCTGCACTGGGTTGCGGGCCTGTACTACTTCCACTGGAAGGCGGACGGCACACAGATCCTGACGCTGCCATTCCTGCAGGAATTCGGGCTCACCACGACGGCGTTCGTGCTCGATACCCACTTTCGGCAGAAGCTCGACAGCTATAGCGCGTTCGGCAACGTCGAGATTCCGTTGAGCGGCTCCGTCAATCTCATCGCGGGCCTGCGCTACACGAACGAACGCAAGACGTACGACTACGTGCAGATCGATCGCGACGGCGGCGTGCTCGAGTCCGCCGGCCTGCCGCCGCAGCCCGGGCTCGTCGTGCTCGATTTCCGCAGCGGCGCCCCCGGCGTCGGCGATCTCAACAAGCTCGACAAGGATGCGGTCTCGGGCAAGATCGGCCTCAACTGGAAACCGCGCGAGGATCTCATGCTGTTCGCCGACATCTCGCGCGGCTTCAAGAGCGGCGGATTCAACTCCGGCTTCGTGACACCGCCCACGCTGCCCTCGGGCGAGCCGGATCTGAGCGTGATTCCCTACAAGAACGAGACGCTGACGGCGTATCAGCTCGGCGTGAAATCGTCTTGGGCGGGCGGCAAGCTGCGTGTGAACGCCACCGCGTTCCACTACTCGTACGACGACTTGCAGGCGCTCACGTTCGTCGGCGTCTCCTCCTTCATCACCAACGCCTCGAATGCCACGATCGACGGCGGTGAGATCGAAATCGAGACGAGCCCGACGGAGAACCTGCACGCCCGGCTTGGCGTGAGCCTGCTCGACGCCACCGCTGATCGGGTGACGGACTCCTCCGGCGAGGTGCTGCGCGACCGCCGCATGGTGCTGGCGCCGCGCTCGAACGTGACCGGGCTCGTGCGCTACAGTTACCCGGTCGGCCCCGGTCGCTGGTACGTTCAGGCGGATGCCGTGTACGAGAGCCCGCACTTCTTCGACATCAAGAACCAGCCGGTTTCGCGCCAGGCGGGCTACACTCTCATCAACGGGCGTGTGGGCTTCACCACGGCGGACGACAAGTACGAAGTGGCGCTGTGGGGCAAGAACCTGAGCAACAAGCAGTACGACATCTACACCTTCGATTTCACGGGGTCGTTCGGCTTCAATCAACGCATGGTGGGGAATCCGCGCTGGTATGGTCTCGAGCTGGTCGCGAATTTCTAGGGCAGCGTACGCTGCCGTCGCACTCGCAGCCGTGGGAATCGGCGCACAGCCTGCGCTGGCGCAGCTCCCGGCCGATCCACTTGCCACACAGAAGCTGCCCGTGCGCGGTGCGGCTCACTGGGTGTGGCTGAACGACTTCGCGTTTCCGCATCTGACGGACGGGCGCGCTTACCTCATCGACGCGGATCAGGGCCGCATGCTCGGCGTGATCAGCACGGGCTTCAGCTTCATCTCGGTGCTGGTACCGCGCACGGGCTCCGTGATCTATTCGCCCGAGACGTATTTCTCGCGCGGCACACGCGGCACTCGAACCGACGTCGTCACGCTCTACGACAGCGGCACGTTGGCGCCGCTGGGCGAGATCGTCATTCCCGCGAAACGCGCGTCGGCATTGCCTATGCATGCCCTGCAAGCGCTGACCGACGATGATCGCTTTCTGCTCATCTACAACTTCACGCCCGCGCAATCGACCACGGTGATCGACACGCGCGCCCGCAAGCTCGTCGGCGAGCTCGACACGGCCGGTTGCGCTCTGGTGTATCCCACCGGCCCGCGCGCGTTCTTCTCGATTTGCGGCGATGGGGGGCTGCTGTCGGTCACGCTGAGCGACGCCGGCAAGATCTCGCACCAGACACACGGCGCGCCCCTCTTCGACGTGCAAAAGGACCCGCTCACCGAAAAGGCCGTGCGGCTCGGCGATAAGTGGTACTTCGTCTCCTACGACGGCGATGCCTATCCGATCCGGACCACCGGCGCGCAGCAGGTCCTGGATACCCGCTGGTCGCTGACCACACCCGAGGAGCGTGCGGACGGGTGGCGCCCCGGCGGCCTGCAGCAGCTCGCGATCCACCGCGCCAGCGGCCGGCTCTTCGCGATCATGCACCAAGGCCCTCGCGAAACTCACAAGGACCCGGGCAAGGAGGTCTGGGTGTTCGATGTGAAGACTCACGCGCGCGTGCAGCGCTTCTCGATGAAGAACGAGGTGAGCTCGATCGAAGTCTCGCAGGACGATCGCCCGCTGCTCTACGGCGCTTTCCTGGGCCGGAGCGCGCTCGATATCTACGATGCAGCGGACGGCGAGTACTTGCGCTCTGTGGAGGACGTGGGTGCCACGCCCGGCCTGATCGTCGCGCCATGAGGATCCGCGCATGAGTGTCGTTCTGGACCCGGCAGTTGTGCTGCTGGCGCGAGCCTCGGTCTCGTTGCTCTTCGTGGTCGCAGCCGCTCACAAGCTTCTGCACCTCCATCAGTTCACCGCGACACTCGAAGCCTATGAGCTCGTGGGCCGCCGCTTCAGTGCGGCGCTCGCGCGAGTGCTGCCACTGCTCGAGCTGGCGGCGGCGATCGGACTGTGGGTGGGCGCGGCCCGCCTCTTCGCGATGCTGCTCGCCGTCTCGCTCTTGCTCACGTACGCCGCCGCGATTGCGATCAATCTCGCGCGCGGTCGCCGCGATCTGGACTGTGGCTGTACGGCGTTCGGCCGCCGTAGCCCCATTGGAGCATGGATGATTGGCCGCAATTCGATACTGGCCCTGTGCGCCGCGCTCGCCGCGGCGCCCACTACGTCACGCGCGCTCGCCCTGACGGATGGACTCACCGTGGCGGGTGGGCTGTGCGTGCTCACTCTTATTTATGTAGCCGCTGACACTCTTTTCGCATCGGTGGCCCGGGTGGAGTTCCAGTCATGAGCGCGCTCGCCGTTTCCAATATCGTTCTGTGGGTACTCGTGCTCGCGTTGTCATTCGTGGTGCTCGCGCTGGTCCGCCAGATCGGCGTGCTGCATGAACGGATCGCACCCGCTGGAGCGCTCATGCTGCGCCAAGGACCCAAGGTCGGCGAAGCGGCGCCACGGCTCGACGTGCTGGACCTCGACGGGCGCATCCATCGCATCGGCGCCGCACGCAGCGACGGCCGCAGCACGTTGCTGGTTTTCGTGTCTCCGACGTGTCCGGTCTGCAAGGCGCTTCTGCCTGCTCTCAAATCGAGTCGGGCCAGCGAGCGGAGCTGGCTCGAGATCGTTCTGGCGAGCGACGGTGAGAAGGCGGCGCACGAACGGTTCATCGCGACGCACGGTTTGCAGTCGCTGCCGTATGTAAGCTCGACGGACCTCGGTCTCGCTTTTCAAGTGAGCCGCCTGCCCTACGCCGCCATCGTGGATGAGAACGGCATACTGCGCGCGCGGGGCCTCGTGAATTCGCGCGAGCATCTGGAGAGCCTGTTTGAGGCGAAGCAGCGTGGCGTCGCTTCGCTGCAGGAGCTGTTCGAGCATGAGCGTGAATCGCGGGCTGCTTAGGAGCCGCACGACATGAAGTGGTTCGACGAATGGATCGAGGACTCCGCGCGGGCCATCGCACGCAGAAGCGGCCGGCGCAGTTTCATCGCCAAGTTGTCAGCGACGTTGTTCGGCGCCGCCACCTTGCCGCTCCTGCCGATCGCACGCGGTGCCGAAACGCCGGCCCAACCCGCGGAGGGAACGCCGAACGATCCGGGCGATCCGACGACCTGCGAGTACTGGCGCTACTGCGGCATCGACGGCTATCTCTGCAGTTGCTGCGGCGGATCGCATACGAGCTGCCCGCCCGGTAGCACGCCGGCTCCGGTCACATGGGTGGGCACGTGCCACAACCCGGCGGAGAATCGCGACTACGTCGTCTCCTACAACGACTGCTGTGGCAAGACTTCGTGCGGACGCTGTCTCTGCAATCGGAACGAGGGCGACCTGCCGCTCTATGCGCCATTCCTGTCGAACGATTACAACTGGTGTGTCGGAAGCAAGACCGACATCGCGTATCACTGTACGGTGTCGCGCATCGTCGGGCTCGCGAAGTAGCGCACGCATGAATCCGCGACGCTTCTGGCTCGTCGCGCTCCTGAGCCTGTCCGGCATTTCGACGGCCCTCGCGCACGACGTCGAGACGCAATATCAGCTCTATTGCATGGGATGCCACGTGCCCGATGGGTCCGGCCTCGAGGGCAAGGTGCCTTCGATACGAGGCACCTTGGTGCCACTCGCTCAACTGCCGGAAGGCCGGCGTTATCTGGTTCAGGTTCCTGGCGTCGCGCAGTCGCCTCTTTCGAATGCGGAAGTGGCTGCGCTGCTGAACTGGATGATTGCGAATCTCTCCGAGCGTCCGGCTCCGCCGGGACCGGTCGCCGCATTTACGACGGACGAAGTGGCACGCTATCGCTCGACGCGCTTGGTCGGCGTGCGCGCGACGCGAGCGAAGGTGCTGGCCGAAGCGAATTCCTCGTGCCGCGCGGGCTCCTGCGCGATCAGCTCGCCACGAATCCCCGCGACAGAGCGCAGCGCACGGTGAGACCGCCCCGCGCGTTCAGCTTCGTCCAGATCGTGCCACCGTGCCTGCGAACGATCTCAGCGCATCGGATCCGGCAGGACGAGCCCGTGCGCCAGATCGAGCAGGAAGCGGTCCAGCCGGGACACGTCCGCGAAGGTGTCGGAATCCAATCCGCAGGTTCGCAGAGAGGCGGGTCCGCTCGTCCCATCGGCTTCCGGTTCGGGCGGCTCGGTCACGTTACGCTCCAGCATTCGGCATAGCGGGCTTTTTCGTTGAACGGAGGGAAAGCCGTCAAGGCCGAAACGTAGGCCCAAGGTTGTATTGGACGGCGCGGCGGCAGGCGCCTTGCTTTCCGCGAGACGCTTGAGTCAAATGCCCGGGCCCGATATCACTTCATCAAAGGGCACTGACATCGGCCGGAAGAGGCGCCGGCTCAGGGGGGATTCGCGAATGCTGCGTTCAACTCACTTCGGGCGCTGCGCGCGCCTGGCTCTCGTCTGCATGACCCCATTCGCCGCGCACGCCGCGGCTGCGGATTCCGGCGATACCGCCTGGCTGCTCACGGCGACCGCATTGGTCCTGTTCATGACGTTGCCCGGTCTCGCGGCGTTCTACTCCGGCCTGGTCCGCAGCAAGAACGCGCTTTCGGTGCTCATGCAGTGCTTCGTCATCTCCTGCGTCGTGAGCGTGCTGTGGCTCATCGGCGGATACGGGCTTGCCTTTGGCGACGGCGGTCCGGCGCAGGCATTCATCGGCGGATTGAGCCGCGTCTGGTTCTTCCAGGGCGTCGAGCGAGCGGCGGTGACGGGCACCGTGCCGGAGACGGCGTTCGCCATGTTCCAACTCACTTTCGCGATCATCACGCCCGCGCTCGTCATCGGCGGATTCGCCGAACGCATGCGCTTCAGCGCGGTGCTCTGGTTCACGTGCGCGTGGCTCGTGCTGGTGTATCTGCCGATCTGCCATTGGGTGTGGGGCGGGGGGTGGCTCGCGAAGCTGGGCGTTCTCGATTTCGCGGGCGGGATCGTCGTGCACGTCAATGCGGGAGTGGCCGCCCTCGTCGCCGCGCTCGTACTGCGCGAACGGAGAGGGTTTCCGCATACCCCCATGCCTCCACACAACATGCCGCTCACCGTGCTAGGCGCCGGGATGCTGTGGGTGGGCTGGTATGGCTTCAACGGCGGCAGCGCGTTGGCCGCAAACGGCTCGGCGGCCGCGGCGATCCTCGTCACGCATCTCGGCGCGGCGACGGGCGCGCTCGCCTGGATGGCGCTCGAATGGCTGCGTTACGGCAAGCCGAGCGTGCTCGGCGTGGTGACCGGAATGGTCGCGGGTCTCGGCACGATCACGCCCGCGTCGGGATTCGTCGGACCTCTGGGCGCCGTCGTGATCGGCGCGCTCGCGGGCATCGGCTGCTTCCTCGCGACGCAATTCCTCAAGCGCACGCTGCGCGTCGACGATTCGCTCGACGTCTCGCCGGTCCACGGCGTCGGCGGTGTTCTGGGCACGCTCCTCACGGGTGTGTTCGTGGACGCGAGTCTGGGCGGCGTCGGCTATGCGGATGGAATGACTCTTGCGCGTCAGGTTGGCATACAGGCTCTGGGCGTTGCGGCCGCCGCGTTGTGGTGTGCGGTGGGTACCTTCGTGGTTCTGAAGCTCATCGACATCGTCGTCGGCCTGCGGGTGAGCGAAGAGCAGGAACGCGAGGGGCTCGATCTCGCGCAACACGGCGAGCGCAGCTACAGCGAGTGACGTTCGACCGCGCGCGTTGATCGTGTATCCAGGGTCGGCGGCGATGCTCCTGAGAGGCAGGCGATGTCACCATGAGGATCGAGACGTAGACTTCAACGATCTCCGTCTCGCACAGAGCCAGCCGATGCCCATCCGTCGCCACGGCACGCAGCGCGCTCTCCACGCTGCCGGCCACCGAGTTTCCCGTGGTGCCGTGGATACATGTCCACCCGGATCGTCGCCGACTGCCCCGGCTGCAGGCGGCTGAGCTGCGTCTCCTTGAAATTGGCATCGACCCAGTAACCCCGGTCGCTGACGATCGAGAACACGGGAACCAGTGGCTGCACCGGACTACCCGGCCGCAACGTGAGATTCGCGATGGTGCCCGATGTGGGCGCCAACACCCGCGTGTGCGTGAGGTCGAGCTCCGCTTGGCGCACACGCGCCTCCGCCGCGCGAATCGCGGCGTTCTGCTGGCCGCTCTCTCCCAGTGCGCTAATCGCCTGCGCGAGACTTGCGCGTGCCGCTTCCACGGCCGCGGCCGCAGTCGCCGCAGCGGTCTGCGTGGCCTCGGCATTCTGTTCGGAGAGGAAGCCTTGCTTGATCAAGTTGCGCGTGCGGCGCTCGTTCGACTGCGCATTGCGTAACTCGGCGATCCGTTGCGCGAGCAGCGCACGAGCCGCCGTCACGGCGGCCTCCTGCTCGCCGACGGACTGACGCGCGAGCCGCAAATTGGCCTCCGCTGCGTCGAGTGCGACTCGAAATGGCTCGGCGTCAATATCGAACAGCAAGTCCCCTGCGCGCACGTGCTGCTGATCGCGCACGTACACGTGCAGCACGGGCCCGGCGACCTGCGCCGCGATTTGCGTGGTGTCGGCGTTCACGTATGCGTCGTTCGTGCTCTCAAAGGCTTGGCTCAAGTGCCAGTAATGAATGATCACGATCGTCGCGATGATCACGAGCGCGGCGATGACGCCCCACTTGATGATCCGACGCCACGCCACGCGAGGTGCGAGTGCCGCTGCCGCCCGGCGGATGCGCTGGCGCTGTGTGGACGCAACGTCCATTTCAAGAAACGGAACGAACATGCGGCGCCTTCGTTCCGCCTGCCGAGGTCCGGCCCGAACGCTTGACCGCGGCAGTGCTCGCGGGCACCCCACGGGCGGATTGGTTCCGGTTGCTGGCTGCTCGCGCGCTAACCGACCCGCACGAACTTCTGAATCTGATGATTCCGCGTAAGCTCCCAGCTCATGCGCCCCGCGCGTGCGCCGAATGTGCCGGACACTTCGCTCACGTACAGATTGCCACGCGAATCGAGGGCAATGCCGTGCGGGGCGATGAAATTGCCGGGCGCCGCGCGCCGCTCAGAATCATCGCCGAACCGCGCGACGATCTTGCCATCCTTGCGGAACACCGTGACGCGGCCGGGTAGATCGCAGTCTGCGTAGCCGTGCACGAACGAGCCCTGCCCGGCCTCGAGCGGGCGCCAAAGCTCGGTGACGTAGATGAGCCCGTCCTCGTCCACTACCGCATGCGTCGGGCGGCGCACGTCGGTCCACATGTAGAGATAGCGGCCGTTGCGATCGAAGAATTGCAGGCGGTCGTTCTCGCGGTCGCAGACGATGACGTTCTCGTCGTGGTCGAGCGCAAGACCGTGCGGCAGATGGAACTGCCCGGGACCGGTGCCCACCTCCCCCCAGGAGTTGACGAGCTTGCCCTCCGGTGTGAAGTGATGGATGCGCGCGTTGCCGTAGCCGTCGGCAACGAAGATGTCGCCGTTGCGGGCGATGGCGGTATTGCAGCAAGCGTTGAACGGGCCGGCCGCGCGCTCCACGGTTTCGTTGTGATGGATCTGGTAGGGCCCGCGGCGCTTGCCGTAGCCGGTGTCCGATGTCACGCGCGGCGTGCCGAGCGTCATCAACAAGTTGCCTTCCAGATCGAACTTGCGAACCACGCTGTCGGCGTTGTCCGTGGCATAGACGATGTCGTTCGCGATGGTGATGCCGTGCGCGTTGTTGAACACACCGTCTCCCCACGCGCCGATGAACTTGCCGTCTTCGCTGTACACGCTCACCCGATCGCCATTGCGGGTGTGCAGGTAGACACGATCGTGCGAATCGCAGGCGACGGCGGCCACGTCCTCGTGCTGATAGGCCGCGGCCGCCGGACAGCATTCCCAGTCCGGCAGCACCTCGAAGCGCACCGCGTCGATCTTCATATCGTTATCATATTAGGTATGCTCTGACTCGAACAAACCCGCCCCGGCACGCTGAATTCCCCCGCGCGTTGACGCGATATAGTTATCGTGTTACCTATATGGTCGCGATCACCGTACGGACTCAGAACAAGTAGGGATGCGCAACCAGAGGGGGCCAAGAATGAGACTCAGAGGGGGACAGCGGTTGTCGTCGAGCACGGGCTGGCGCCTGCTGGCAGGCACCTGTGTTGCAGCGCTGGCGGGAGCGCCGGGAGCGACGCGCGCCCAGTCCGCGGACGCACCGGCCGCCGACGCGGACAAGATCGAGACGGTCACGGTCACGAGCCGCTACATCCGCGAGAACATCCAGGAGACGCCGATGGCGATCACGGCGCAAACGGATGTGCAGCTCAAAGCCGCGAACGTCACCAACATCGGCACGCTCGGCGCGGTGGTGCCGAACCTGCTGACCGTGCCGGGCGACTCGCAATCCGCCGGCACGCCCAAGCTCAGAATGCGCGGCGTCATTCAGGGGGAATCATCGAGCCTCGCCGTGCCGCCCGCCGTCGGCATCTACACCGACGAGGTGTACCACGCGACCGCCGCCGGTTCCGAGCTCGACCTCGTCGATGTCGATCACATCGAGGTGAACCGCGGCCCGCAGAGCACGCTTTCCGGCAATGCCAGCATCGGCGGCGCCATCAAGATCTACACCAAGGATCCTCTCGGCGACGGCTCGGGCTATCTCTCTTACGGCCGCGGCTCGCGCAACCTGACGCATGCGAGCGGCGCCTACGATCTCGGGCTGACGGATACGCTCGCTCTACGCGTGTCCGGCGACTACGTGCGGCAGGACGGTTTCGCAGATCGTCTCGACTTTACCTGCGAGATGAACAAGCTCGGCACGCCCCAGCTCGCGGGATCCTTCCCGCTCTCGCAGCCGGACGTCGCGGCCCGCGATTGCATCCTCGGACATCTCGGCGGCATCAATCACCAGGTCGCGCAAGCAAAGCTGCGCTGGCGCCCGAACGAGAAGCTCGACGTCATCCTCGCCGCCCGTAAGCGCACCGAGCGGGACGAGGAAACGCCCGAAGTCGCCCTGTCGTATCAGCCTAACGCCATTCCGAACACGACCAATGCCTTGGTCGAGACGTACAACATCGCGGTTCGCAACGCGTTCGGCATTCAGCTCGACAGCCGCTTCTCGGCGCCGCCGGGCACCGACGGCTACGCCACCTACGCGACGAACTGCCGCCCGAACATCAACCTGAATCCAAACGGCTTCTGCTTCGATCGCGGCAAGAGCGCGGACCACTCGCTCTACTCCGCCAAGGTGCACTACGAGATCTCGGACAACGTTCGTCTGACCGCGATCGGGGCCTACACGGACTACAGCAACGCGTTCACGCAGAACGGCGACCAGTCGCCCCTCGGCTACGTCGTCTCCCACTTCGAGAACTATGACCACCAGGGCTCGGGCGAGCTGCGCTTCGATGGCACGCTCAACAAGCTGAACTGGGTCGCCGGCGCGTACATGCTGCGCCTCACGGGGTATCAGAAGAACTCCATCAACTTCCTCACCGTGAGCCAGCAATCGATCGTCCGGGGCACCGACCACTCCCAGTCGGCCTTCTTCCATCTCGACTACAACCTCACGGACAAGTGGCGCGTGTCGGGCGGCGCGCGCTACACCGACGGCACGATCGCGATCACCATCAACAACCCGCCGACGCTCGTGATCAGCGACCCCGTCGAATCCTCGCAGAACCGCGTGGACTGGCTGGTGTCGACCGACTACAAGATCAACGACAACCTCATGGTCTATGCGTCCGCGGCCACCGGCTCGCGTCCGCCGGGCCTCACGACGATCGTCAACACCTCACGTCAGGTGGCACCGACCGCTGCCGAAGACCTGGTGTCGTACGAAGCCGGTGTGAAGACGGAGCTGTTCGATCGCCGCCTGCGGACGAACCTCGCCATCTTCTATACGGACTACAAGTCGCTCGCGCAGGCCGTGCAAGGCTTCGAGTGCGTCGGCGAGCCGGGCCCCACTGCAACCTGGTTTGCGAGCTCCACTGCGTGCCAGCAATTCGCGCCGAACACCGGCTTCGTGCAGTACTTCCAGAACTTCGGCATCCCGGCGGAGGTGCAGGGCGCCGAGTGGGAGATCACGGCGCTGCCGATCGATCATCTGCGCATCGACTTGACCGGCGGCTATAACAAGTTCATCTCCGGCATCAAGACCGTGGGCCAGCCGGGCTACGTGTACGCCGGCAATCACCGCCAGCCGAAGTGGAACATGCACGGCGACGTGTCGTACGACTTCCAGACGTCCATCGGCACGTTCACACCGCGCGTCGATTGGACCTGGCAGTCGCAGCAGGACTACGACCCGTCCTCGCAGCTCCGCCCGCCGCTGCCGATCTACGTGATCAAGCCCTACTCGTTGTGGAACGCGCAGATCGCCTACCAGGCGCCCAAAGGCGATTGGTCCGCGACGCTCGCCGTCACGAACCTCTCCGACAAGTTCTACTACTACCAGGTGTTGCAGGGGACGCTGAACGCACAGACCCGCCTCGCCGAGCCGCGTGCCTTCTCGTTTAATGTGCGGCGAGACTTCTGAGGGCGAGCGCCGACTCGTCCTCGAGACGCCCACGGCGCCACACCCCCATGGCGCCGTGGGCAGCGGGAACCCCCCTTGGCCGCCGCGCAGGGACGCGTACTACTCGCTGTTCGTCATGACCATCGTGGTCATGTTCACCGTGCTGGATCGCAGCGTCCTCGCGCTCCTCATCGATCCCATCAAGAAGGACTTCGGCATCACCGATACGGAGATCGCCGTGCTCCTCGGAGCGGCATTCTCGCTGCCCTACGGCGTCGTCGGGATCGCCGTCGCGCGGCTCGCCGATCAGAGCAATCGCCGCAACCTCGTCGCCGCGTCGATCGCCTTCTGGAGCGCAGCGACGGTCGCGTGCGGCATGGCTCAGGGCTATGTGAGCCTGCTGCTGGCGCGTATCGGAATCGGCGCGGGCGAGTCGGGGTACGGGCCGGCGAGCTGGTCGATCGCCACGGATTACTGGCCCCGCGACAAGGTCGCGTTCGCCACGGCCACGATGGGCATCGGCGCGATGCTCGGCACCGGGCTGGCGCTCTTTCTCGGCGGCGTGGTGCTGCATCTCGTCTACGGCATGCCGCTGGTCGACTTCCCCGGCATCGGTGTGATTCGTCCGTGGCAGTGGACTTTCATCGTCGTCGGCGCACCCGGCCTCATCTGGGCGCTGGTCGTGCTCACGAGCAAGGAGCCGCCGCGGCGCGGACTTGCACCCGGCGAGAAAGCAGCGCGCGTGCCGGTGCGTGAAGTCGGCCGCTGGATGCGCGACGACTGGCGCACGTATCTCGCGGTGATCGGCGGCATGGGCGTGAAGGCGATGATGCTCGCCGTTCCGGCCACGTGGAGCGCCACTCTGCTGCATCGCCAGTTCGGCTGGGAGCTCGGGAAGGTCGGCATGATCAGCGGCACGATCACGCTCATCGTGTCCCCCATCGGCTTGATGGGCGGCGCGAAGCTCTCCGAGCGCTGGACCCGGCAGGGCCGCAAGGATGCCAACCTGCGTATCGTCTTCTACGGCCTCGCGTGCGCCACCCCGCTCATGATCTGCGCGCCGCTCATGCCGAGCCCGTATCTCGTGCTGGCGACGAACGCGCTTGCGAGCCTCACCGTGAACCTGATGTTCGGCCCGAGCATCGCGGCCTTCCAGGTGATCACGCCCAACCGGATGCGCGCGCAGATGGGCTCCCTCACCCAGTTCTGCAACAACGTGATCGCCTTTGCGCTGAGCCCGCTGATCGTGGCGCTGTTCACCGACTATCTGTTCCGCGACGAGCGCGATCTCAAGTATTCCATGGCGCTCAACACCGCGATCATGGGCGGCCTGTCGCTGCTCATCACCTGGCAAGGGCTCGGTCCCTATGCCCGCTCCTACGCGCGCGCCGTTCGCGAGCTCGCCGACTGAGTTGCAAGACCATGACCCGCAACCTCGAATCCCTGGAAATCATCGACACGCAGATTCACGAGCCCTGTCCCGGCCAGCCGCCGGATGCGGGCCTGCAAGATCACGCGAGCCTCTTGCAGGTGGAGCTCGCGCGCGAGGCGATGGACGCCATCGGCGTCGACATCGCGTTCGCCGTGACGAGCGAGAAGTTCATCGATCTGGCGCACCAGCGCTATCCGGGCCGCTTTCCGGGTGTGCACACCTTCTGGCACACGCATCCGGACCTTGCCGCGGAGGTTCGGCGCATCGCCGCGCATCCCGCGATGATCGCCGGGCGCGCGCTGGTCGGCGATTTCGTCACTGCGCAGATGCGTCCCGAATTCGCGGCAGGTGTGTTCGAACCGCTGTACGCGGCTGCGGCGGAAGTTGGTTTGCCGATCTTCAACTCCACTCATGGCGGCTGTGCTCACCTCGCCGCGATCGCCGCGAGATATCCGCAGCTCACGCTGATCATCGACCACATCGGCGTCGCGCAACACCCGGTATCGCCGCGCGAGACGATGAGCTGGGCGCCCTTCGAGGATCTGCTGGCGCTCGCCAAATACCCGAACGTGTACGTGAAGCTGTGCGGCGCGCCGCTCCTCTCGCAGCAAAGCTATCCGTACGAGGATCTCTGGCCGAACCTGAACCGCATGTTCCGAGCGTTCGGCTACGAGCGCGTGATGTGGGGCAGCGACTACACGCGCCTGCGCACCGCCGATCTGCCTCGGGGCGAGCGCCCGCGCCGTCGCGGCATCACCTACGCTGAAAACCTCAACTACCTGCTCCACTCGACTCATCTGACGTACGAGCAGAAGGCGCTCGTGCTCGGCGGCAATGCGCGTCGTGTGTTCGAGCTGCCGCCCATCTCGCAGGGATGGGGCCCGCCGCCGATGAGCTGGGCGCAACCGCGCTGATCGACCGACGAGACGAGACACCCATGAGACGCTCGACCGATTACTTTCTCTGCAGTCATGGCGGCAACCTGCCGCTTCCTCCCGAGCTCGCGACGCTCGTGGCCAACGCCCGCGAGCACGAAGCCGAAATCGCACGCGAGCTGCCCAAGGCCGTCGATTGGATCGTCAGGCGCCAGATGGAATGCGGCGTCGACATCCTCAACGACGGCGAATACGTGAAGGCCGCGCACCCCGGCACGTATGCCGCCTACATTCACGACCGCATCAGCGGTTACAGCACGATCGATCGGCCCGCGGGCCTCGGGCCGAAGCGCGCCGCCACCGGCGAGCGCGATCGCCGCGACTTTCCCGGGTTCTTCAAATCCGGATTGTGGTTTGCGGGCTCGGGCGGCGCCGTGCGGCCCGGCTTCGCGACCCCGGGCTATGTCCACCCCGCCCTGCTGAATCCGAATCCGCCGCGCATTCGCGCCTGTACGGCGCCGGTGAAGTATGAGGGCTACGACGCCATCGCGAAGGACATCGACGCACTGAAGAAGGCGCTCGCCGACAAGCCCGGCGTCGATGGCTTCATCGCGGCCCTCGGCCCGCTGAGCCTCGGCGCCGGCATTCACAACCTGTACTACGCGAGCGAGCAGGAATACATGTTCGCCGTCGCCGACTGCGTGCGCGAGGAGTACAAGGCGATCACCGACGCCGGCCTCATCCTGCAGGTGGACGAGCCCGAGTTCGCGACGACCTGGATGTTCTACCCCGACTGGACCGTCGCGCGGTATCGCAACCATCTCGATTTCTGCGTGGAGATCATCAATCACGCGCTACGCGGTCTGCCGGAGGAGCAGATCCGCTTCCACATGTGCTGGGGCTCGGGCCACCGGCCGCACGTGCACGACATCGAATTCAAGCACATCGTCGACAAGCTGCTGAAGATCAACGCGCAGACCTACAGCTTCGAGGCGTCGAACGTGCGTCATGCGCACGAATATCGCGTCTTCGAGGAGGTGAAGCTGCCCGAGGGCAAGATCATCGCGCCCGGTGTCGTCGGGCACTTCACGGACCTCGTCGAGCATCCGGAGCTCGTCGCCGAGCGCCTGTGCAATTTCGCGAAGCTCGTCGGCATGGAGAACGTGCACGCCGGCACGGATTGCGGCATCGGCTCCCGGGTCGGCCACGAGGAGATCGTCTGGGCCAAGCTCAAAGCGATGTCCGAAGGCTGTCGGATCGCCGCGAAGCGTATGAAGCGCGGTTGATCGTGCGCGGGCAGAAGGCGAATGCTAGACGCGGCGTGCAGGCCGTCGCGGTCGAGGGCATCGCGTAAGCGGGGGCCGTGAGATCCATTCATGTCGCCGACCGTTCGCGCGCTGGCCCAGCGCAACTACCGTCTCTACTTCCTCGGTCAGCTCGTCTCGCTGACGGGCAACTGGATGCAGCAGGTGGCGCTCATCTGGCTCACCTACCGCATCACGGATTCGACGTTCATGCTCGGGCTCATCACGTTCAGCGGTCAGGTCCCGCTGCTCGTGCTGGCGCCGCTCGGCGGCGTGCTGTCGGATCGGTTCGATCGCCGCGCCTTGCTGCTGCGGACGCAGTGGCTCGCGCTCGGCCACGCGCTGTTGCTCGCGACGCTGGCGTTCACTGTGCCGCTGCAGGCCTGGATGCTCGTCTGTCTCGCGACGCTTCTCGGGCTCATCAACGGCGTGGACCAGCCCGTGCGGCAGTCCTTCGTGGCGGAGCTCGTCGAGAAAGCCGAGGACATTCCGAACGCCGTGGCGCTCAACTCGGTGGTGATCCACGCGACGCGCTTCGTGGGGCCGGCGATCGGCGGCGTCGTCGTGGGGCTCGTCGGCGAGCGCATGTGCTTCCTCCTGAATGCGCTGTCGTTCCTCGGGATGATCGCCGCGTTGCGCGCCATCCGGCCGCGAGCCGTCACGCGCCATCGTCACCGCGTGCTCGAGGCCTTGCGTTCCGGCTTCCAGTACGCGTACGCGCACCAGCACATCCGCGCGCTGCTGTTCATCGTTACCGTCATGGGCTTCTTCGGCATGGCGCCGATCACGCTCTTGCCCTGGTTCGCGAAGAAGGTGTTTGCGGGGGACGCGCAGGCGTACGGGTTCCTGACGGCCGCGGCGGGCATCGGCTCGTGCATCGGCGCGCTGTTCCTCGCCTCACGGCGCGATGCTGCCGCCATGAACCGCAACATCTCGCGGTGCGCGCTCATCGCGGCGCTTGCGGTGCTCGCCTTCTCGTTCACGAGCCAGTTCTGGCTCGCCGTGCCGGAGCTGATGGTTCTCGGGTTCTGTACGATCAACGTGGTCTCGGCGAGCAATGCGCTCATCCATTTGATGGTGGACGATCACCTGCGCGGCCGCGTCATGTCCATCTTCACCGTAGCCTTCTTCGGGGTTGCACCCGTCGGCAGTCTGGCGGCGGGCACCGTCTCGCAAGTGGTCAGCCCCCGGACTGCGCTGCTCGTGTGCGCCGTCCTGATTTTCGCGGCCGCGGCGTTCGTCCGGCTCGCTCTGAAGCCCGGACAAGCTGCCGCGGCGCCATCATCCGCGTCCGACGGCGCAATCCGCTCGTAATCCTGCACCGCATGCGGCTATAGTCGCGTGCGCGGATAACTCGAACTCGAAACGCAGACAACAGGGGGACGGAGCGTATGGAAGGACAACGACCGCCGGGCATCGGCCGGATCGCGACGAAGTACGGCGTCATTCACGGCCTCATTTCGTTCGTCATTTTCCTCGTCGGAGCGCTGAGCGGCCTGCAGCAGAGCTGGCTGCTGTCGGTGCTGAATATCGCCGTGCTCGTCGTGCTGATGGTGCTCGCGCACCGTGAGCTCAAGGCGGCTCAAGAGGGCATGATGCGGTACTCGCAGGGCCTTGGGTCCGGCACTCTGCTCGCGGTTGTGTCGTCGATAGTCGTGTGCGTGCTGGTGTTCATCTACGTCAAGTACATCAACACCGGCTATTTCGCGGCGGCGATGAAGGCGCAGCAGGCCGCGCTCGAGCAGCGTGGCATCACCGGCGCGCAGGCACAGCAGGCGATGGCGGTGACCAGTCTCATCATGACGCCCGGTGGCATCGTCGTGACCTCGCTGATCGCCGGCGTGATCACGGGAACCGTCGTCGCGCTGATCGTGTCGATCTTCACGCAGAAGAGCGATCCCAGAGCCGTGATCTAAGCGCTCACGGGTACAGCGGTGCAAGCGAGGCGCGCTCGCGCCGCGATGGCGTCGCGCGTTTCGGGGCTGGGAGTTCCGCGAGCGCCTGTGCCAACGCCGGGCCGTCCTGCCAGGTCTCGCCGGTGAAACAGGTCCGATCGAGCGCGCGAATTTGTGCTGCGAGTGCCGGGTCGTCTAGCTGCTTCGCGAAGGCGTTGAGCCCCGCAACGGCTGCGTCCGGCGATCTTGCGCGCACCCACGCGAGCAGCGCGCGTCGCGCAGCCAATGCATCGTTCTTGCGACAGGCGTTGTGGAACTCCGCGCGCGCTTGCGCGGCGTTGCCGCTCGCGTGCGCTGACTCGCTGCGTCCTGCCGAGGCGGATGAGGCAGTCTCGCGCTTCGAGCGAGTCCATCTCGGGCCGAGCCACGCCGCGAGTGTCGCGAGCCACAGCACACCGAGGCCGAGCGCGATCCAGCGCCATGGCCCTGCGTCGCCCGTGGCCGTCGTCGCGCTTGCGTGCGACCCGGCGGTGGAAGCCGGCGTCGCGCTTTGCCCGGAGCCCGTCGCCGGCACGCTCGATTCGGAACGGCTCGCGTTCGCCGCAGATCCGCTCGCAGCCTGGCTTGCGGCAGGATTCTGTGCTGTCGCACTCGAGGGTGCGCCCGCCGCCGGTTCGATCATGAGCGTCTTTCCCGGCAGCGTCGTCTCGCGTGGCTGGCCCGTTCGAGTGTCCCACCAGCGCACTTTCAGATCGGGGATCGAGAACCGTCCGCTCGTATCGGCAATAAGAGCAATGCTCTGTGAGCGCGTGCCGACGACCGCATCACCACGGACGTTGTTGTCGAGCTTCGCCTGATCCGGATACGCCTTTACGCCATCCGGCAGCGCGAGCAACGAGGACAGATCCGGAAGCTGCGCCGCAGTTTGTCCTTCTGCCCGCAAGTGCAGCGTGAGCGTGATGGGATCGCCGACGTGTGTCTGCCCGTTCGCCGGGCTCCACTCGCCTTCGAGTGTCACTTGCCTGGCCGGTAGCCAGTAGCCGCTCTCGAAGCCGGGCGGGCGCGGTTGCACGTTCAGCGTGATGGCGTCGCCGTGCAATCGCATCGGTCGCGTGCTCGTCATGCCGGCGAAAGGTGACTGGCCGAATACGCTCGCGAAGGGGTCGTCGTCGAAAAGGCTCGAGCGACGACGATCCGCGACCTGGGCGCTCAGCACGGGTCCCTGCAGTTCGATCGTGCCGCTGTGTTGCGGGAAGACGAGATAGTGACGCGTCACCACCTTGTAGGTGCGCCCGTTGCGAACGGCTTCGCTCTGCTCATCGTCGCCGACCTTCTGCACGATCACGTCGCCACTCGCCGGCAGATCGAGATTGGCCTGATACAGTGTCTCGGCGATATACAACTTCACGGTGACGCGGACTGCGGACTGAACGACGGGTTGCTTCGGGTCCACCTCGGTTTCGATGAACACATTTGCCGATCGGGCTGCGCTCGCCCCGTTGCCTTGGCTGCCGCGTTGGCCTCCCGCGCCGCTCGTGACGTTCAGCGTCAACGGGCTCGTTCTCTCGCCGCCCCAGTTGATCGACGGGACCGTCAGCGTTCCGACTCGCTTGGGCGAGAGGGTGAGCGTCAGCTCGGTGCGCGCGCTCGCGCTGCCATTGATCACCTGGACACTCGTGCTGCTCTGGCGGCCCAGCACGTCGAAGTCCCGATCGAGCGGGGACAGGTCCGGCTCGTCGTTCGTCTGCCCGTCGTGTACGAGCGTGAGTTGCACGGAATCGCCCGGAGCGACCTGATCGTTGTCCAGCGAAGCCCTGACGCCGGCGTTCGCAACACCGGTGAGAGTGATCGCCAGCAATCCCAAGAGGAGGTGCAGCCACGACTTCATGGGCGCGAATCCTGTTGTTTCCTCATGTGCTCCACCATGAACTTGCGGCGCAGGAGCTCGCCGGGATCTTCGGGGATGCGGCGCAGCCACTGCTCGCGCGCGAGCGCTTGCTCGGTGGTCGGTTTGGGGTTCTCTTCCGGTCGGGCACGGCCGTTTCGCTGGGCCGTGCTGGGTTGGAGGGCCGCTGACACGTCGCGGCGTGCAGCCGCGGCTCGCTGCGCGTCGGTTTGCGCGTCGGCCGCGGCGAGATCGCGTGTGCCTCGTTGCGAGTCACTGCGTGCGCTCGACAGCGCGGTCGAATCGCTGGATGCGGAGGCATTCTGTCCGCCGGCGCCCTGCGCGGGCGACGCCCCGCTTCGCGGATTCGCGTTCGCGAGGGCCGAGCGTTGCGACTCGCCCGCGGCGGCTTGCGAGGTGGCGCCGCCCTGCTGATTCGCGCTGCCCTGCTGGTTCGCGCCGCCTTGCTGGTTCGCACCACCTTGCTGATTTGCCGCGCCCTGCTGATTGGCGCCGCCTTGCCGATTCGCAAGGCCCTGCTGGTTCGCACCGCCTTGCTGACTCGCGCCGCTCTGCTGATCAGCGCCCTGCTGATCAGCGCCCTGCTGATTGGCGCCCTGCTGATTGGCGCCACCTTTCTGATTGGCGCCGCCTTGCTGATTCGCGCCGCTTTGGTGACTGCCGTCCGCTTCCTGCCCGCCCTCACCACCGCGGCCGCCCTCACCTTGGCCGCCGTTACCTTGCTGGCCGCCGCCGTTTTGCCCACCCTTCGAACCCCGCTGCCCGTTCTGCTGAGCGGCGCGTTGCTTTTGCAGCTCGCGCTGAACGAGATCGCGGTTGTGCCGGGCATCGCGATTGTCGGGCGCCTTGGCCAGCGCGGCGTCGTACGCCGCAAGCGCTTCCTGCAGCTTTCCTGCGCGCGCCAGTGCGTTCCCGCGGTTGTAGAGTGAGTCGGCATCTTTCAGAGGCGCGAGCTGCGCAGCTGCCTTGTCGTAGTTTCCCGCCTTCAGATCGGCGTATGCACGCCGGCGTGGATCCTGAAAACGCTGTGCCGCCGTGCTCGCATCGCCCGCTTCGAGCAAACGCTGACCCTGCTGATCGGGCGTGAGCCAGAGATCCGTCCACGTGCCCGCAAGCGCGTGCCCGCTTGCGAGAAGCAACGCGACGAACAGAGCGATCCGCCTCACGACCGCCCCTCACACCCATCCGCGCCGCGCGAACCACGCGGCCACGAACAGAAGCGGCGGGAGAAGCCAGATGCCGCCGTTCCGCCATGTCGCCACTTGCGCGCGCGGCCCCGCAGTTTGCGCAGCAATCCGCTCCGCATGCTCGCTCTGAATCGCTCTCACCAGCGCCGACGCGTCGCGCAAGCGAACAAACTCACCGCCGCCCGCGGTCGCCACTCGCCGCAGCTCATCCGTCTGCATGCGCGCGAGTTGCGTACGACCTTGCTCGTCCTTGACGAACCCTCCCTGCCCGTCCGGCTCGGGTGCGCCTTCTTCGGTCCCCACACCGATCACATCCACCTTCACGCCCTGCTGCCTGAGCTGCTGGGCCGCGCGAAAGGCACGCGCCGGGTCCGCAAAGCCGTCGGAAAGAACGATGACGTGCCCGTGATCCGCCTCGCTCGCGCGCAGCAAGCGCGCGCTCTCTTCCAGCGCCGGCGCGAGATCGTCGCCCGCTTCCGGCATCAGTCCCGGCGCGAGCGGCTGGAGCAGCGCGCGCACAGTGGCGACGTCCGTCGTGAGAGGCGTGACCGTGTGCGCGTCGCTCGCGAACACAACGAGTGCTACTCGTGCGTCCTTCGCCGCATTAAGCACATCTGAAATCGCGTATCGCGCGCGAGTCACACGATCGGGGGTCACGTCCGCCGCCAACATCGACGGCGAGAGATCCAGCACCAATACCCACGCAGCCGGCGCGCGATAAGCCGGCGTTTCCAGCCGTTCCCACGACGGGCCGGCCAAAGCGAGCACCGCGAGAGTCCAGACGACCGCGATGAGCGGCCACGGCGAGCGCGCGCGACGACCTTCGGTCAGACGCAGCGCATCCAGCAGTTGCGAATCCACGAGCTGTGACCACGTGCCGTCACGCCGCTGTCGCCACGTGAGCCACGCGGCGAGCGCGAGCAACGGCGGCAACGCGAGCAGCCACCACGGATGCAGGAAATGGAACGCGGCGAGCTGGCTCGTCATGCCCATGCGCGCGCCCCCATCCATGCAGCCGGTACGCTGAGCAACAACGCAAGCGCGAGCGGCCAGGCGAACCATTCATCCGCGGGGCGCAGCCATTGCTGTTGACCCGCCGTCGGCTCGAGCCGATCGATGCGCCGATAGACCTCCTGCAGTGCCTGCTCGTCGGTCGCACGGAAATACTCGCCGCCGGTAGCTTTCGCGATGGTCTTCAGCGTGTCTTCGTCGAGATCGGTATTGCGCATGCTGAGACCGAAGAAACCCTCCCTCTCCGCAGCGCCTACGCCGATGGTGTAGATGCGCATACCGGTTTCGGCCGCGAGCTTCGCGGCCTGCAGCGGCGGCATCACACCCGCGTTGCTCACGCCGTCCGTGAGCAGTATCAGCACCGTCTTGCGACCGACGTCCTTCTCGTCAGCGGTGGTGGCATCGGATTCACCGCTCAACCGCTTCAGCGCAAGCCCGATGGCATCGCCGATTGCCGTCTCCTGGCCGGCGATGCCGACGACAGCGTCGTCGAGAAAGCGATGCACGGTTGCCAGGTCCGCGGTGAGCGGCGCCTGGAGATACGGTCGCGTGCCGAACAGGATCAGCCCGACGCGATCGCCCTTGCGACCGTCGATGAAATGCCCGGCAACCTGCTGCACCACCTGCAACCGGCTTGCGCCTTCGGCCATGTCCTTCTCGGCCATCGATCCGGACACGTCCACGGCGAGCAGCAGCCTGCGACCCGTCGTCGGCAGCGGCAGCGGATCGCCGAGCCATTGCGGTCGCACGGCGGCGATCACGAGAAGCAGCCAGATGGCTCCGAAAAGGACCCGCAGCAGCTTGGAGCTGCGATTCACGCTGGTCGCAGAGGAGCCCAGCGCGGCGACGAACGGCAGGAAGAGCGCGGAGCCGCCCGGCTCGGCCGCGCGACGCAACCGGTAGATGAGGAGCGGCAGGGGCGCGAGGATCGCCATCCATGGCCATGCGAAGTGAATCACGCTGCGGCCCTCCTCGTGCGCCGTGTCCGCGCGGAGCGGCGTACGAAAGCGTCCGCCGCGGCGAGCCACTCATCGCGTCGATCGTGCGGGCTGTTGCCGAAGGCCGCCGCGAGCAAGGCCTCGCCCGCACTCTGCGCAATCGGTGCGCCGGCTTCGGTTGCTACGAAGCTCAGCCAACTGCTGCCCGTGAGACGCGAGACACGCTGACGACCGAACACCGTCATCGCGAATCGCCGCATCAGGTTCTCGATTGCCCGAGCCACGACAGGGCCGGCTGCATCGCTCGCACGGATCGCGCGCAGCTCGCGGAGCGCGGCACGTCGTGCTTTGGCATGAGGATCGCGCCACCACCGTCGCCAGCAGAAGAACGCGACGGCAAGCGCAACGATGAGTCCGAGGAGCGCCCACCAGCCCGGAGCGAGCGGCCACAAGCCCGGTGCGGGCGGGGCGTGCTCCGGGGCGAGCTGGCTCAGCCAGTCGGAATTCATGCCGCCGCCTTCGGCCCCCTCAGGACGGGCCGCAGAATCTCTTCGGTGCTGGCCGCCGTGTCGAGGCGGACGACCGGCATGCGATGGCGCCGGGCGAGCGCGTCGATCCGCGCCTCGCGCTCACGCCACGCGGCCAGCCACGCCGCGCGCGCCTTCGCGCCATCCACGATGCGGAGCGCATTCGGCACGCCTCCCCGAAAGACGCCGTTCGGCAGCCCCTGCTCTTCCAGGCTGTCTGTGATCCAGAACAACCGGAATTCGCTGTGCGCGGCGATCTTCGACCAGAGCACATCACCCGCTGCGTCGAGGCTCGCAAAATCACTGAGCACCGCGACGAGACTGCCCGGATGCACGAGCGGTGCGAGCGACAGCAGCGCGCCATGCAGACTGCCCCTCGCGGGCGCAGCCGGCGCCGTGGGTTGCAGCTCGATCAACGTCTCGAGAATCGGAAGCACACCTGCCTCACGAGCACGCGGCGGCAAGACGCGCGGCGGCGCCGCGACCTGGCCGCTCGCGGTGCCAGCAATCACCGCACCCACTCGATCCCCGCCCAGCGAGGCCGTCCAGGCGAGCAGCGCGGCCGCTCGCACGGCGACGGTGGACTTGAGCTGCCGTCGCGTCCCGAAAAAGAGACCCGCGTGCAGATCGACGAGCAGCCACACCGGCCGCTCGCGCTCTTCCTGGAACAGCTTCGTGTGCGGTCGTCCACGGCGCGCGGTCACGCGCCAGTCGATGCTGCGAGGATCGTCCCCCGCCACGTACGGGCGGACTTCCTGGAATTCGAGGCCGCGCCCGCGAAAGCTGCTGCGATGCGCGCCGAGCAATGTCGCACGCGCCGCCGTCTGCGCGCGCAAGCTCCAGCCGCGTGCGGTCCCGCGCAATACGAGCAGGTCGTCGAGCGTCGGCACGATCACGGCGCGGGCACCTTCCCGAGCAGCTCGTCGACGCAGGCTTGCGCCGTCACGCCGCGAGCCTGCGCGCCGTAGTCCAACAGCAGGCGATGGCGCAGAGCATCGGGCGCGATCGCCTGAACGTCTTCGGGGCTGACGAAGTCGCGCCCGTCGAGCCAGGCGATCGCGCGTGCGCCGCGCTCCATGGCGATCGCGGCTCGAGGGCTCGCGCCCCAGCGCAACCATTCGCGCAACTGCGCACTGTAGGGTTCCGGCCGGCGCGTCGCGTCCACGAGCGCGGCGATGTACTCGGCGACCGGATCGGAAATCGTGAGGGCCAGCACTTCGCGGCGTGCCGCGAAGACGGCTTCCTGCGTGATGCGATGTGCGGGCGGCGGCAGCTCCACCTGTGTGATCGCCTCTTGCCGCGCGAGCGCCATGATTTTGAGCGTCAGCGAGCGGTCAGGATAGTCCACCAGCGTGTGCAGCATGAACCGATCGAGCTGCGCTTCCGGCAACGGATAGGTTCCCTCCTGTTCGATCGGGTTTTGCGTCGCCATCACCATGAAGAGCTGCGGCAATCTGTAGCTCGCCGCGCCGACGCTGATCTGTCGCTCCGCCATGGCCTCGAGCAAGGCGGATTGCACCTTCGCCGGCGCGCGATTGATCTCATCTGCCAGGATGAGGTTGTGAAACAGCGGGCCACGCTGGAAGCGGAAGCTGCCTTCTTCGGGCCGGTAGATTTCCGAGCCTGTGAGGTCGGCGGGCAGCAGATCCGGCGTGAACTGAACGCGCTGGAAGTTGGCCTCAAGCGCGTGCGCCAGCGCCTTGATCGCGCGCGTCTTCGCGAGGCCCGGCGGCCCCTCGACGAGCAGGTGGCCATCGGCCAGCAATGCGATCAGCAGTCTCTCGACGAGGGCTTCCTGCCCGATGATCTGGCTCGCAAGGTAGCTGCGGAGCTCGCGGAACGCGCCACGGACCTCGCCGGGACCGGGCGCGGCCGCTGCGGGGATTGGGCTGAGGCCGGCATTCATGGGCAAATTTCCTCGTTCTGCAACATCGGTGAATGGGCGCGGCATACAGCCACGGCAGCGAAAGCGTCAGTGGAATGCACTCGGCGCAGGCGGCGTCGGTGCCGAGGGTGTCAGGGCGGCCCGAACTGATGGACCATCAGGGCAGCCCCGTACGGGCTACTCACGTCGGCGCGGCAGGCGATGAGCGTTCGCATCGGCAACGTTCGAGGATGCTGAATTCTCTTATGGAACGCGGGGTTGACCTCGATGTCGCGCGGGAGTTCCAGCGCCCGGGCTGCGCTGCTCTCTCCGCCGCGGATCTGCGGCTCACATCGCGCGGCCCAGTTGGGCGGCACGCACGTCACCTCGACGCCGGCCCTCCCGTACGACCTCGACGCCGACCCTCCCGATATTCATATAACCCGATATTCATATAAGAAGGGGCGGCCACATAAGAAGGGGCGGCACCGCCGTCTGCGGCACGCCGGTTTCGATGGACGCGTCCCGCGTGCCGAAGCGAGCCGCATCCGCGATGCGCCGCGCGAGCAACGCGCTCTGACTTCCCATGGTCGCACCCCCAACTCAGCGCGCCGCGAGCCTACCGCTTTCAGTACACGAACGGAATCAGGCGCTTCGTTCTGCGGCGATAGCTCGCGTACCGCTCACCCAGGCCGCGCTCGAGCGCACGCTCCTCCACGTGTATCCGGTAGAGGAAGACGAGCACGATCGGCACCAGCATCAGGATTGCGTAGCGATTGGCGATGCAGAGCGCGAGCCCGAGAAACTGCATGAACGCGCCCGTGTAGCTTGGATGCCGAATGAATCGATACGGGCCGGTATCGACGACGGGTTGCTGTTCGGCCACCCGGACATCGACCGTGAAGTAGCGACCCAGATAGAAGATGGAATACCAGCGCAGAGCCGCACCGAGAACGAAGAGAGCGACGCCGACCGCGCGAGCAAGCTGCACATCGCCGAGCGTGGCTTGCGGAAACACACGCGCGGAGACGAACTGGGCCGCGATGGATGCCATCACGACGATCCAGATGAGCCGCAACGTGCCGGCATCGGCCGCGGCGTCGCGCTGCCCACGGCGCGTCACGATTGTCAGCACCATCTCGGAGATGCAGAAGATCGCCCCGATGATCGGAGCCACGTTCTCATTCATGGCGCCGCACCCCGGAGCGAGCGCGCTTCCCTTCGCCTCACGATCAACGCGCGCGTACTTGCGGCCGCGCGCCGTCGCAAGCGCTCTTCACCGGCGACTGCGGGGAGATGGTGACGGCTCACGGCGACTCCCTGGCCTTGTCATGGTTTGCTGCGAAGTCTAGCGGATTGGCTGCGCGCCCATGCCCCGGACCAAAGGAGATCACCCGGCCGCTGAAGAGCCGGCGATAGTCCCGATAATTCGGAGCGGTGTGAGGTCGACGAGCACCGGGCGCCGTACTCGCTCTTTTGCCGGAACGAAGGCGCGGAGCCACCCGCTGCAGCGAAATGGACGCCCTCTTGCAATACATTAGTTCAACCGCCGGGGCCGGCTGCAAAATAAAGGAATGCCGACGAGTCGAGGTAGAGGCGGAATGCGCAACAGCGGAGCATTGTTCGACCGTGCACTGAAGCTGGCGAGTGCATGCGTGCCCTGGGCATGGCTTGCCCTCTCTCCCGGACTCGCGCAGGGCCAGGATGGGACCGCCGCGAACCCCGCCAAGGCGTTCGACGAGCTGACCAATGACTACTGCGTGAAATGCCACAACTCCACGGACTGGGCCGGCGGCTTGGCCATGGACACCCTGGATCTGAGCCACGCAGCCAACGATGCGGAAGTGTGGGAGAAGGCCATCACCAAGCTGCGTGGCCGGCTGATGCCGCCCGCCGGCGAGAAGCAGCCGGCTCAGGCCGATGTCGATGCTTTTGTTAACTACCTCGAGACGTCCATCGATTCGGCGGCGACGCACCAGCCGGTCGGCCACGTGCCGATTCAGCGCCTGAACCGGAACGAGTTCGCCGCATCCGTGAAGCAACTGGTCGGTGTGGACGTCGATCCCAAGCAGGTGCTGCCCACCGAGATCGAGGTCGAGGGATTCAACAATATCGCCGGCGCGCTCGCGGTGTCGCCGACGTTCATGGAGCAGTATCTGGCGGCCGCCCGCAAGGTGGCGCAGCGCGCGGTCGGCGAGCCCATTCCGAAAATGGCCACCGTCTTCTCCGGGGGCGGCGGCGGCGGTGGCGGGCAAGCCGGATTCGGCTCCATCACGCAGTACATCCACAAGGACGGTTATCCGCTCGGCACGCGCGGCGGCGTGAGCTTCACGCACGTGTTCCCGGCCGATGGCGAGTACCGCTTCAATTTCCTGGAAGGCGACAGCATCGATGCCGGCCTCTATCCGCGGGGCATGGAAAGCGAAGCCACCCTCGTGATCCTCGTGGATGGGAAGGAAGTGGCCCGCAGGCAGATCGGCGGACCGGAAGACTTAGCCATCGCGGACCGCGACGGGCCCAAGGGCCGCGCGGCGCTCGTCGCGAAAGTCTCGGGCATCCCCGCGCACATCACGGCCGGCGCGCACACGGTGACCGCGACGTTCATCGAGCGCTCGTGGGCGCTCAGCAACGAGCCGACGGGCAGCTTCGGCACGGGCAAGTTCTATGGCATGCCCATCATCCGCGACGGCATCCAGGTCGTCGGGCCGTTCTCGCCACAGGGCCTGTCCTTGAGCGAGAGCCGCGCGAAGATTTTCGTCTGCCAGCCCAAGACCGAAGCCGAGGAGCGCCCGTGCGCGGAGAAGATCACGCGGCATCTCGCCACGCAGGCGTTCCGCCGCCCAGTGACCGATGCGGACGTGAAACTGCTCATGAAGTTCTATGAGACCGGTCGCGCGGAACCGGGCGGTTTCGATTCGGGCGTGACCGAGCTCATCACCGCGATTCTGTCGAGCCCGGACTTCCTGTATCGCGCCATCCGGACGACGCCTGGCCAGGAGCGCGCGCTCAACGATCTCGAGCTGGCCTCGCGCCTGTCGTTCTTCCTCTGGAGCGAGGGGCCCGATGAGCAGCTGCTCGATCTCGCGACCCACAACAAGCTCCACGATCCCGCCGTGATGGACGCGCAGGTCGCGCGCATGCTGAAGGACCCGCGCGCGCAATCGCTGGTCGAGAACTTCGCGCTCGCGTGGCTGAACCTCGACGAGCTCGAGCAGGTGGAGCCGCAGGACAAGACGTTCGATGCCAGCATGCGCCAGAACTTCGAGACGGAGATCCGGATGTTCCTGTCGAGTGTGCTGCTCGAGAACCGCAGCGTGCTCGATCTGCTGAACGCGAACTGGACGTTCGTCAACGAGTCGCTCGCCAAGCAGTACGACATTCCCGGTGTCTACGGGCCGCAGTTCCGTCGCGTCACGCTGCAGAACGAGAACCGCTGGGGGCTGCTGGGCAAGGGCGCTTTCCTGCTGCGAACGTCATACGGCGATCGCACCTCGCCCGTGCTGCGAGGCGCTTGGGTGCTCGATCGCATCATGGGCACGCCCCCGACGCCGCCGCCGCCCAACGTGAACACCGATTTGTCTGTGCGCCTGGGCGATCCGCCGACCACGGTGCGCGCGCGCCTGGAGAGGCATCGCGCGAACAAGACCTGTAACGGGTGTCACGGTCTCATCGATCCGCCCGGCCTCGTGCTCGAGAATTTCGACGTGACCGGTCGTTGGCGCGATCAAGATGCGGCCGCGAATGCGCGAATCGATGCCACTGTGGAGCTGACCAGCGGGACGGTGTTGCATAGCCCGGCGGACTTGCGCCGCTATCTCACGCGACGTCCGGATCAGTTCCCGACGACGGTGACCAAGCGCCTGATGATGTACGCGCTGAACCGCGAGATCGAATACTACGACATGCCGGAGGTGCGAAAGATCGTGCACGCGGCCGCCGCCAGCAATTACACCTTCGCCTCGCTCATCACCGGCATCGTCAACAGCGATGCTTTCCGTCATCAGGGGCCGGAATCCCAACCGCACCTGACCCAGACGGCGTCCACGGTTACCGGGAGATAACGCCATGGCTGTGTTCCTTACCAAGAAGCATCTGTCCCGACGCACGTTCCTGCGCGGTACCGGCGTGGCATTGGGGTTGCCGTTCCTCGACGCCATGGTTCCGGCGGCGACGGCGCTCGCCCAGACTGCCGCCGCGCCGAAGACGCGGGCGGGTTTCTTCTACCTCCCGCACGGCGCGATCATGAACAACACGCCGTTCGGCAAGGAAGTGGACGCGTGGACCTCGAGCGGCAAGGGCGCGGACTTCAAGCTCGGGCACATCCTGCAGCCGCTCGAGCCGTTCAAGAAGTACGTGACGACGTTCGAGAACATCGAGAACACCGCCGCCGGCGGCTCCGTCCACACGCTCAATCCGGCGACCTGGCTCTCGTGCGTGCGGCCGGACACCGCGGCGAAGGGCGCCAGCATGGCGATCACGCTCGACCAGGTGATCGCGCAGAGGCTCGGACAGAAAACGGCGCTGCCCTCACTCGAAGTCGCTTCGGAGACGACGATCCAGGTGGCCGCGTGCGGAGGCGCGGGCTGCTACTACGCCTCCACCACGTCGTATGCCGGTCCGAACACGCCGCTGCCGATGGAATACAACCCGCGCAAGGTGTTCATCCAGCTCATGGGTGAAGGCGACACGGCCGCAGAGCGCGCCGCGCTCTTGCGCAAGAACGCGAGCATCCTCGACATGATCTCCGATCGCGCGAAGTCGCTCAGCGCCGAGCTCGGACCGGGTGATCGAGCGAAGCTCTCGGACTACCTCGACACGGTGCGCGAGATCGAGCGCCGCGTGAACATGGCGAGCACGCGTGATCTCAAGGGCATCAACGTGCCGGACGCGCCGGTCGGCGAGCTCGACGACTTCGACAAGCAGGTGCGATTGATGTTCGACCTGATCGCGCTGGCCTATCAGGCGGACCTCACGCGCGTCAGCTCGTACGTGATGGTGGCCGAGGGCACCAACCGCACGTACAACCATGTCGGCGTGCCGGACTCCTTCCATCCGGTGAGCCATCACTCGAACGATCGCGAGCGCATTCGCCGCCTCACGGTGATCCAGCGCTACCACATGGAGCGCTTCGCGGACTTCCTGAAGAAGCTCGCCGAGACCAAGGAAGGCGATGGCACGATCCTCGATCATTCGCTGTTCCTCTATGGCTCGAACATGGGCAACAGCAATCTGCACAACAACTATCCCTTGCCGGAGGTGCTGGTCGGCGGCGCGAACGGTGCGCACGTCGGCGGCAAGAATCTGGTGCTGCCCGAGCGCACGCCGCTCGCCAATCTGCACCTGACGATCCTGAAGAAGCTCGGGATCGAGCAGGCGAGCTTCGGCAACAGCACCGGC
>DASZSS010000261.1:0-2577 GCA_035548535.1 Steroidobacteraceae bacterium
CTTCCACCACATGAAGACGGTGGAGCGCATCATCGGCTACAAGCGCGGCACCGGCGGCACGAGCGGCGTGTCGTATCTCGCGAAGGCGCTGGAGCTCAAGTTCTTTCCGGAGCTGTGGCAGATCCGGACGTCGATGTAGCCGGCGCGCTTGCCGGCTTCGCCTTGCGCATCCGGCGCACCAGCCGATAGCCCAGCAAGACCGCGAGGATGGCCGCGTAGATGAGCGGCTCCCGCACGTCGCGCTTCACCTGCCAGTAGTAGTGCACCACGCTGAGAATCGCCGCGGCGTACACCCAGCGGTGCAGCGTCTGCCAGCGCCGTCCCAACCGCCGCATCATCTTGTTGGTCGACGTGATCGCGAGCGGAATGAGAATGACGAGCGCGGCGAATCCCACGGTGATGTACGGGCGCTTCGCGATGTCCTTCAGCAGCCCGGCGAAATCCAGCTCCTGATCCAGCACGATGTAGATCGTGAAGTGCAGCAGGGCGTAGAAGAACGCGAACAAGCCAAGCATGCGCCGGATGCGCACGATGTGGGGCCAGCCCGCGAGGTGGCGCACCGGCGTCACGAGCAGCGTGATCATGATGAGGTTCAGCGCCGTCTTGCCGATCCAGTGCAGCGTGAACTTGATGGGATCCGGCCCGAGGCTCTGCCCGAACATCCCGAAACCGCGCGAGAGGAGCAGCGCGATGGGCACGAGACACGCCACGAACACCAGCGGCTTGTAGATCCACCGGTAGCGCTGAGTCACGTCCAACCGCACCGCCGGCAGGTCTGCTCGCACTAGCTTGAGCTCCGTGTGGCGTGGGCGCAGTCAGCCATCAGAAGAACTTCGTGAGGTCCATGCCCTTGTACAGGCTGGCCACCTGGTCCGCATAGCCGTTGAACGGCAGCGTATCGATGCGCTTCGCGAAGAAGCCGCCGCCGATCCGACGCTCCGTGGCCTGGCTCCAGCGCGGGTGATCGACCGCCGGATTCACGTTGGCGTAGAAGCCGTACTCGTGCGGCGTGGCGACGTTCCATGCCGTGCGCGGCTGGCGCTCGACGAAGCTGATCTTCGCGATCGACTTGCAGCTCTTGAAGCCGTACTTCCAGGGCACGATGAGCCGCAGCGGCGCCCCGTTCTGGTTGGGCAGCACCTTGCCGTAAACGCCCACGACCATCATGGTGAGCGGGTGCATCGCTTCGTCCATCCTCAGGCCTTCGACGTACGGCCAGTCGAGAATGGGGTAGCGCTGGCCGGGCATCTGCTTCGGATCGTAGAGCGTCGTGAACTGGACGTAGCGCGCCTTGGACGTCGGCTTGAAGCGCTTCACCAGGTCCGCGAGCGGAAAGCCGAGCCAGGGCACGACCATCGACCACGCTTCCACGCACCGGAAGCGGTAGATGCGCTCCTCGAGCGGATGCGGCTTCAGGATGTCCTCGAGCGTGAACTTGCCTTTGACCTCGGCTTCGCCGTCGACGGTCACGGTCCACGGCTCGGTGCGGAATTGCTGGGCGTTGGCCTTTGGATCGCTCTTGTCCGTGCCGAACTCGTAGAAGTTGTTGTAGCTCGAGATATCCTCGAAGCTGTTCGGGCTCTCCTTGACCGAGTACTGCGCGTTGCGGGTGTACTGCAACTTCGGCTCGTCGGCCATGGCAAAACCGACCGCACCCGCCGCGAGCGCGCCCGCGATGACCTGGCGCCGATTGAAGAAGACCTCTTCCGGGGTGATCTCCGAAGGAAGGATTTTCGTCGACGGGCTGCGGGTCATGGACGCTTCACCTCAACGCACTGATGCGGGGCCTGCCAGAGAGTTCGCACCGGCAGGGCGCCCGGTTACATGCAGATTCCCTGGATTACCCGTAAGTTGCAAGCGGCGCGGGCTCGCGCTTCGGCTCGCGGACGCTACTTCCAGCGCTCGCACACCACGTTGTCCAGCCGAGCCGCTTCGCGACGCGCGGCCCTGTCGGCGTTCACGAGCACCCCGCGGTCGGCGAGCCGCAAGTGGGGCAGGTCGCTTGCCGCGTTTCCATACGCCACGGAGCGAACGCCTGGATGGCGCGCCTGCAAGGAGGCGAAGCGCACTGCCTTTTCCTCACCCCGGCAATTCGGCGTCGTGAGAGAGCCGTCGAGCCGATCGCCATTCCAGCGAATGCCGGTGCACGTCACCTCCGCGAACCCCAGCTTCTGCCCAATGGCCGGCACGTAGAGATCGGGGCTCGCGCTCATCAGCACGAGCGTGTCGCCATTGCGACGGTGCTCGGCGATGCGCTTTATCGCTTCCTGAAAGACACCCTTTTCGAGCAGGTGAGGCACGAACCGCGCGGTCCACGCGTCGATCTCCGCGCGCGTGCTGCCGCCCAGCGTCCAGCGGATCACCGCCGCCTTGAGCGCTCCGCGGTCCGCGGCGCCGACGGCGTATTTCAAGACGGCCGGCAACCCGAGCAGAAAGCCGAAGACCCGCCAGGGGCGGGTCTTCAGATAGCCGAGCACGTACTGAATCAGCGTGTCGTGCCGCGTGATCGTGCCGTCGAGATCGAAGACGGCGAGCTTCACGCGGCGCGCTGTGATCCAGCGAGCTGCCGGAGCACGT
>DASZSS010000262.1:0-3510 GCA_035548535.1 Steroidobacteraceae bacterium
ACATGCATCGCTTCCTCGAGCTCGCCGACCTTTACCGCCTGCGGGCGCGTGAAGTACGCGTCCACGATCTTCATCAGGTGCGGCTCGGCGTACGCCTGATACTCGCAGATGACGCGCATGATCACGCCCGCCTCCTCGGGCGAGCGCCCGAAGAGCGGCGGCTCCGGATACTTACGGTCGAGGTAGTAGAGCACCGCAAGCGACTCGAAGACGACGTAGTCGCCGTCCTTCAGCACCGGGACCCGCCCGCGAAAATTCATCGCCAGCATCTGCGGCGACTTGTGCTCCTGCTTGGAAAACCGCAGCAGATGGCTCGTGTACGCCAGCCGCTTGTATTCGAGCGCGAGCAGCACGCGCCATGCGTAGGCGCTGCCGCTTCCCCAGTAAACATCGATCGCCATGAGCGCGGGATTGTAGAATGCACGCCATCATGTACACCACGCTCATTCAGGTCGCCGAGCTCGCGGCGCTTCTCGATCGCGAGCCGTCGGCCGCGGCGAACGTCGTCGTGCTCGACTGCCGCCATGAGCTTTCGCAGCCCGAGTGGAGCGATCGCGCCTACGCGGCAGGCCACATTCCGACAGCAGTGCAGGCACACCTCGATCGCGACCTCTCCAGCCCCATCACGCCGACGAGCGGGCGCCATCCGCTGCCCGACCTCACGACGTTTGCCGAGACGCTCGGCCGGTGGGGTATCGACAACACGGTGCAGGTCGTTGCGTACGATCAGGGGAACGGTGCGTTCGCCGCGCGTGCATGGTGGCTGCTGCGCTGGGTCGGACATCGCGCCGTCGCCGTGCTCGACGGCGGCTTCGCCGCATGGCAGGAGGCTGGCCTGCGCGTCTCACGCGATGCTCGTGCTCACGCGCCGCGCCGTTTCGTGCCGCACGTTGCGGCCGGCGCAGCGCTCTCGACCGCCGAGGTCGAGCAGGCGCTCATGCGCAACGAGATTGCGCTCGTCGATGCGCGTGGCGCGGATCGGTTCCGCGGCGAGAACGAGACGATCGATCCCGTCGCGGGTCACGTGCCGGGCGCGACGAACCGGCCGTTCGCCAAGAACGTCGATGGTCGCGGTCGCTTCCTGCCGGCCGCAGAGTTGCGCCGCCAGTGGACTGAAGCGCTGGCCGGACGCGACGCACGCGAGGTGGTCGCCATGTGCGGCTCCGGCGTGAGCGCGTGCCACAACCTGCTCGCGCTCGAGATTGCCGGGCTCTCCGGCGCCCGCCTCTACGCGGGCTCGTGGAGCGAGTGGATCCGCGATCCGCGCCGGCCGATCGCGCGCGGACCCGCCTGAGCGCCGCGCGTGCCTGCACGGCGCACGTACGCACACTCTTCCTCGTCGCACATTTTTGTTATCTTCCGCGCCAATTGCATTGGGGTGGCTGGCACCGTTCATCGGGACCAGCCATTTGTCTTTTGGCCGATCGCTTTCGATGCCCGCTGATACTCACAGGAACGCTCGTGGCCGCTGATCCCAAGACCGCCGTGAACGGCAAGCCGAAGTTCAACCCCGCGCAGCCGTGGAGCATCGAGGACTCGCTGGACCTCTACCATGTGAACGCGTGGGGCAAGGGTTAC
Organism: Steroidobacteraceae bacterium; assembly: GCA_035548535.1. Taxonomy (GTDB): domain Bacteria; phylum Pseudomonadota; class Gammaproteobacteria; order Steroidobacterales; family Steroidobacteraceae; genus JADGHX01. The sequence continues at coordinate 1,579 of DASZSS010000262.1, forward strand.
TTCTCCATCAACGAGGCCGGGCACGTCGTCGTCCGCCCGGACACGCAGCCCGGCCGCGAGATCGACCTGTACGAGGTGGTCGAGGGATTGAAAGCGCGCGACCTCACGACGCCGGTCGTCGTGCGCTTCTCCGACATCCTCGCGCACCGGCTGAAGCACCTGCACGCCGCCTTCCAGCAGGCCATCGCCGAGAACGAGTACCGCAACCGTTACACCGCGGTCTATCCGATCAAGGTGAACCAGCAGCGCCTCGTGGTCGAGGAGGTCTACCGCTACGGCAAGGAATTCGGTTTCGGGCTCGAGTGCGGCTCCAAGCCGGAGCTGCTCGCCGTGATGGCGATGACCGAGAGCGAGCCGGAGCGTCTCATCGTCTGCAACGGCTTCAAGGACGACAGCTACATCGAAGCGGTCACGCTCGCCACGAAGCTCGGCCGCACGATCATTCCGGTGGTCGAGAATTTCGACGAGCTCGCGCTCATCCTGAAGCACGCCGAGACGTACCGCGTGCGGCCGCGGATCGGCGTGCGCGTGAAGCTCTTCAGCGAGGGCTCGGGCCGCTGGGCCGACTCGGCCGGCGAGAAGTCGAAGTTCGGCCTGTTCGCGACCGAGATCATGGAGATGTTCAACATCCTCAAGGAGCGGGACATGCTCGACTGCCTGCAGCTCGTTCACTGCCATCCCGGCAGTCAGCTGCAGGACATCCGCCGTGTGAAGGACGCCATCAACGAGCTCGCGCACGTGTACGCCGAGCTGAAACTGATGGGCGCGGGCCTGCAGTACATCGACGTGGGCGGCGGCCTCGGCGTCGACTACGACGGCAGCGGCACGAACTTCTCGTCCTCGATGAACTACACGCTCAACGAGTACGCGAGCGACGTCGTGTATCGCATCGCGAGCGTGTGCAACGCGCGCGAGATCCCCCACCCGATGATCGTCAGCGAGTCGGGGCGCGCGATCGCGGCGTACAGCAGCGTGCTCATCTTCAATGCGCTCGGTTCGTCGGCGCTCGACCGATTCAAGGTGTCGGGCGATCCGGTCATCGACTACACCGGCAGCGAAGAGCTGCCGCAGCCGATCCTCGACCTCTTCGAGGCGTACGGCTCGGTCAGCGAGCGGCGCCTGGTCGAGTGCTATCACGACGCGCTGACCGCCCGCGAGCAGGTCCTGCAGATGTTCAACCTGGGGCTGCTGTCGCTCGAGTTCCGGGCGCTCGCCGAGCGGCTCTACTGGGCCACGTGCGCGAAGCTCCGCGACTGCTGCCGCCGGCTCGACCGCCGCCCCGAGGAGCTGGAGCCGCTCGAGTCGATCCTCTCGGATACCTACTTCTGCAACTTCTCGGTGTTTCAGTCGCTGCCCGATAGCTGGGCGATCGACCAGCTCTTCCCCATCATGCCGATCCACCGGCTCGAGGAGCGCCCGACGCGCACGGGCGTGCTGGCGGACATCACCTGCGACTCGGACGGGAAAATCGATAAGTTCGTTTCACTCCGCGACGTGAAGCGCGCGCTGGAGCTGCATGACCTGAAATCCGGGGAGGAGTACTACCTGGCCGCGTTCCTGGTCGGCGCCTATCAGGAAACGCTGGGCGATCTGCACAACCTGTTCGGCGATACGCACGTCGTCCACATCCGCCTGCACGACGAAGGGGGCTGGTGGATCGAGGAGATCGTGAAGGGAGATACGGCGAACAAGGTGCTCGAATACATGGAGTACGACGTCGAGGAGCTCTACCCCGCGCTCGCGCGCGACTGCGAGCGCGCCATCCGTGACGGCCGCATGACGCTCGGGGAAAGCCAGCTTCTGAAGCGCTTCTACGAGCAGGAGCTGAACGGATACGCGTACCTCGAGCCGGCGGGGTCGTGACCGGTACGGCCGTATAGTTATCCGACAGTCCCACTCCGAGATGTACTGTCCGAAAGGCAGGAGACCGGG
>DASZSS010000263.1:0-1845 GCA_035548535.1 Steroidobacteraceae bacterium
GTATGGGTCGAGCTGACGCGAGCCTTCGGGGCGGCTGACGACGCGCTCCGCGCTTGCTCTGCAAGCTGGGCTCCGCCTGCGAGCGGCGTTATCGGCGCGGCTTTCGTGTCGGCGGTCGAACCTGGGCCGGTCTGCGGCGCGCTCCGCGCTTGCTGTGCAAGCTGGGCTCCGCCTGCGGGCGGCGTTATGGACGCGGCTTTCGTATCGGCGGTCGAGCCCGGGCCCGTCTCCACTGTGCTCATGGGCGCCGCTACCGAATATCCATCGCCGCCACGCAGACGCGCGACGTTCAGTACGACGGCCAGCGCGAGCACCACGCTTGCCGCAAGCGCGACCGGCAACGCCCAGCGCGGCGCGCGATACATCGGCGCGTTCGCCGGAACCTCGATGGCTTGGCGCGCCCGTTCGAGCACCAAGCGATCGAGCTCCGGCGAGGGCTCGTGATAGTCGCGATCCGCAAGACGCCTATGCAGCACCGAGCGGCGGGCGAGAAAGTCCTCGAGCTCGCGATCTTCGTCTTCGATCACGGTCATGTCCCCGGTCCTTCCAAGGCCGCTGCCGGCGAAACGTCCGCGGCAGCCTGCGCGGCGGGCTCGCGGGCGAACATCTCGCGCTTGCAGACGGGCGTGCTGTTCGCCGCCACGTCTTGCGGAGTCATCGCGGCACGCAGCTTCGCGAGCGCGTAACGCAAGCGGCTCTTGGCCGTCTCCATGCTCACACCCGTGATCTGACCGATCTCATCGAGCGACAGTCCGGACTCTTCATACAACAGAAACGCATCGCGTTGCTCGGCGGGAAGCGAGGCGAGCGCCGCGCGATAGCGTGCGAGCGTTTGCTCGTGCTCTGCGCGCGTATCGGGCGCATCGGCTGCGGCGGCGGGCAACGCGTTCTCCAGATCGAAGTCCTCGTTGTTCGCGATGTTGCGATCGCTGCGTCCCGCCGCGCGGCGGCAGTGGTCGATGAAGCAGTTGTGCGCCACGCGGTACAGGAACGTACTGAACTTCGCGCGCGGCTCATAGCGCGCGCGGCTCGCGATCACCTTGCTCCACACCTCCTGGAACAGATCGTTCGCGATCTCCGGATCGCGCGTGTGCCGCGCGAGATAGCGATAGAGCGGGCTCCGATGGCGGCGATACAGACTCTCGAACGCTCGCATGTCGCCTGCTGCGTAGCGCACCATCAACTCGCCATCGTCGACATCGGCCATCGGCCGAACTGTACGCGCCACCTGTGGGCGCCGGAACTGCGTCCGCGTGCGTCGCGGCCGCTCGACACCGAAGTCCGAATCCACCCGCGCCACTCCCGAGATCAGTGCGCTCATCCAGGTCCCCCGTGAGGACCGTGCTTCAACGCAGCCCGCCGGCCGATCGGGTGGAAAAACTCACACTGTGCTGGTGTTGACACTTGAGTAGTGTTGTAGTCATATACACCACCAAGACGAAGGCGAACTGCATGGTGCAGGGAGCCGGTGAGACGAAGGAGAGCAGTCATGAACGTCCTGAATGTGAAGCCTCTGAGGGTCTTGGCGTGCGGCGCGGTTGCGGTTGTGCTCACGGCGTTCGGCAGCTACGCGTTCGTGAGCTCCACGGCGGTGGTGCGGACGGCGGCATACTGGGTGCCCGCGGTGGCCAGCGCGACCCACACGGCGAGCATCCACGTCGCCCGGAGCAGCGCGACTGGTTTGCTACAGTAGTCGGCTACTAGCCTGAGCACGAGGGCGCCCGGAGCAACCATGGACCCGCAGTGGGACGACAGCCTGCCGATCTACCGGCAACTGCGCGACCGGGTCGTGGCGATGATCCTCGAAGGCGCCCTCAAGGAAGGCGACCCGCTCCCCTCGGTGCG
>DASZSS010000264.1:0-24564 GCA_035548535.1 Steroidobacteraceae bacterium
CCTCACGGCATGGGAGGATCGCGAGCTGCTTCGCTATGGATGCGGCGTCACGAACCTCGTCGAGCGCACGACGGCGCGCGCGGAAGAGCTGAGCGCCGACGAGCTCCGCGCCGGAAGGCGTCGCCTCATCGCGAAGGTGAAACGCTACGCGCCCCGTTATCTCGCGGTGTGCGGCGTCACCGCTTATCGAACTGCCTTCGAGGCGCCGCGCGCCACGCTCGGCCCGCAGGCCGAACGCTGCGGAGAGGCGCTCGTCTGGGTGCTACCGAACCCGAGCGGCCTCAACGCGCATCATCAGCTCGGCGACCTCATCGAGGCATTCGCCGAGCTGCGCCAGGCGGCATTCAGCGTGACCGGCGTGAGCTCGCGCGCGGCGAGCTCGTCGAGAAGCCGCGGGAGAACCTCGTAAATCACCGGAGCGCCGCGAGCATCGCGCGCGGCATTGCCATCGTGCAGGACGAGGATGTCGCCGCCGCCGAGACCGTGCGCGAGGCGTTGCAGGACGAGCCTGGCATCGCTCGTCACCGTATCGAAGCCGCGCCGCGTCCAGCTCGTGAGCTGCAGATCGAGGCGCCGGAGCACCGCATCGAGGAAGGGATTGCGCAGGCCGGCCGGCGCACGAAAGAAGCGCGGCGTGTGACCGGTCACCATCGCGATCGCCTCCTGAGCGGCGCTTACCTGAGCGGCCATCGCGCGCGGACCCAGCAGCGAGAAGTAATTGGGATGGCCGAAGCTGTGATTCTCGATGGTGTGCCCGCGCCGGATGATCTCTTGCGCCAGATCCCGATGCTCGAGGACGCGTCTGCCGATGCAGAAGAAGGTGGCCTGCGCACCGTGGTGCTCCAGGATATCGAGCACGCGCGGCGTGACGGCGGGATCGGGGCCATCGTCGATCGAGACCGCTACGCTGCGCTCGGCCGCGGCGGCGGTCGGGAGCCGCGTCCAGTTCGAGCCGAGCAGCGTGCTGCGCGGCCAGAGCCCTGCGGCCGTGAGGGTCGCGTGATTCGCGGCCACCGCACCGAGCGCCCACGGCCACGCGTGGGGATACGCAACCGTGGCCGCGGCGGCAGTAACGTGAATCGCGGCGCTGGAGATCTTCCATAGCATCGTCGAAGTCTCGCGTGCCACGGGTGTACTCCACAAGACGCACGGCTTGGCAGGCGCGCCCAACCCCGCGGCCTCGTATGCTTGCCGCTCATCCGCAGGAGCGCCATGCCCAATCGGGTCGCCCGCCTTACGACTTTCGTCGCCGCATTCGTCCTCATGCTCGCAGCATGCGGCGATCGCGCGCACAGCCCGCCGTCGTCAGAGCCCTCACCGCTAGGCGCGACGGTGTTCGAGCCAATCGATCTCACCTTCACGTCGGCTGCGCCACTCACCGCTACTTTTCGTGCGCCGAGCGGCGCGACGCTCACGAGCCTCTCCTTCCCGCAGGGCGGGACGCAGGTGATCCGGTTGACGGCGCGCGAGCCCGGGCTCTGGACCTATCAGGTATCGGCCGGCAACCGCGCGATCGGCAGCGGCGCGATTCGAGCGGCACCGGCGCGCACGCACGGCTTCGTACGGACACACGGTCATGCGTTGGAATACCAGAACGGCGAGCCCTTCGTCGCCATCGGCGAGAACCGCATCAACATCTACGATCCGCAGTGGAACTGGCGCGCGCTCTCCGTGCACGACTATCTCGAGTACATGGCGTCGCGTGGTATGACGGTGCTACGGGTCTTCATCGTCTCCGACGTCGAGAACGAGGAGACTCACGGTGCCAACGCCGGCGTCCTCGAGCCGATGCTCGGCCACTTCGACGAGCAGGTCGCGCAAATGTTTGACGGGCTCTTCCGGGACGCTCAGGCGCGCGGCATCTACGTGGTGCTCGTCGCCTTCGCGCTCGGCTTCTCGGAGAACGACGACTGGAAGAGCTGGCACGACAATCCGTACTCGGCGGACCGCGGCGGGCCGGCGCGCACGCGCTTCGAGTTCTTCGACTCGCCCGCGGTCCGCGAGCACGCCGCGGAGCGCCTGCGCTATCTCGCGGCGCGCTACGGCCCCTTTCCGAATCTGCTCGCGATCGATCTGCTCAACGAGCCCGAGTGGGACGGCGCGATTCCCGAGGCGACGTGGGCCGCCTGGGCCCAGGCGATGGCAAGCGAATGGCACCGCGCGGACCCGTACGGTCACGCGATCACGCTCGGCAGCGTCGGCCTGCACTGGAACATCGAAGGAGACGAGCGCGCGTGGTGGAGCAGCGATGCCTGCGACATCGTGCAGTGGCATCTGTACGGACCGGAGGTGTACGACGTGCATGCGCTTGCCTCCGCGATCACGCGCAAAGTGCGCGAGACGTGGTCGTACGGTAAGCCGGTGCTGCTCGGTGAATTCGCCTACGGCGGCGAGGCGAAGCCGGAATACGATCACACGCACGTCGGGCTGTGGTCCGCCGCGTTCTCGGGCGCAGGCGTGCTGGCCCACAGCGCGCCGACCTTCAACATTGACTCCGACGAAGTGATGACGCCCGAACGCGCGCGGCACTATCGCGTGCTGAAAGACATTCTCGCGCCGCTCGCGGAGGCAACACCCGGCGAGGCCCGGGCAAGCGCCGGTGCCGCCTGGACGCTGTTGACGCCCGATGCCGGCGCGGTGTGGCTGCTCGCGCCGAAGGAGCGCTACCGCTCGACGATCTCAGGAACACGCGTGACGGTGCCGTCCATTGCCGACGGAACGTGGCACGTGGAATGGCTGGACGATGTCAGCGGCGCGCGCTCGAGCGCAGCCGATGTCGAAGCGCGCTCCGGTCAGTTGGAGCTGAGCGTCCCGCCCTACTCGCGGCACATCGTTGCCCGACTCACACGGCGATGAAAGATCGGATCCCGCCAGGAGAGAGCTCTGCTCCGACCTGCCCGATCACGGCGACAGTGCCCCGAACGTTGCCTGCGACCGTCGACCCAGCAGGTGGTATCGTCCACGCATGGAGTATGAGCCCGACCGCGAACCCGCCCCACCCGTCGAAATTCCACACACGGAGCTTTCCGCAGAGGCGTTGCGCGGCGTGATCGAATCGTTCGTGCTGCGCGAAGGCACCGAGTACGGCGAGCGCGAAGTTCCGCTCGAGCGCAAAGTCGCGGACGTGCTCCGCCAGCTCGAGCGCGGTGAGGCGCAGATCGTGTTCGACCCGAACACCGAGACGGTCGACATCGTTGCCAAACCGTCCCGGCGCAAGTGAGCCTCAGTGCAGGGTGCCGCCGTCGCCGCCGCGAGGCCGCGGCCGCTGCAGATCTTCCTTGTTCATGCCCGGCTTGAGCACGACTTTCGTGCACTCGTCCTCCTTGTCCCGGAACATGCGATAGCCTTCCGGCGCCATCTCGAGCGGCAGGTGGTGCGAGATCACGAAGCTTGGATCGATGCGGCCCTGCTCGATCAGATCGAGCAGCGGCTTCAGGTAACGCTGCACGTGAGTCTGCCCCGACTTCACTGTCAGCGCCTTGTTCACGATGGCGCCGAAGGGCACCTTGTCGATGAAGCCGCCGTACACGCCGGGCACGGCGACCGTGCCCCCGTTGCGGCACGCCTGAAGCACTTCGCGAAGCACGGTCGGACGATCCGTCTGCATGCGCATCGCCTGCTTCACACGGTCGTACGTACCGAAGAAGCCGTGCGCGTGCCCTTCCATACCCACCGCGTCGATGCACGCGTCGGGCCCGCGGCCGCCCGTCATCTCCTTCAGCGCTTCGAGAACGCTCACCTCTTCGTAATTCAGCGTCTCCGCCTTCGCGTGGTCGCGCGCCTTGCGCAAGCGCTCGGGGAAGCGGTCGATCGCGATCACCCGCTCCGCGCCGAGAATGAAGGCGCTCGCGATGGCGAACAGCCCGACCGGCCCGCAGCCCCACACCGCGACGGTATCGCCCTGCTGGATGTTGCAGTTCTCCGCCGCCATGTAGCCCGTCGGGAAGATGTCCGAGAGAAAGAGCACCTGATCGTCGCTCAGATGGCTCGGAATCTTGATCGGCCCAATATCCGCGAACGGCACGCGCACGTACTCCGCCTGCCCGCCGGCGTAGCCGCCGAGCATGTGCGAATAGCCGAACAGCCCCGCGGGCGAATGGCCCCAGAGCTTTTCCGCCATCCACGCGTTCGGGTTCGAGTTCTCGCATAGGGAGAACTGACCGGTGGTGCAGAAATAGCAGCCGCCGCACGAGATCGGAAACGGCGTCACGACGCGATCCCCGACTTTCAAGTTCTTCACGCCCGGCCCGACCTCGACGACTTCGCCCATGAACTCGTGGCCGAGAATGTCGCCCTTCATCATGGTCGGGATATAGCCGTCGTAGAGATGCAGGTCCGACCCGCAGATCGCCGTGGAGGTGATCCGCAGAATCGCATCTCGTGGGTTGACGATGTGCGGGTCGGGAACCGTCTCGACCGCGACGTCGGTGACGCCGTTCCAGCAAGTCGCTCTCATGCGCCTCTCCCCGCGCCCACCATGCGCGCCATGACGCTGCGGCGCCCCGACGGCTGCCCGCGCGTGGTTGCAATCTCGCCCGCCTCCAGAATCTGCTTGAAGCGTCGCAGGTCCTCCTTGATCTTCGCTTGCGATCCCTTGCCGAACCACTGCGCGGCACGGCGTCCCGAGCGGCCCGCGGGCGGCCGATAGTGCACCGTGAGGCGCACGAGCGTGCCGCGATCGCCCGGCGCGCGCTCGAAGCTCACGACGCCGGCATGCCTGAGCGGCGCATTGGCCTCCGAGTGCCAGGCGATGCGCTCACCGGGCTGGTCCTCGCTGATGCGCGAATCCCATTCGAGGCGAGCGCCGCCGGGCATCTGCGCCACCCAATGCGAGCGGCGCTCGTCGATCTCCGTCACGGAGTCGATCGCGCCCATGAAATTCGGTGCGTTCGTGAGAGTGCGCCAGTACTGGTAGCACTCCTGCGGCGACTTATTGATGATGACGCTGCACTCGAGGTAGTCCTCCGCTTCGCCGGCTCGCACGCCGCCGCGCGTGCGCTGCCGGGTCTGACGCACGCTTGCCGCAACGTCCGCGGCTGCGATGCCCGCAACGAGCCCGAGGCTCACGAGCGGGCGCATGCGCGTGCCCACAGCCGGATTGACCGCGGCCGCACCGAGCACCATGAGATCCATCGTGTCGCCGAGCACGCGTGACCAGAGCCATGGCGTCGCGTCGCGAGCGCTGAACAGTCCGGCACCCGATGCGAGCTCGCGCGCGCCGATCGTGCGCAGCAAGCCCGTTCGCGAGCCAACGCCGCTCAGACGGCCCACGAGCCGTGGCATCAGCACCGCCGTGGCCCCGAGCCCGACACTCAGCCAAGCAAGCGCCTGAGCCGTGCGATGCGGGTCTGCATACACCGCGCCGGCGCCCGCGCGCCGACGCTGCTCACGCTGCCGGATCTCGTTGCGGCGCATGTCACCCGCGGCATACGCGGAATAGTCGGGCGAACCTCGTGCGGGGCCACGAGGGAACTCGGGGGATTCGGTGGACATGCGCTTCTCCGAGTGGCATCGGGGGTGGTTGCATTAAGCGTGGAACCACTCCCGAGTTCCCGGCGATGCGCGTGAAGGCGGCTCAGCGTCCCGAGGCGAGCCTCAGCGGTCGAGCGGTTCGCGCCGCCGAACGCTGCAGGACATCGAGCACTTCCGCGGTGGACATCACATCCGCGAAGAGCGCGCACATGTTGTTGAGCGTGGCGTTGTGCTCGGCATCCGTGAACGTGGCATTCGCGTCGCTCACGAAGATGACCTTGTAGTTGAGCTGCATCGCGTCGCGCGCAGTGGACTCGCAACAGCAATTCGTGAGCGTGCCGCTGATGATCAGCGTGTCGATGCCGCGCTCCTGCAGGATGCTGTGCAGATCGCAGGTGCCCGGGATGAACGCGGCGAAACGTGCTTTATCGACCTTCGCCTCGTCCTCGCGCACGTCCAGCTCGGGCCAGAGCTGCCAGTAGTGCGCGCCCGGCGCGAAGGCCTCCTGATGTGCCCGCCGCGTTTGCGGCGAGAAGCGCGAATAGAACGAGGACCACTGCTCGAGCGCGCCGGTCGGCGTCGTGAAGCGCACGAAGATGTTCCGCGCGCCCGCGCGACGCGCCGCGCCCGAGATGGCGTTCACGTTCGGCACGATCTCGCGCGCCGCCGGCACTTCCACCGGCGCGCCCGGCTCCATGAAGCCGTTCTGCATATCGATGATGACGTGAGCGGTGCGTGCCGGATTGATCTCGTCGTACAGGTGCAGGCGCCCGCCGCGCTCCGCCGTCAGGCGTTCGATCAGCTCCGGACTGATTTCGATCTTGTGCATGCGCAGACCCTCGCTGGCTTCTGAACATTGAGGAACGTCGTGGCGCCGTTCGCGGTCGTGCCGAGCATGAAGCGGATCGCGGCGGCCGTCATCCCGGCCGAGCCGGCGGGTCCGCCCCATGGCGCGCGCTGCCGCACTACGCGGAGCACGCCGCTCACTTGGCCGGCGGCGCCGGCCGGAAGTACACCGGCAGCGGCGGCTGCGTCTCGTACGGGGCCTCGAGAGTCGCGATCTCTTCCGCGGACAATTTTGTGCTCACCGCTTTGACCGAGCCCTCGAGATGTTCCACCTTGGTTGCGCCGACGATCGGCGCCGTGACGCCGGGCTGTGCGAGCAGCCACGCGACCGCCACTTCCGCGGCACTCGCGCCACGCTGCTGCGCCACCGCCGCGACCGCATCGATCACCGCCTCGTCCGCCTTGCGATTGAAGCGATTGCGCGCCATCGCCGAATGCGAGCGAACGGTGCCCGTGCGCCGGCTGCCCGCGAGCAGGCCGCCGCCGATCGGGCTGTACGGAATGAGCCCGATCCCCTCTTCGCGGCAGAGCGGGATCATCTCGCGCTCCTCTTCACGATAGAGCAGGCTGTAGTTGTTCTGCATGCTGATGAAGCGCGCGAGGTGCAAGCGATCCGACGTGTACAGCATCTTCGCGAACTGGTACGCGGCCATGGTCGACGCGCCGATGTAGCGCACCTTGCCGAGGCGGATCAGATCGGTGAGCGCTTCGAGCGTCTCCTCGATCGGCGTCTCGCGATCGAAGCGGTGAATCTGGTAGAGATCAACGTAATCCAGGCCGAGCCGCTCGAGGCTCGCGTCGATCGCATGCAGAATGGCCTTGCGCGACAGGCCGCCCTGATTGGCGCCCGGGCCCCACGGATGGAAGAGCTTGGTCGCGACCACGATGTCATCGCGCCGCGCGCCGAGCGAGCGCAACGCGCGCCCGAGAATGCGCTCGCTCTCCCCGGCCGAATACGCGTTCGCCGTGTCGAAGAAATTGATGCCGAGCTCGAGCGCTTTGCGCACGATCGCGGTGCTCGGCCCCTCGGGAATCATCCAGTCGAACTGCGACCCGAAGCTCATGCAGCCGAGACAGATCCGCGACACCTTGAGGCCCGACGAGCCCAGTCGAACGTAGTCCATGCGCGTCCCTCTCTGCCGAAGGGCGAAGTCTAGCGCCGTGGCATCCACCGCGCGGCCCGGCGCGACACTACTGCATTCCAGCGCGTTTCCCTGCGCGCATTGCAGGGCGGCGGCATCCGCCGCGCGGTCCGGCGCGAGACTCCTGCCGTCCGGGGCGAGGTTGAGCTCGGCAAATGGCCTATTCTCCCCGGCCCACGCGCATGGCAGAGCAAGCTCCAGACTTCGATTTCGTCGTCGCGGGCGGCGGAAGCGCCGGCTGCGTGCTCGCCGCGCGCCTGTCGGAAGACCCGCGCCAGCGCGTGTGTCTGCTCGAGGCGGGTGGCTCGGGCAAGAGCCTGTACGTCGATGTGCCCGGCGCCATCGTCATGGCGCAGCGAACGCCGGCTCTCAACTGGCGCTTCGAGACCGTGCCCCAGCCTCACATGAACGGCCGCCGCATCCCGGTGCCGCGCGGCCGAGGGCTCGGCGGCTCCGGGCTCATCAACGGCATGGTGTATTTCCGCGGCAATCCGCGCGATTACGACGGGTGGGCACAAGCCGGCGCCGCGGGCTGGAGCTATCGCGAAGTCCTGCCGTACTTCCGCAGGAGCGAGCACAACGAGAATTTCGGCCCGTCGGTGTTTCACGGCAAGGGCGGCCCGTTCAACATCCGTACGATCACGCATCCGAACCCGCTGAACTTCGCCTTCTTCGAAGCACTGCGCGAGCTCGGCTGCAAGGCGACCCCGGACGTGAACGGCGCGGACTCCGAGGGCATGGCGCTGCGGCAGGTCGCGATTCGCGGCGGCACGCGCGAGACGAGCGCGAGCGCACTCCTGCGGCCCGCGATGAAGCGTTCGAATTTGACGGTGCTGACCGGCGCTCACGTTACTCGCGTGATGCTCGACGGCCGGCGTGCGACGGGCGTGGAGGCGCGATCACCGAACGGAACGATTGTCGTGCGCGCCCGGCGCGAGGTGGTGCTGGCCGCGGGCACGATCCAGTCGCCGCAATTGCTGATGCTCTCCGGCATCGGCGATGGGGAGCATCTCGCGAGCCTCGGCATCGAAGTGCGCCATCACCTGCCCGGCGTCGGACGGAACTATCACGACCACGTCGCGAGCCCGGTTCACATGAGCATGGACGTCCCGGTCTCGTACGGCATTTCCGCCGCGGCCATGCCGCGCAACCTGCTGTACATCGCCCAATACGCGCTGCTGAGACGCGGGCCGCTGGCCAACAACGTGTTCGAGGCCGCCGCGTTCGTGAAGAGCGTGCCGGGGCTCGATCGGCCCGACGTGCAGCTCGTCTTCCAATCGGCGCGGCGGCCGGGGCCGTCGTTCCCGTTCCCGATCGGCCATGGATTCGCCGCGAGCCCGGTGTTTCTCTATCCGCGCAGCCGCGGGCGGCTCACGCTCGCGAGCCCCGACCCGTTCGCCGCACCGCTCATCGACCCCAATCTGCTCGCCGAGCCGGGAGACATCGAGCCGCTCATCCGCGGCATCCGGCTGATACGCAAAGTGTTCGCGGCGCCACCCTTTGCGCGCTACCGCGCGCAGGAAACCGCGCCCGGCCCCGCGGCGCAGAGCGATGCCGAGCTCGCCGCGTACATCCGCGCGGAGGGCTACACGGTGCACCATCCTGTCAGTACGTGCCGGATGGGAACGGACGACATGGCCGTGGTCGATCCGCAGCTCCGCGTGCGCGGCATCGAGGGGCTGCGGGTTGCGGATGCATCCGTGTTCCCCTCGCTCATCGGTGGCAACACGAACGCGGCCGTCGTCATGGTCGCGGAGAAGGCGGCGGATCTGATGCTCGGCCGGCCGCTGCTGGCCGCCGCCGAGATCGATCCGTGAGAAGGACCTGCGCCGCCCCGTAAACGCCGGCCCGCAAAGACGCACACCGGGCGCGCGCAAGCTGCAAAATCGCCCGCCACGTTTCCACGAGGAATCGCCCATGTCCGAGACACTGAGCGCCGCCGAGCGCAGCGAGATCGAGCGGGCCTGCGAACGGCTCGTCTACGTCTATTCGCGCGCGCTCGACCTCGGCGACATGAACGCCGCCGCCGACTGCTTCGCCGAGCGGGGCTCGATGGCGCGCCCGATGATGCCGGACCAGATCATCCAGGGCCGCGAGACCATCCGCGCGTCGCTCCTCGCCCGACCGAAGACGCTGCTGACGAAGCATCTCGCGACCAACGTGATGATCGACGTCGAGAGTCGCGATTCCGCGCGCGGGATCTCCTATCTCACGATGATCTCGACCACGCCGCCGCCGGAGGGCAAGCCGCCCTTCATCTCGCAGGGGCCGATCTACTTCGGCGAATTCAAGGACCGCTTCGTCCGCGAGCGCGGCGCCTGGAAATTCCTCGAGCGCCGCGGCTCGATTCAAATGAAGTTTGCGGGAGCGGCCGGCTGACGGTTGACCCCGGACCCGCGCCGCCAGCGTCCTTGCGGGTGCGCAGACCGGGTGGGATATTTTGCAGGGACAACAACAGCATCGGTCGTTTTTCGCACATCTCGTCGCTGGGGGACTCATGACTGGCAAGGGTCGCGTCTGGGCAATCGTCGGAATCCTCGTACTGGTCGCGGTCGTCATCGCGGCGTGGGTCGTCATTCGCCCTGGCCCGCTCGCCTGGGTGGACGGCAAGCGCGTCCCGCTCGCGCAGTACACGGGCGGCAAGATCACGGGTGTGCCGGCGGATTTCGAATCGACGGACCCGATCGCGCGCGGCAAATATCTGACCGAGGCGGCGGATTGCGAGGCGTGCCACACGGTCGAAGGCGGCCAGCCATTTGCCGGCGGGCGCCCGTTCGACACCGAATACGGCACGCTGTACTCGCCGAACATCACGCCGGACGAGGAGACCGGCATCGGCACCTGGACCGATGCGGACTTCCTGCGCGCCGTGCACGAGGGCGTGGGCAAGGACGGCAAGTACCTCTACCCCGCGTTCCCCTACAACTCGTACACCTATCTGCACGATGAAGACGTGCTTGCGATCAAGGCGTATCTCTTCAGCCTGCCGCCGGTGAAGAACAAGGCGCCCGAGAACACGCTGCGCGCGCCGTACAACAATCGCAGCCTGATGAAGGTGTGGGGCGCGCTCTACAACCCGAAGGAGCGGTTCCAGCCGATCCCCGACAAGAGCGCCTCGTGGAATCGCGGCGCGTATCTCGCCGAGGCGCTCGGCCATTGCGGCGATTGCCATACGCCGCGCACGGCGCTGCAGGCGCTCGATAATCGCCGCAAGTACGCGGGCGGCATGGCCGAAGGCTGGCGCGCGTACAACCTGAGCAGCGACAAGGAATCGGGCATCGGCAACTGGTCGGCGGAGGACATGATCGGCTACCTGAGAACCGGTCATACGCAGAACCGCGGCTCCGCCTTCGGCCCGATGGCGCAGGCGGTGCACCTGAGCTTCCAGAAGCTGACGCCGTCGGACGTCGCCGCCATCGTCGAGTACGTGCGCAGCGTGCCGCCGGTCTCGACGCCGGATCTGCCGGCGCCGAAGCTCGAGCCGGCGCCGGACCATCCGTCCGTCAAAGTCGCGGCGGACGAGCAGCACCCGAAAGGTCAGGCCATCTACGCGAGCATGTGCGCCGGTTGTCATGCGTGGACCGGCGTGAACGATTTCGTCCCACACGCCACGCTCACGGGCACTCGCGCGGTGAACGATCCGACGGCGACGAACGTGGCGCTCGCCGTGCTCCGCGGCGCGAGCACGTTGCCCGCGTCGGGCGACATCGCCGTCATGCCGGCGTTCGGCGATGCGTGGACGGACGACGAAATCGCCGCCGTCTCGAACTACGTGATCGCGCGCTTCGGCGCGAAGCCCTCGTCCATCACCGCGGCGGAGGTGGCGAAGCTGCGGGCGATGCGATAGCCGGAACGTTTGTCGCAGGCGCCGAGCCCGCCGCTCGGCGCCTTTCGTATTGCCTGCCGAGCGTCCACGCGCTCACGGCCCACATCCCGATCGCGATCAGGCCGACTCCGAGCACGCCGCCGGTGCCGAAGCCGAGCATGCGCAGCCCCGCTTGTCCCCAGGCGGACGTGAGATCGCCGAGCCGATAGATCACGGTGTCGATGACGTTCTTCGCCTTGTAGCGGCTTTCCTGCTCGACGACGGTGAAGCACGTTTCGCGCACCGGCCGGAAGATCGCGTACTGAGTCACCCGGCGCACTACCTGCATCGCCTGCAGCATGAGCAGCGTCGGCGAGAGCGCCATCAGGACGAACGAAATCGCCATCAGGATGGGATTCAGCAGCAAGCTCCCCGTGATGCCGAAGCGCTTGATGAAGCGGCTCATCCCGAAGAGGAGCACGACGATCGAGCAGATGTTCACCGCCAGATCGATGTCCGCGAGCGCACGCGTGCGGTCCGCGAGATCCGCGAAGGTCCTCGTGACGATGTCCGTCTGCAGGAAATAGCCGATCGTCGCGATCCAGGTCATGAGCAGCACGAACAGCGCCTGGTTCGCGAGATATGAGGAGCTGAAGAGCGCCCGGAAGCCGTCGAACAGATTGCCGGGCAGCTCGTGATCCATCGTGGACGCCTGCGCTTCGGCGTGCGCCTCCTGCAGCCTGCGCTTCTCGCCGATGATCACGAGCACGAGCGCGAGCACGCCCGCAAGCCCGACGGCGGACAGCAACAGCAAGCCGCCGACGCCGACAGTCTTCACGAACAGTGACGTGACGAGCGGCCCGGCGACCGCCCCGCTGCTGCCGCCGGCCGCAATCGCAGGCAGGAGGCGCGCCGCCTGACCCGAGGTGAACGTATCCACCATCAGGCTCCAGAACACGGACACCATGAAGAGATTGATGACGCTGAACCACCAGTAGAAGGCCGCGGCGAGCCAGCGACTTTCCGGTGCCGCCTCGAACCACACGTGGAAGCCCAGCACGCTCAGGATCAAGAGCGCGAACACACCCGGCAATACGCGTGACAGCTTGAAAGTGTCCGTGAGCCAGGCGAAGAGCGGCGAGACGATGAGCGTGAGGACGAGGGTGCCCGTAAACAGGTCCTGCAGCCGCTCGACGCCGAAGACCGTCGCCATGGCGTCCCGCGTGGGCCGCAGGATGTAGTAGCTCGTCATCAGGACGAAGTTGCAGAGAAAGCCCAGCGCGAGCGGCTTGCGCTCGTGGGGTGCGACCTTGGCGATCAACGTGCTGAGCAAGAGGGGCATCCGCGTCGGTACGTCGGGCAATAGTAATCGACCACCCGCCCCGCCCGCTCCGGGAAGGAACGGGACTTGCGGGACACTCCGCAACGGACGAAGCGGAGCTCAACCAGTGCAAATACAAGTCAACTCAGATCACCACATCACGGGCGACGAGCGGATGAACGAGATCGTCACGAGCCTCGTGACCGACGCCGTGGGCCGCTACGCCGATCGCATCACGCGGGTCGAGGCGCACCTGAGCGACGTGAACGCCGCCAAGCACGGTGAGCGCGACAAGCGCTGCATGATGGAAGCGCGCATCGGCGGGCTCGCCCCGATTGCGGTGACGAACGAGGCCGACAGCCTCGAGCTGGCGATGGAAGGCGCGGCGGAGAAGCTGGAGCGCGCCATCGAGCGCGTGCTCGGAAAGCTCGCCGACAGCGAAGGCCCCGCGCCGCAGGAGCGCGACGTCGCGAACACCGAAGACCTGCAGCGCCTCGAGGCGATGGACCCGCGACGCCGCCGCCACTGATCACGAAGGCCGCGGCGGGCGAGCGGACTGCCGGCCGGGGCCGCTCAGACGTATTCTCGAGCTGGCCGCGCCGACCGTGGCGCGGTTGTGTCCGCGTCCGGGAGGTCTCGCGTGAAGCTCACGTCTTTTGCTCTCGCCTCGCTGCTGTGGATCGCGTCCGCGGCAGTCGGTCAGCAACCTGCCTCACAACCGCCGCAAACCGCCTCGGGTCCGGCGTACATCCAGTGGCTGGAAGAGCGCTCGATGCTGCATCAAGCGCAGATCGTCGCGCGCGCCTATTCCGGCAACTCGAATCAGTGGCAGCATCCGTACGGAGTGCCGCAACCGCGTGCCGCCACCGCGCGCGCTTCCGTGTGGTTCACCGCATATCCCGCTTCCACCATCGCCGCTGCGCCGGGCACTTCCGTGCTCGCGACCCTCGCCGACGAGCGCTTGTGGCGCGCATTCCAGGACATCGGCATCCAGGCGGTCCACACGAGCCCGATGAAGCGCTCGGGGGGCATCACCGATCTCGCGTATACGCCCTCGGTCGACGGGAATTTCGATCGCATCGGATTCGACATCGATCCGGCCTTCGGCACGGAAGCGGACTACAAGAAGATGGTCGCGGCCGCGCGCGCGCACGGTGCCATCGTGATCGGCGATGTCGTGCCGGGGCACACGGGCAAGGGCCCCGATTTCCGTCTCGCCGAGCGCGCGTACGCGGACTATCCCGGGCTCTATCACATGGTGCGCATCGACCCGGCGGACTGGCACCTGCTGCCGCCTGTGCCTCCTGGACGCGACTCCGTCAATCTCCAGCCCGCAACGGTGAATGCGTTGCAGGCGAAGGGCTACATCGTGGGCATGCTCCCGTCCCGGATCTTTTATGAGCCCGGCGTGAAGGAGTCGGACTGGAGCGCCACCGACATCGTGCGCGGCGTCGATGGCGTGGAGCGGCGCTGGGTGTACCTGCACTACTTCAAGCAAGGCCAGCCGACGCTGAACTGGCTCGATCCCAGCTTCGCCGCCGAGCGGCTCGTGATCGGCGATGCGTTACACGAGATCGGGGTGCTGGGCGATGGCGGCATCCGCCTCGACGCCAACGGGCTGCTCGGGATCGAGCGCGACGCGAACGGGCGCGTCTGGTCGGAAGGCCATCCGCTCTCGGTCACCGCGAATCAGCTCATCGGCGACATGGTTCGCAAGCTCGGCGGATTCACGTTCCAGGAGCTGGCGCTGCCACTCGACGATCTGCGCGTCATGTCCGCCGGCGGGCCCGACCTCTCGTACGATTTTTTCACGCGGCCGGCATACGATCACGCGCTGCTCACCGGCGACGCCGAGTTCCTGCGGCTCGTCCATCGGCTCATGCGCAAGTACGACGTGGACACGGGAGCGCTGATCCACGCGCTGCAGAATCACGACGAGCTGACGATGGGCATCGGGCACTTCCACGCGCACGGCAAGGAGCTGTTCCCGTTTCGCGGCCGCGAGATGACGGGCGATCAGATTC
This sequence comes from Steroidobacteraceae bacterium, assembly GCA_035548535.1. GTDB lineage: Bacteria > Pseudomonadota > Gammaproteobacteria > Steroidobacterales > Steroidobacteraceae > JADGHX01. The sequence goes on from DASZSS010000264.1 coordinate 14,611, forward strand.
GCGACACGGTGCGCGCGGAGATGTACAGCCGGCTCCTGCGCGGGCCCGATCCCTACAACCTGAAATTCGGCGACGGCGTTGCGAGCACCACCGCGACGGTGATCGCCGCGACGCTCGGCATCCGCGATCTCTCGCGGCTCTCCAAGCGGGAGTCCGAGAAGATCGAGCAGTTGCACCTGCTGCTCGCGTTCTACAACGCCTTTCAGCCCGGCGTGTTCGCGCTCTCGGGCTGGGACCTGGTCGGCGCGCTCACCCTGCCGCAAGCCGCCGTGCGCGACCGGCTCGCCGACGGCGACACGAGATGGATCAATCGCGGCGCATACGATCTCATCGGCTCGAACCCGCGCGCGACGGTGTCCTCGGCGGGACTGCCGCGCGCGCGAGCGCTGTACGGCCCCCTGCCGCAGCAGCTCAAGGATTCACACTCCTTCGCCTCGCAGCTGGCGCACATGCTGAAGGTGCGCGCGGAGCTGCAGCTCTACGCGGCGCGCGTCGTCGATGTGCCAAGCGTCGAGTCGCCCGGGCTCTTCGTGGAGCTGCACGAATTGCCCAACAAACGGGGCCTCGAAGTGACCGCCATCAACTTCGGCGCAACACCCGTGGACGAGCGCGTGGCGCTCGGCGCAGCCCCCGCACACGCCCAGGCGCGCAATGCGCTCGATCCTCGATCTCCCCCGGCGGAGGTCGACGCGGACGGAAAACTTCGTTTGCAGTTGCAGGGTTACACCGGCGCCGCGTGGATAATCACTAGCTGACGCTCTAGTTGCCACTCGTCGCGAGCGTCACTAGGATACGCGGCAAACAAGAGCATGCGCGGCGGACGCGCAACATTCGAAACGGAATTCGTCTTCGGGGCCAGTGGGGTCGCACTGGAGCACTGGGGAGAGGCACATGAACCACGGTGTATTGATTCAGTCCGCACGCCTCCTCGGCGTCGCGGTCGCGTTCACACCCTGCCTTCTGTACGCGCAGGATCAGCAGCAGCCGGCGGAAGCGGTCACGGGACCCTCGCTGCAGGAAGTCGTCGTCACGGCGACGGCAACAGCGGTTCGCAAGCTCGATGCGAGCTACACCATCGTCACGGCGGATCAGGAGCAGATCCGGCGTGCGAATCCGAAGAGCACCGCGGATCTGCTGAAGATCTCGCCGGGTATCTGGCCGGAGTCCACCGGCGGGCAGACGGGCGCCAACATCGAAGTCGCGGGCTTTCCGACCGGCGGCGACGCGCCCTACTTCACGGTGCAGTTGATGGGATCCCCGCTCTACGGCATGCCGACGCTGTCGTTCTTCGAGCAGTCGACGCTCATGCGGCTCGACGACACGATCGAGCACGTGGAGATCGTGCAAGGCGGGCCTTCGGTGGTGTTCGCCGACGCACAGCCCGGCGCGTCGGCGAATTTCATCCTCCGGCGGGGCTCGCACGACCCGACCGGCAGCCTCGGGTTCACGTACGGCTCCGAAAATCTCGCGCGCGTCGACGGCTTCTACGGGTTCCCCGTGAGCGGCGATTGGGTTGGCAGCGTCGGCGGCTTCTATCGCATCTCCGACGGCGTGCGCGATCCGCAGTTCAAGGCCGACAAGGGCGGGCAGTTCACGGCCACGCTGTCGCGCGACTTCGACAATGCGCGGGTGATGTTCTATGGACGGTACTTGAACGACAAGAATCAGTTCATCACGCCGATTCCACTCATCCAGACCGGCAGCGACCACTTCCACGCATATCCGGGATTCGATCCGCTGAAGGGCACGTATAACAGCGAGGCCCTGCGGCACGTGTTCCTGCCCTCGTATCCCGGCGGCGGCACGAACGCGGATCTCGCGGACGGGCGCGGCGCCGATTTTGGCTTCCTCGGCGGCAATCTCGACTGGGAGTTCGGCGACGGCTGGTCGCTCACCGATCGCCTGCTCGTGAACGGCGGCACGGCGGACACGAACGCGCTCTTCTCCTCCAGCAATCCGGCGACACTCGTGGAAGAGCTCTTCACGCTGCCCACCGATCTCGGCGGCTTCGCGTTGCCGGCCGGCGCCGTGGCCACATCGCAATTCGTGGGCGGCGGGACGGTCGATCCAAACCAGAGCGTCATCAAGCAGGGCTGGTGGCACATTCACAAGCGCCTGCGCAACGTGAACAACGACCTGCGCGTCAGCAAGAAGATCTTCACGGACAACACGCTCACGGTCGGCGCCTATCTCGCGTACTACGAGATGGACGACAAGTGGTCGCTGGGCAATACGATGCTGATGACGAACACGCCGAACGCGCGCCCCATCACGGTGAGCTACGTGTCCGGCGGACAGACCTTCGCCCTGACCGACCCGCAGGGATTCTCGGACTTCAGCGGCTTCCACATCATCGAGCGCGGGCACGCGAACAACAAGGCGGTCTACCTCTCCGATTCGTGGCGCCTCGACAAGTGGCTGATCGATGCGTCCTACCGATACGAGTGGCTGGATGCGACCAACCGCGTCTGCAATCTGACGAAGCGCAACATCGACGGGAATCCGCTCACGCTGTACGACAACGCCGTCGACACGTGCGACGGCACGTTCGCGGTCACGGACTACAGCCCGAGTCACGGCTCGTGGACGGCCGGCGTGAACTACACGCTGCTCGAGAACATGAGCGTATACGCGCGCTACAACGAAGGCGTGCACTTCTCGGACTTCGACAACGGCATCCGCGGCAGCACGACCGACGCGCCGCCGCCGCTCGCGACCGTGTCCAACCGGGAGATCGGCTGGAAATGGCAAACGAGCTGGCTCTACGCGGACATCAGCGCCTATCGCAAGGTCTTCAACGGCATCCCGTACACGCCCTCGAACGGGCTCGGCGTGCCGCTGACGGGACAGCGCTTCTTCTACGGAGCCGACTCGAAGGGCGTCAACGTCAATCTGGCCGTCACGCCGATCAAGAATCTGACCCTGCAGCTCGTCGGCAACTATCTCGATGGGCACTACACGCACTACGACGCGTGCGTGCCGTTCGTCAACTTCGTCGTCGGCAACGGTTGTGCGCCTATCGAGGGTCAGCAGCTGCAGCGCCAGCCGAAGATACGGTTCGCCTTCCAGCCGAGCTACACGCAGCCCATGACGTGGGGTGACATGAACGTGTTCGTCACGTACTCGCACGTCGGGAAGCACACGCAGGATCAGTCGGGGCTGCAGCAGCTCGGCACGTACGACACCCTCGACTTCGGCCTCAGCGCGAACGTGGGCGAGAACTGGCAGTTCCGCATTCAGGGGACGAACGTGACCAACGAGCTCGGGCTCACCGAGAGCAACTCGCGCATCTTCGGACCGGCCGCCGGTGCGGGCGGTGTCATCCTGGCGCGACCGCTCGAGGGGCGCGAGGTCAGCGGTCAAGTGCTCTACAAGTTCTAGCCGCGGCCTCGGCAGCGCATGAAATACCGACCGCGTCTACTTGCGGCCGCGATCGGCTGCGTCGTGCTCGTCGGGCACGCGCAGACCGATCCCGGCTTTCTGCTGACGGCGACGAGCGAGGATCTCGAGCACTACTTCCCGAGCTATCTCGCGAACGGCTACGTCTCGACGATGACCGGGCCGAAGGGCACCGAGAGCAATCTGTCGTACCTGGTCGCGTTCATGGACTACACGGCGGAGGACATCGCACGGCCCGCGGCCATTCCCGGCTGGAGCGGCATCGACTACAGCACGGGGAAATCCACGGCCGGCGAGTTCTGGCTGAACGATGTGCGGCTCGAGTCCAAATTCTTCGCGAACTATGCGCAGACACTGAGCCTGCGCGATGCGACGCTGACGACCTCGTACCGCTTCACCGATCCGAGCAAGAAGAGCACGGACATCAGCGTCGTCACTTTCGTGAGCCAGGCCGCGCAGCACGTCGCCGCGACTCAGCTCTCCGTGACGCCCGATTTCGACGGCACGATTCAGCTCTGGTTTCCCTTCACGCTCTGGGCGCCTCACCAGCCGCGCTTTCCGATTCGCACCATGACCGGCGAACAGATGCTCGCTGCCGTGGCGGCGAACAACATGAGCGTGCTCACCCCGGTCAATCACGCCACGCCGGATCGGGCGCCTGTTTGGTATCCCGGCACGACGCGCGTGCTCGCCAAGGGCGCGGACACGCACGACTTGACCTTCTGGCTGGACGGCCGCGCCGAGCGCGGGTTGACGATGGCACAGGCCGCGGCGATCGGCGTGCCGGACGATGTGCAAGTGCAAGACGTCACGCTCGTCAACGACGAGTACCGGCTGGGCTTGCGATTCCGCGTTCCTGTTCGCAAAGGCACGACCTATCGCTTCACCAAGTACGTCGCGCTCGCGCGTCAGGGCTGGGGCGGCGACGCGAAGGAGATGCTCGCGCTCGCCAGGGCCGCGCGGCGCGGGGGCTTCGACGGACTGCTCGCCGCGCATCGCGCAGCATGGCATCGCCTGTGGGAATCCGACATCGTGATCGAGGGCGGCGATCCGAAGGTGCAGCAGGCCCTGCGCTCGGATCTGTACTACCTGCTGTCGAACACGACCGTCGGCACCTCGTGGCCCGTCGCGGCCTGCGCGCTCACGCCCAACTATGCCGGCCACACGTTCTGGGACAGCGACTCGTGGGTGTTCCCTGCCCTGCTGCTCTTCCATCCCGATCGCGCGAAGCCGCTGGTCGCGTTCCGCTATCGCACCATGCAGCCCGCGCGCGATCGGGCGCGGCAGTATGGCGTGAAGGGCACGATGTACCCGTGGGAAGCCGATCCCGAAACAGGCGTCGATCACACGCCGTACTTTGCGTACGGCGTGTACCGCGAGATTCACGTCAACGCCGACATCGCGATTGCCCAGTGGCAGTACTACCAGGCCACCGGCGACAAGGCCTGGCTGAAGGAGCAGGGCTGGCCCGTGATCCGTGAAATCGCGGAGTTTTGGGTGAGTCGCGTCACGTACAACGAGGCGTTGCGTCGCTACGAGATTCATCACGTCACCTCGCCGGACGAGGCGTACGACGATGTGCCGAACGACTCGTTCACCAACGCGGCCGCGCGCAAGGCGCTGGACATTGCGACCGCCGCCGCGCGGGTCGTCGGGGCGCAACCCGATCCGAAATGGGCGGACATTGCGCGCCGCATGTTCATTCCGTTCGACGAGAAAGCGCAGCGCTATCTCGATTTCGATGCGAGCGTGCCGCACGACAAGGTCACGTGGATGGGCTCCTCGCTCTCGTGGTTGAGCTATCCCAACCTCGACCTGCCGATGTCGCCGACGGTGCGGCGGAACGACTTCGAGTTCCAGCTCAACGAGCTGAAGGTGCACGGGGACGACCCGAACGAGATGATGATGGTCATGCTCGCCGTCCACGCGGCGGAGCTCGGCGACGGCAAGGAAGCCGGCGCATGGATCGCGCGCAACCTCGTCGGCTTTCTCAAGCCGCCGTTCAACGTGCGCAGCGAGACCGTGCAGAACAACGCCGGCTACATCCTCGCGACGTCCGCCGGCTTCGTGCAGAGCTTCGTCTACGGGCTCACCGGGCTGCGGCTCGACGACAGGGGCTTGAGCCAGGTGTATCCGCCGGTGCTACCGGACGGCTGGCGCTCCCTCACTCTCAAGAACGTGGCGTACCGCGGCGCGCGTTACGACATCGTCGTCGCGCGCGACGCGAGCGGCAAAGTCGTGCTCACCCGCAAGCCGGTGGCGGCCGGCGCTCGTCACTGATGCAGTCCGATCTGCGGCACGGCAGGCGTCTGCGATCCCGAAGCCGGCGCCGGCGGTCGCGGCCCGAACGGGAAAGGAGGCTCCGGATGCTTCTGCAGATCGTGTGCGAGCCGCACGAGATGCGCGCGAATTGCTTCGACGTCTTCCGGCGATAGCGTCTTCTTGAACGAGAGCATGCCGTTCTCGGTCAGGACGCCATCGAGCACCACGGCCCTGGCGCCCCGGAGACTCACAACGTGATCAGTACTTTCCCGAACGTAGCTCCCGAACGCGCCTTCTCGTAGGCGGCGGCTACGTTCTCGAGCGGATACGTGCTGTCGATCACCGGCTGCAACCGATGGAGCTCGATCGCGCGATTCATCTCCTCGAAACTCGCACGGGAACCGACCGTGTGCCCGTGCAATCGCGCGCGCTTTCCGATAAACAGCGTGCGCAGGTCAAAGCGTACTTCGGGTCCGCCGAGATATCCGACGACCGCGACATATCCGCCCACCTTCAGCGCGACGCTGGACTGCGCAAGTGTCTTGCCGCCGCCTACTTCGATGATGACATCGGCGCCGCGGCCGTCGGTCAGATCCAGCACTCGCTCACCCCAATCCGGCGCTGACCGGGTGTCGATCACCGCATCGGCGCCGAGTGCCTGGACCCTGGCGACCTTCTCTGGATGGGTCGTGACGAGAATCGTCCGCGCGCCGAATAGCTGTGCCAATTGCAACGAAAACAGCGCGACGCCTCCGGTTCCCTGAATGAGCACGGTCTGACCGGGAACGACACGGGCATCGCGCAGCGCGTTCCATGCCGTTACGGCGGCGATCGGAAGTGTTGCGGCCTCCGCGCCGAGGTGCATCGGCGCGCGCACGAGCGCCGTTTCCGGCAGCACCAGATATTCCTGCAGGACTCCGCGCACGCTGCTCCCGAGCTGATGGCGGAAGTAGTCGCCTCGAAACTCTCCCTCTTGCCAGTCGGGCATGAGAACGGTGTTCACCCGATCTCGAATCTTGAAGCGCGTGACGCCTTTGCCCACCTCGACAACTTCGGCAACGGCGTCGGATGCGGGCACAATGGGCAGCGCGACCGGCATACCGTACCGGCCCTCGAGTATTTCGACGTCACGGTAGTTCAGGGACACCGCCTGAGCTCGCACCAGCACCTCGCCCCGCGCCGGTGTGAGCCGCGGCACGTCCACTGGCGTCAGCCCCTCTAAGCCCCACTTCTGCAGTTCGATCGCTCTCATCGCGCTCCACCTCCAAGGTCTTGTGCGAGACAAGTGTTCGACCGAAGTGGCCCGTATACAATCCGGCCTCCGGACACGCACTGTTTCCTGATATGCACAATGCGCCGTTCACTCCCGCGCCTCACCAGCTCTACGCGATGGTCGTATTTGCCCGGGTAGTCGAGGCCAGAAGCTTCTCCGCTGCCGCCGAGCGGCTGGGGCTCTCGAAATCCGCGATCAGCAAGCAGATCAAGCGCCTCGAATCCGACCTCGGGGCGAGCCTGCTCCGGCGCACGACCCGAAGCCTGAGTGTGACGCACGCTGGCGAGCTTCTTTACGAGCGCGCGTCGCAGGCCATTGCGCTGTTCGAGCAGGCCAGCGGCAAGCTTTCGGAGCAGTCGCATCAGCCGCACGGGAAGTTGCGAGTGACCGCTCCGGTCACGTACGGCCGCGTGTGCGTCGTGCCGCGTCTCACGGCATTCCTCCAACGCTATCCGCGCATCGAGCTGCAACTCGTCCTGCTGGACCGACCCGTGGATTTGGCCGCGGAAGGATTTGATCTCGCGATCCGTCTCGTACCGAAGCTGCCAGGCGATGTGATCGCACGGCCTTTGGGTCGTTCCGGATATACGCTCGTCGCAAAGCCGGGCCTTTTCACACGTCGCACGCAGCCGCGAGAGCCGTCAGATCTGAAACATGTGAACTGCTTGCGCTACGAAGCCACCGAGCGTCTTTCCATCTGGCAATTCACGCGCGAGGGCACGACGGCGAACGTGCGTGTGACAGGAAACATGGTGGTGAACAACAGCGAGGCCTTGCGTGAGCTCGCTCTTCAGGGAATCGGCGTTGCGGTTTTGCCTGACTTCCTGGCGGAATCGGAGATCAAGCGCGGCCGCCTGGAACGGCTTCTGAGCGGGTGGCACGTCACACCGCCGTTTGCGACGGATGCGCACATCGTTTGGCTCCCCGATCGGTATCGCACGCCTGCGATGCAGGCGTTCGTCGATTTCATGATCGGGGCGAGCTGAACGGCCTCTTCAGGCGGTCACGACCGGTGTCTCCGCCGGATCGTTCGCATCGGGATTGATGACGCCGAAATCCGCCGGAATTCGTGCGTAGAAGAGACGCACGCCCTCCTCCCGAATCAGCGCCAGCAACTCCTCGCACTCCTCGTCGCTCACGATGAACTCGACCTGAATCGCGAGCGTGCCCGCGAGCTCGAAGAAATGCGCTTCGTGCAGCTTGTGATGTCGTCCGAAACCCGCGACGGCCCTGAATGCGGAACCGCCTCGAATGCCGAGCTTGTTCGCGCGCTCGAGCAGCCACTCCCACACGGGGCGGTGATGGATGTACTGACCTTCGCGCACATAGAACCGCAGGAACGAGCCGTTCATATGCCCTCCGGGCGTGACTCCGCTCAGGTGCCGTCATGCGCCACCGCGATGCCGGGTGCAAGCCCCGTCGCCTCCTGAACCGCCGGCGTGCTCCAGCCGGCCTTCGCTCCCCAAATGAAGAACACCAACCCCACGACGCCGACAACCGCCAGGTCCCAGCCCCACGTCAGATAGTCGCGGCCGCCGAATCTGGCGCTGCCCGCCCATGACAGCGCGGCGATCACCGGCAGGTACGCCACCAACCACCACGCTCCGCGCAACTGCCGCGCGATATCCGGCCATCCCGCCTTCGCCTGATAGTAGAGATAGACCGGCAGCGCCACCGCCATCAGCAGAATGATCTCGCCCGTCAGCGGCCACTTTGCCCAGTACAACAGCTCCGTCGCGAAGATGAACGCCGCCCCCGCGATCACCGGCAAGCCGACGAGGCGCAGCGGCCGATGCATGTTCTGCGCCGTGCGCCGGAGCACGATCGCGCTCACCGGCCCCGTCATGTACGAGATGATCGTCGCGACCGAGATCACCGCCGCGAGCGTGCCCCACCCGCGGAAGAAGAACAGGAACAGGAACGACACGACGAGGTTGAGCCACATCGCCGGGCGCGGCACGCCGTAGATCGGATGCAGGCGCCCGAACACCTTGGGCAACGTGCCGTTGCGCTCCATCCCATAGATCATGCGCGCCGTGCTCGCCGTGTACGTGATGCCGGTGCCGCTCGGGCTGATGAAGGCGTCGATGTACAGCAGCATCGCGAGCCAGTGCAGGTTCACGATGATCGCCAGCTCCGCAAAGGGTGACCGGAAATCGATACCGCGCCAGCCGGACTTGGCCAGCATCTCCGGCGGCACGGCCCCGAGATACGCCACCTGCAGCAGCACGTACACGATGGTCGCGATCAGAATGGACCCCAGCACCGCGAACGGCAGGCTGCGCGCGGGATTGCGCGCCTCGCCCGCGAGATTCACGGGGCTCTGAAAGCCGTTGAAGCTGAACACGATGCCCGCCGTCGCCACCGCCGTGAGCACCGCGGCGAAGTCGAGCGAATGCAGCTCGCCGTTCACGCCGACTGCGAGATTCTCCGAGTGAAAGCCGCTCGCGATGAGTGCGAGCCCGGTTGCGGCGGGCACGACCAGCTTGAACAACGTGATCGCGGAATTCGAGTGCGCGAATACCTTCACGCTCCAGAAGTTCAGCAGGAAGTAGATGATGACGAGCAGCGCCGCGATGCCGAGCCCGATTGCGGTGAGCTCGCCCCGCCCGTCCGGCAAGTGCACATACAGATCCTGCGCCCACTGCCATGGCCAGGACGCCATGTACTGCACGGACGCCTCGGCTTCCACCGGGATCACCGAGACGATCGAAATCCAGTTCGCCCACGCGCCGATGAAGCCGACGAGCGAGCCGTGCGAGTAGTGGGCGTAGCGGACCATGCCGCCCGACTCGGGAAACATCGCGCCGAGCTCCGAGTACGTGAGCGCGATCGTCATGATGATCGCCGCGCCGAGCACCCAGGCCCACACCGCGCCCGGCCCCGCGAGCCCGGCCGCGCGCCACGCACCGAAGAGCCAGCCCGAGCCGATGATCGAGCCGAGTCCGGTGAGCATCAGGGCGAACGGACCGACCTCGCGCCGAATGGAAGATGCATTGCTCATGCGTCGCTTTCGTGCG
>DASZSS010000265.1:0-16626 GCA_035548535.1 Steroidobacteraceae bacterium
GAGTACGCCGATATCACGCTCGTTGGGGCGCGCGAAGAAAACCAGGATCGGGTGGTCGCGGCGGTCGCCGAGCATTCGGCCCTGCTGCTCGTCGTCGATGGCATGGGCGGCCACGCCGACGGTGCGCGCGCCGCCGAGGTACCGCAAAAGACGGTGCTGGAAGCCTTCTGGCACACTCCGCAGCCGCTGTTCGATCCGCTGGGCTTCCTGCATCTGACCCTGGGCCGCGCTCACGAGGAAGTCGTGCGCATCGGAATGAATCTGCCGCTCGAGCAGCGGCCGCGCGCGACGTGCGCGGTGTGCCTCGTGCAGCAGCGCGCCGCATGGTGGGGGCACATCGGGGACAGTCGCGTCTATCACATCCGGCGCGGGCAGCTCGTTCAGCGCACGCGCGATCACAGTCATGTGGAGCTGCTGCTGCGCGAAGGGCTCATCACGCCGGATCAGGCGGTGAATCATCCCATGCGGAATTTCGTCGAGTGCTGTATCGGCGGCGATCCGATCCTGCCGGACATGACGTTGTCGGGCCGGCGGCCGCTCGACTCGGACGACATCCTATTCGTCTGCACGGACGGCATGTGGTCGACATTGAAGGACGAAGAAATCGCGAGCCGCCTGAGCGCGGGCGCCACTCAGTTGCGCGAGACGCTCATGCAACTCGGGCAGCTCGCAATCGCGCGCGCCGGGGCGGGCAGCGACAACACGTCCGCCGCCGCGCTGCGCTGGATCGGAGACTGAGATGACGAGGCCGAGCGGCAGAGCACCGGATCAGCTGCGACCGGTGCGCCTCACCAGAGGCTTCACGAAACATGCGGAAGGATCGGTGCTCGTCGAGTTCGGCGACACGCGCGTCCTGTGCACGGCCAGCGTCGAGGAGGTCGTGCCGCAATTCCTGCGCGGCAAGGGGCAGGGTTGGGTCACGGCGGAGTACGGGATGCTTCCGCGCTCGACGCACACGCGCAGCGCGCGCGAGGCGGCGAAGGGCAAGCAGAGCGGACGGACGCAGGAGATCCAGCGTCTCATCGGGCGCTCGCTGCGCGCCGTCACCGATCTGAAGGCGCTCGGCGAGCGCACGATCACGATCGATTGCGACGTGCTGCAAGCGGATGGCGGGACGCGCACGGCCTCGATCACCGGCGGTTACGTCGCGCTTGCGGAGGCCTGCGAACGGCTGGTCGAGCGCAAGTCGATTGCGGCGAGCCCGATTCATGGGCAGGTCGCGGCGATTTCGGTGGGCATCTACAACGGCGTGCCGGTGCTCGATCTGGACTACGCCGAGGATTCTTCCGCCGAGACGGACATGAATGTCGTCATGAACAACGGCGGCGGCTTCGTCGAAGTGCAGGGCACGGCGGAGGGCCATGCGTTTCGGCGGCACGAGCTGGACGCGCTGCTGAATCTCGCGGCCACGGGCATTGGCGAGCTGTTCGCGTTGCAGGCGCAAGCGCTGGCCGGCGTGCCGTGAAGATCGTTCTGGCGAGCGGCAACGCGGGCAAGCTCCGCGAGCTGGCCGCGATTCTCGCGCCGCTGGGGCACCAGCTCGTCGCGCAATCCGCCCTGGGCATCGAGGCGCCGCCCGAGACCGGCGCGACGTTCTTCGAGAACGCACTGCTCAAGGCGCGCCATGCCGCCGCCCGATCGGGACTCCCGGCTCTAGCGGACGATTCCGGCATCGAGGTCGATGCGCTCGGGGGCAGGCCGGGCGTGCATTCGGCGCGCTATGCCGGCGAGCACGCGAGCGATCTTGCCAACCTGGAGAAGATGCTTGCGGAGCTGCGCGATGCGCCCGCGGCGCAGCGTACGGCGCGGTACCAATGTGTGATTGTGTTGGTGCGGAGCGCGGACGATCCGGCGCCGCTGCGCGCTGCGGGAACGTGGGAGGGGCGCATTCTCACCGCGCCGCGCGGCACGGGTGGGTTCGGGTACGACCCGATCTTTCAGCCGGAAGGCATGACGGTCACAGCGGCCGAGCTATCGCCTGAGGAAAAGAACGCCCGCAGCCATCGCGGACAGGCGCTGCGAGCCCTTGCGGCGGAACTGCGCGAGCGGCGGCTCTAGACGAGTCCGCGCGGTTGTCACGCATGCGCGCGGTCACCTCGCGTCGCTGCAAGGCTCGTGCTTCGCGGGTCGCCGTGAGCTTCATGAACAACTCCTTCTCCTAGGATTCAAAGCCATCCCGGAACGCATGCGCAGCACGCCGCTTCGCGCTAACGTGCCCGCCTTCATGCGCCGCCTCGCCACACCTCCGCTTTCGCTGTACGTCCACCTCCCGTGGTGCGTCCGCAAGTGCCCGTACTGCGACTTCAACTCGTACGCGGTGAAGGACACGCTGCCCGAAAGCGCCTACGTCGCAGCGCTCGAGCGTGATCTGGAAGCACAAGCACCCGAGGTCGCTGGCCGCGAGGTCATCACGATCTTCTTCGGCGGCGGCACGCCGAGCCTATTCTCGCCCGACGCGATCGGCCGTGTGCTCGAGGCCGCCCGCCGGTATCTCACCGTGGCGTCGTACGCGGAGGTCACGCTCGAGGCCAATCCGGGCACGATCGAACACGGCCGCTTCGGGGCGTATCGCTCCGCCGGCGTGAACCGCGTTTCGCTGGGCGCGCAAAGCTTCGATGCGCATCGGCTCGAAGCGCTCGGCCGGATCCACTCGCCGGCGGACACGGTTCGCGCAGCCGAAGAGCTGCACGCGGCCGGCCTCACGAACTTCAATATCGACTTGATGTATGCCCTACCCGGGCAGGACCCTCGCGCGGCGGCGGCCGATGTGGCGCAGGCCTTGGCGCTCGCGCCCGCACACCTCTCGCACTACCAGCTCACCATCGAGCCGGGCACTCGCTTTGCGGCCGATCCGCCGCCCCTTCCCGCCGATGACGTGGCTGCCGAGATGTTGAGCGCCTGTCACGAGCAGCTCGCCCGCGCGGGATTCGCGCGGTACGAAACCTCGGCCTATGCCGCTGCGGGCAAGCAGTGCCGCCACAACCTCAACTACTGGACGTTCGGCGACTACCTCGGGATCGGTGCCGGCGCGCACGGCAAGCTCACCGACGCCGGCTCCGGCGCGGTCTATCGCACGACTCAGCAGCGCGAGCCGCGCCGCTATGTGGCCCTCTCGCCGCGCGCGATCGCGCGCCAGCCGGTGGCGGCGGACGACCTGCCTTTCGAGTTCATGATGAATGCGCTGCGGCTCGTCGACGGCTTCGAGCTCGCCGTCTTCACGGCTCGAACCGGGCTCGAGTGGACGACCGTCGCGCAGGTATTCGAGACGTTTTGGGCGCGCGGCCTAGTTGAAATCCAAGGCGGAACGTGCAAGCCGACGCCGCTCGGCGTCAGCTTCGTGAACGAGATGCTGCTCGAGCTGTTGCCGAAAAGAGCCATTTCGACCGGGAAAGCGATGATGTCAATGGGCTCGTAACCCGTTCTCGGACCTTGGCGCCGGGCTTTATGCACAGCCCTGCGCGTCCTTGCCGCAAAACTGAGAATTACGTTCAACTTCGGTTAAATCGCTCTACGAGACTGCTCCAAGTCATTGAAGCGAAACGGTGAAATGCGCTGGCTATTTTTTAGCCACAGTAACAAAAGTGCAATTTGCACGGGAAAACAGCGCGAATCCGGGGCCGGTATCCACAGAGTTATCCACAGGTTTTGTGGATAAGGAATTGCCAGCGTCCAAGCTGGTAATCCGGACCCCGAGTCCCCACCCATCGACGCTCGCGACAGACCGCCGGGACGCTTGAGCGGGTCCGCCTCTGTCGCTAGACTTCCGCGCCCTTTTTCAGGCGCGGCCCACCAGGCCAACCACCGATCGAGCGTGCCATGAAACCGTCAATCCATCCCGAGTACAAAGAGATCGCCGTCACCTGCACCTGCGGGAACAGCTTCACGACGCGCTCGACGCTGGGCCATGACCTGCAGGTCGAAGTGTGCTCGAGCTGCCATCCGTTCTACACGGGCAAGCAGAAGATCGTCGATACCGCGGGTCGCGTCGATAAATTCCGCAAGAAGTACGCGGCTACCGGCACTCGCTGAGCGTACGTTCCTGCGCCGCGCGGCGCGGTTCGTCCGCGATTCCCGCGGACTGTCGTCACACCGTTACAAGCGCACACATTCGAAACAAGCAGGCAGTCGGTTCGCGCCGACGGCCTGTGCTTTGCTGGAACTCCGCTCGTTCCCGCCAATCGTAGTTGTTGGTCTTTGAGGCCGCGTTGCCGCTGCCCTTTGCCCGACCGCCGCTCTAGACTGAGCGCCTCTGCCTCGAGGGAGTGTTTCCCATGAAGCGTCGACTCGCCGCCGTCGTCATCGCCGCGCTGACTGTGCTCGCCGCGGGTTGCGCCACCAATCCCGCGAACGGCAAGAAGAACGTCGTGCTGGGCACCCAGAAGGGTGAGATCGAGCAGTCCCGCCGCTACTACCAGCAGATCATCCAGGCCTACGGCCTCTATCAAGACCAGGCCGTGCAGGACTACGTGAGCAAGGTCGGCAACAAGGTCGCGCGTCACAGCGACCTGCCGGACTGGGAATATCACTTCACGGTCCTCGACGACGACTCGATCAACGCGTTCACGACGGGCGGCGGCTACGTCTATGTTCACCGCGGGCTGCTCGCCTACATGACATCCGAAGCGCAACTCGCGGCGGTACTCGGACACGAGATCGGCCACATCACCGCACGCCACCCGGCGCGCCAGCAGACGCGCGGCGTGCTCGCGTCCATCGGTGCGATCGGCGCGGCCATCATGACCGGCAACGGGGCGGTCGCGCAGCTCGCGAACATCGGCGCCGAGGCGTGGATGCAGGGTTACGGCCGCGAGAACGAGATGGAGGCGGATCGTCTCGGGCTGGTGTACGCGACGAAGAGCGGCTACGACCCACTCGCGATGGGCGAGGTCTTCAAGGTGTTCAAGGCGCAGGAAGGCTTTGAGCTGAAGCGCGCGAGGGACGAGGGCCGTGAGCCGAATCTGTATCACGGCGTGTTCTCCTCGCACCCCTCGCCCGACGATCGCGCCATTCAGGCCGCGAAGGGCGCCGCGAACATCACCGACACGCCGGAAGGCGGCTGGGTTGAAGGCCGCGACGAATACATGAAGGCGATCGATGGTCTGCCTTACGGCTCGAGCCGCGCGCAGGGCATCGTGCGGGACAACCGCTTCTATCACGCCGAGATGGGTATCACGCTCGCATTCCCGCGCGGCTGGCACGTCGACAACGAGCGCGATCGCATTCTCGCGTATACGAAGAACAAGGACGCGATCATGCAGATCACCACCGCGCCGCGCGATCCCAAGAAAACGCCGCGCGAGTTCCTGATCAGCCAGCTGCGGGGCGCTTCCTTCTCGAAGGGCGAGGAGCTGCGCGTGAACGGCATGGAGGGTTACACCGTCGTCACGAGCCACGGCTCGCCGCTCGATGGCGGCGAAGGCCCGGTGCGCTGGGCCGTGCTGTACCGTGACAAGACCGCCTTTCTCGTCGGCGGCGCGAGCCGCGCGTCCGGCGCGGGTCGGCCGGCGGATGACGGGCTCTTCGTCTCCTCGATTTCAACGCTGCGCAACCTGAAGCCCTCCGAGTATCCGCTGGCGGAGCCGTATCGGCTGAAGGTCATCAAGGCCGACGCGGATACGAAGCTCGACGACTACGCGAAACAGGTGCCAGTCGAGAAGTACCAGAAGGAAGAGCTCGAGATGCTGAACGGGCTCTATCCGAACGGCAAAATCCAGCCAGGACAGTACCTGAAGATCATCCAATGAGACGTGCTCGCGGCGGGCGCAGCTTGCGCTCGTCGCGGGCCGTCGCGGAGCTTCCGGTGTTGTGGCGCGCGGCGCGGCCGCGCCTTGATTTCAGCGCGCCAGACATGTAACCCTCGCTCGCGGCTCGCGTGCTCTCGCTGACGGCGCGCGCGCCGCCCTCCGAGCAACTTGCGCGAATGAGCTTCTCTTCATGAGCGATTCGAAATTTGAGTTGCTGGACCCCGCGTCCGGCAAGAAAACCTCTCTGCCCGTGCGTCACGGCACCATCGGCCCCTCCGTCGTCGATATCGCATCGATCAACAAGGACCTCGGTGTCTTCACCTACGACCCGGGCTTCGGGCTTACCGCTGCCTGTGATAGTCGTATCACTTATATCGATGGCGAGGCCGGCGTGCTGCTGTATCGCGGCTACCCCATCGAGCAGCTCGCCGAGAAGAGCAGCTTCATGGAGGTGGCCTATCTCCTGCTCCACGGGGAGCTCCCGAACCAGAAGCAGCTCGAGGAGTTCATCGGCAGCATCCGTCATCACACGATGATCAACGAGACGCTGCTGCGGTTCTTCAACGGCTTCCACCACAACGCGCATCCGATGGCGATGGTCTCGGCCGTGGTGGCGTCGATGTCGGCGTTCTATCACGACACGATGGACATCTATAACCCGCGGCAGCGCGAGATCTTCTCGCACCGGATCGTCGCCAAGATCCCGACGATCGCCGCCGCCGCTCACAAGCACTCGCTCGGCCAGCCGTTCATCTATCCGCGCAACGATCTCGACTACTGCAGCAACATGCTGCACATGTTCTTCGCCGTGCCGTGCGAGCCGTACGAGCTCGATCCGGTCGCGGCGCAGGCCCTCGACCTGCTGTTCGTGCTGCATGCGGATCACGAGCAGAACGCCAGCACCTCGACGGTGCGCCTTGCGGGCAGCACCGGTGCGAATCCGTACGCCGCGATTTCGGCGGGCGTCTCGGCGCTGTGGGGCCCGGCGCACGGCGGTGCGAACGAGGCGGTGCTCGCGATGCTCGAGCAGATCGGCACCGTCGAGAACATTCCGAAGTACCTCGCGATGGCGAAGGACAAGTCGAGTCACTTCCGCCTCATGGGCTTCGGGCACCGCGTCTATAAGAACTTCGACCCGCGCGCGAAGATCATCCGCGCGATGTGCCACAAGGTGCTGCAGCAGCTCGGCAGCTCCAATAACCCGCTGTTCGAGCTGGCGCTGCGCCTGGAGGAGATCGCGCTGAAGGACGAGTACTTCATCGCGCGCAAGCTCTATCCGAACGTCGATTTCTATTCCGGCATCATCTACAGCGCGCTCGGCATTCCGCGCTCGATGTTCACCGTGATGTTCGCCATCGCCCGCACGGTCGGCTGGGTGGCGCACTGGCAGGAGATGATCTCGGACCCCGCGATGCGCATCGGGCGTCCACGCCAGCTGTACACGGGCCCGAAGCGCCGCGACTATGTCGAAATCTCCCAGCGGAGCTAAATCGAGCCACCCTGCTGACATATTCCCCGCATACGGCTACGCTCGCGTCTCGCAGAATGTGACGCACCTCGCAAAGGTGCGCCGATGAAATTGGGCCTTTCTTGATGCGTCACACGAACGGCCGCGAGGCCGTTGTGTAACGTTCGCGGCGTTCGTGCATCTGCGAGGCGCAGGTGTACGCCGGCGTGCCGCCTCAACAGGGTGTCATGCAGGGAACGCATGAACAAAGGTCAGTGCATCGTGAAAACCCACGCGGGGTTCACTCTTGTCGAGCTGCTCGCGACGATCGCCGTGGCGACGATCCTGCTCGGGATCGCCACGCCGAGCTTCATCGAGTTCTCCCGCAAGACCCGGATAACCACCTACACGAACGATTTCGTCGCGACGATGAACTTCGCACGGAGCGAGGCGATCCGGCGCGGCGCGACGGTGACGATCTGCCACACCAATAACGAGACGGCGTGCTCCGGCACGTGGAGCGACGGCTGGCTCGTCTTCACCGACAAGAACGGCAACGGCGCCATCGACACGACCGACAACGACGAGATCCTGCGGACGCACGAGCACTTTGCGAGCGGCTATGCCCTCGGGACGAACGACACGTTCGCGAACAACATCATTTACGGGCCCGATGGCGCGGCAAACGACATCGGGGTGTTCGCCGTATGCCACGGCACCGAGACCAAGGGCGCGCGCGCGATCATCGTGACGCGACTGCGACCGCGCACGGCGACCGATACGGATGGCGACGGCATCCCGAACAAGGACACCGGGAACATCGCCAGTTGCACGGACCCATGAGGAATCGCGGCATGCAGCGCGCGGCAGGCTTCACTCTTCTCGAAGTGCTCGTGTCGGTCGTCCTCCTCTCCGTTGCCCTGCTGGGCACTGCGGCGCTGACGGCGAGCAGCCTGAAGACCACCAATTCGTCCTACTACCTCAGCCAGTCGACGGTCCTGGCGGATGACATCCTCGATCGCATGCGCGCCAACATCGAGAAGGCGCGCAGCGGCGACTACAACATCGACCCGGACACGGACTGCGCGGATGAGAGCACGATGGCTGGGTTCGACTGCAAGGAGTGGAAGGAGGGGCTCGCGGCCGCGCTGCCGGGCGGCACGGGCTCCGTCGAGTACAACACCGCCGATGGCACGGCAAAGATCGTGATCTCGTGGGACGGCGGTGCGGACTCGTTCACGACGATCTCGCAGCTATGAGCACCCCCGCCACACCGCGCGTGCCACGCGCTATGAAGCCCATGCGCCTGCGGATGCGCGGCTTGAGCCTGATCGAGCTGATGATCGCCATGACCATCAGCCTCATCGTGCTGGCCGCGGTGGGTTGGGTGTACCAAGGCACCGTGCAGACCTACCGCAACCACGACGCGCTGTCGCGGATGCAGGAAGGCGCGCGCTATGCGTTCGAGCTCATCAGCAAGGACCTGCGCATGGCCGGCACCACGGGTTGCCCGTTCGAGACGAGCGCGAATGTCCTGACCAACCCCGAGGATGATTGGTACAAGAACCTCTTCGGTCAGCCCATCGTCAACCTCGACAAGAACGGCGCCGCCGGCTCGGTGACCGAGCTCAGTGACGCGCTGAGCATCCTGCGCGCGGACATCAGCAACGAATACATCGTGTCCAGTCACGACAGCGCGGGCGCGGTGTTCACGCTCACCAAGACGCACGACATTCCCCAGGGGGCGCTTCTCGTTGCGACGGACTGCAATCACGCGTCGGTGTTCCAGGCGACGGCCGTCGGCGCAACCACCGTTGCCCACGCCGCCGGTGCGAGTACCCCGGGCAATTCCACCGCGAATCTCGGAAATGGCGGGGGCGCGATCACATACGCCCCCGGCAGCAGGCTGTATCGCTTGAACGCGGTGACGTACTACGTCGCGAAGAATGCGGCCGGCGAGCCGTCCTTGTTTCGACTCACGCCCAAGGGAGCGGACGCGACCCCGACGCCGGAAGAGCTGGTTGAAGGCGTCGAAGACCTGCAGATCACATTCGGTGTCGACACCTCCACGCCGCGGGATGGCATCGTGGACATGGCGGTCGCAGGCGCGCCGTACGTAACGGCGAGCTGGATAGACGATCCCGCGCAGGCGGCGACCCTGGGCGCCACGGCAAAGGAGCGCTGGGATCGTGTCGTGAGCGTGCGGGTCAGCATGCTGATGCGCACGGTCGAGGATCGCGTCATTCCCGTCACGCAGAAGTACAGCTACAACGGCACGAGCGATATCGACCCGCACGATCGACGCTTGCGCAAGGTGTTCACGCACGTCATTCAGGTGAGGAACCGATGAATACCGGCGTAGTGCGACACACGCGGGGCGAGCGCGGTGCAAGTCTCATCGTCGCGCTGATCTTCCTCGTCATCATGGCCATGCTCGGCGTCACCGTGGCCAGCGTGACGGGCCTGGAGCAGCGCATGGCCAGCAACACGCGCGATCGCGATCTCGCGCTGCAAGCTGCCGAGGCGGCACTGCACGATGCGCAGGAGCGACTCAAAGGCGCCGCGCTACGCGGCGACGCCGTGCCCTTCGTGAAGACGCGGGAGAACAGCGCGAGCTTCTGGGACGCCTGCTTCGCGAACAGAACCGCGCCCTGCGACAAGACGCACGAGCCCGAGCACAAGCTCGTGAATTTCGGTCCGGGCGCCGTTGCGGCCCAGCCGCTGTTCGTCGTCGAAAAGAAAGATCCGATCGGAACGACCGAAATCTACCTGGTCACTGCTCGAGCCGTCGGCGGCACCGCGGATACCGTCGTCATCCTGCAGGCGGAATACGCCTACACCCCTGTACCCGCACCCTGAACCGGAAAACAGCCATGGTCAGTCCTGCGCGCTACTTCACCAAGGCCGCGTCCGTCATGTGCGGTGTGCTGCTCGCGAGCGTTTCGGCGCCGCCGGCACACTCCGAGATTCCTCTGGCGGAAACCCCGCTGTTCCTCGAGGTTTCGGTGCCGCCGAACATCACGCTGACGCTCGACGACTCGGGCAGTATGAGCCGCGCGTGGGTGCCCGAGGACAACTGTCCCAACAGTTCCTCGGATATCAACGGCTGCACGGCGCAGGCGAATCGCTACGAGAAGTCCGCGTCGCGCAATCTGATCATGTACAACCCGAACGTGAAATATCCGGTGCCGAAGGACGCGGATGGCAACCCGTTGAGCACCTCGTTCACGGCGGCATACGTGGACGGGTTCGACACGTCGCGAGGCACGGTCAACCTCGCCACCAGCTACAGGCCGACGGCAAGCATTCACGTTCGCAACGGCGAGTTCGACGAAGTGTTCATGCCGCACTACTTCGACGGCAAGAACGACGGCACTTCGGTGGGCGATTTTCGCTGCGACACCAGTGCGAACCGCTGTGAATACCGCAAGAACGGAACCTGGATTGACACGGCGACGAGCTGTCCGGGGACGAGGACCAGCGACCGCAACAACATCTGCACCGGCACATTCAGCAGCACCACCGGCGGCAACGGCGTCGTGCCTGCGGGCATGCCGGCGTACTACTACAACTTGGATAAGACCATCAGCGGCTGCAACACCGCGAGCGCGGTGACGAACAACGCTTGTTACCGGATCGTCTTCGTGAGCTCAACTTCGGGCCCCGGCACGATCGACCTGGACGGCAACGGCAGGACTGGCGACGCCGCCGATAAGGACGAGCGCCAGAATTTCGCGAATTGGTATTCGTTCGCGCGCACTCGCAATCTCGCCACCATGACCGGTGCGGCGCTGGCGTTCGCCGATCTTTCGGAGAGCGCGCGTGTCGCGTGGCAGGCCCTGAACAGCTGCCGCAACAGCACCGACTCGCTCCCGACTTCGCAATGCAAGGGCTGGAAAGGCACGCCAGCAGTCAGCAACGCGATCAAGCCCTTCGCGGACAGCCACCGCAGCGACTTCTATAAGTGGCTCGGGCAGTTGCCGACAAATGGCGGCACCCCGCTTCCGCAAGCCATGCAGCGCGTGGGCGCGTACTACAGCACGAGGGGGGAAAACAGTCCGTACGACAACGATTTCTCGAGCACGAACTCGGGCGAATATTCGTGCCGTCGCAACTATCACATCATGATGACGGACGGCATCTGGAACAACAGAATCAGCACGCTGAATCGGGATGGCCTCTCGACCTCGCTGCCCGAGGCCATGCCGGACGTCGTTCCGCAGAACAAGCAATACGACCCGATCGCGCCTTACAAGGACAGCACTGCGGATACGCTCGCGGACGTCGCCTTCAAGTACTGGATCACCGATCTGCGTACCGACCTGAGGAACAACCTGTTGCCGCGCTGGGTCGAGCGCAGCGGTGGCGATACGCCGAAAGTCGAGGACCGGATCAGCGATTACTGGAACGCGAAGAACGATCCCGCCCAGTGGCAGCACATGGTGAACTTCACCATCGGGCTCGGACTCAGCGGCTTCCTGAGCCAGACCACGCCGGTGCTAACCTACGATCCGGCGAATCCCACGTACGGCGGCAGCTATCCGCAGCTCAGTGCCGGCACTCTGCAATGGCCGGCGGCCAGCTCGAGTGGCACACCGGCGAACGTGGCCGATCTGTGGCACGCCGCGCTGAACAGCCGCGGGCTCTTCTTCAGCGCGGACAATCCGGCGGCGCTGAGCGATGCGTTCCAGCAAGTCATCACTCAGATCTCCGCGACGTCCGGTTCCGCCTCATCGCTGTCCGCGAACTCGACCAGCGTTCAGCCCGAGGGCAAGACGCTCGTCTATCAGGCGAAGTTCAACGAGGACTGGAGCGGCGATCTCATCGCCTATCCGGTCGGCTCGGGCGGCGTTGGAGCAGCGATTTGGAGCGCCAGCGCGAAGATTCCGCCGCCGGCCAGCCGCCGCATGTTCACGTATGCCGCAGGCCGCGGCATCGAGTTCAAGAGTTGCTCGGACCTCAGCGCGGAGCAGCAGCTCGTGCTGAACACGAATCCGGATGCGACGGATCCTTCGTCGGCGATCGATAACCGATGTCAGGACCGCCTGGACTGGCTGCGGGGCGATACCTCGAAGGAAAAGCGTTTCCCCAATGGCGTATTCCGCAACCGCATGAAGGGAGTGATGGGCGACATCATCAACTCCGATCCGGCATACGTCGAGGCGGTCGATTACAAGTACAGCAACCTGCCCGCGAGACTGCCCGAGCAAGCGTCGTACGCGCAGTTCCTGGCGGACAATGCCAGACGCACACCGATGGTGTACGTCGGATCCAACGACGGCCATCTGTACGCAATCAACGGCAGCAACGACGCGACGAACGGCGGCACAGAGAAGTTCACCTACGTTCCGGCGGCCGCGTTCGACCATCTGAATCGCCTGACCAGCCCTTCCTACACGCACCAGTATTTCGTGGACGGCGCGATCACGGCCCACGACGCGTACGTGGATGGGCACTGGAAGACGATCGTCATCGCCGGTTTGAACGGCGGCGGCAAGGGGATCTACGCGCTCGACGTGACCGACCCCGATAACTTCGATGCCGGGAAGGTGATGTGGGAGTTCACCGAGCCGCCCCGCAAGGATCCCACGCAGCCGCCGACGGCGGACGATCCACCCCACACGCTGGGCTTCACGTTCAGTCAGCCGCAGATCGGCGTTCTCCAGAACGGCAAATGGGTTGCCGTGTTCGGCAACGGCTACAACAGCGAAAGCGGTGGCGCCTACCTCTACATCGTAGACCTCGGGACGGGCGCGCTCATCAAGCGCATCCTGATCGAGGACGAGATGAGCGGCGGCAATTTCTACGATGAGAACAACGGCCTCTCGACGCCGCTGCTGTACGACTCCGACAACGATCAGCTCATCGACACCGTGTACGCCGGCGACCTGCACGGCAATCTCTGGAAGATCGACCTGAGCGGCGACACGGCGGACTGGGGGGTCGCGTTCTCCGGCGCCCCGCTGTTCAAGGCGACGGACACATCGGGCAAGGCGCAGCCGATCACCGCGCAGCCGAAGGCCGGCGGCCTGGCGGTCGGAGGAACCATCGTCGTGTTCGGTACCGGCCGCTATTTGGCCGACGACGACATCACGGACAAGAGCGGGCAGACGTTCTATGGCGTGCGCGACAACGGAATGCCCGTCAGGGACCGCAATGCGCTGCAGGAGCAGACGATCACCGAGAAATTCCTGGTGGAGTCGAAACTGACGGTGCGCAACGTGAGCCAGAACCAGGTCAACTGGTCGGCGCAGTCCGGCTGGTTCATGGACCTGCCGGACGCGGGCGAGCGTGCCGTCTCGACCCCCGTCATCAAACGCATCATCGACACGGACGGCACCGTCGCGGACCGCGTCATCTGGGTGACCATCACGCCCACGAGCGACGTCTGCACGCCGGGCGGCACGAGCTGGCTGATGGAGGCGCAGCTCGCGAACGGCGGCGGCTTCACCAAGCAGATTCTGGACACGAACCTCGACGGCAAGATCGATGACAAGGACGAGATCGTGAACGGCGAGAGGCTCGACGAGCTGGGCATCAGTAAGACCCCGGTGATCCTCGACAACGCGCCGGGCTTCGACAAGCTCCTGACGGGAACCACGGGCAAGATCCAGGTGGTGCACAACGACGCGCCGCCGCCGCCCGACGGCAGTGTCAAACGTCGTTCATGGATTCAGATTCGCTGAGGAAGGGGCGGCACGGCAATGATTCATCGCAGGCAAAACGGCTTCACGTTGGTCGAGCTGATGACGGTGGTCGTCATCGTCGCGGTGCTGGCGAGCCTGGCCGTCCCGTCGTACCGCGAATACATGCGGCGCGCGAGTCGCTCGGAAGCGAAGGCCGTGCTGCTCGAGGACGTGCAGTTCCTCGAGCGCATTCGCACGGTGAGCAATGCCTATAGCGTGAATGGCTCCGGCGACGCCATCACCGAGGACAGTCTGCCGGTGAAGCAGTCTCCCAAGGAGGGCCAGGCGCGCTACAACATCAAGTTCGTCGAGGACAGCCTCACGCCGACGACGTTTACGCTGATCGCGGAGCCCATCGACCCCGGTCCCATGGCCGGCGACAAATGCGGCACCTTCACCGTGAATGAGCTGGGAACGAAGGGCATCACCGGCGGTGCCAGCGGCGTGACGGCGGCGGACTGCTGGAACAAGTAGGGCCCTACCCAACGGCCGCGCGCGAAAGAGCACCGTCGATGCGCGCGCACGCGTCTCGTGCGCGTGCGCGCTCCACGCCGCCTCAGCTGTTCAGCAGCTGCTCGACCTCGTTGACGTTGGCGCGCTTCATCGGCTTGCCGTCGACGGGGCTGACGGGCGCCTGCCGGAGCGCATCCATCGGAAACACCGTCGCCTCGATCGGCTGAGCGTCGATTTCGAACGAGAGACCCGGATAGGCGACCACGCGCTCCGCGTTCATTTTCACCCGGCGCTCGGTGACATCGTGTGGGATGCCCTGGTCCATCAGCCGGATCGCCACGCTCTCCGCGCGATCCGCAAAGAGGTGGATCTGCACCTCGGAATGCGGCGTGGCCGTGCCGCTCAGCACCGCGCCGACGAGCCGCGGCTCGAACTCCTGCAGACGCCGCATCGCCTCGAGCGCCACCTGGCGCTGCGCGTACAGCGTCTCGACGTGCTCGTCGCCGCCGAACAGCCGCTGGTACTCCGCGAGCGCGTCCTCGACTTCCGTGTTCTTGGGGAGCACGGCGTTGTCCGTCACGCCGAAGCGCTCGGCGGCCTTGCGTTTGGCGAACAGGAAATCGCGGATGCCGTGCTCGGCCATGACTCGTGCAGCTTCCTGCGCCAGTGCCCGCCGCAGGTTCTCGGTTCGAGGAGGAAATTTCTTTGGCATCGTCCCGCTCGCTTGCATGTTCGTTCTCGTGTTGGCTCGTCAGAATATCGGCTCGCCCGCCGATGAGTCTCCTGCCGGGTTCGTGTTTGGATTGCCGCCCTCCATGCCGCCCGGCGCGGTGCCGGTCGGCAGGTGGTCCGTCATGAACGTCTCGAGTATCGCATCCGGATTCTCGCCGCTCGCAAGCATGCCTGTATCCGGCTGAATGCGCAGCGTCACGAGGCCGTCCGGCATCGGACGATGCACCTGCGGCACGCCCTTCAGCGCTTCTCGCATGAAGTGCATCCAGATGGGAAGGGCGGTCCTCGCGCCTTCCTCCGCTTCACCGAGCGAGCGCTCCTGGTCGAAGCCGACCCACACGGTCGCGACGAGGTTGTCCGTGAAGCCGTTGAACCACGTGTCCTTGGCCTCGTTCGTGGTGCCGGTCTTGCCCGCGATGTCCGAGCGCCCGAGCGCGAGCGCGCGCCGGCCGGTGCCGCGCTTGATGACGTCCGCCATCATGTCCGTCATGAGCCAGGCGTTCTGCGGCGAGATCACGCGCTCCGCGAGCTGCTCGGGCGGCAGGGCGCCGCGGCCGCCGCGCAGGGAGTCCGCGGCGGTGATGCGGTCCATGCCCGAGGCGGAGCCGGCGAGATCGTGCAGATCGACCGGCCGCTCGCACACGTCGCACGCGATGCGCGGCGCCGCCCGGTACACGACCTCGCCCGCCGCATTTTCGATGCGGTCGATGTAGTAGGGCGTCACGCGGTAGCCGCCGTTCGCGAACACGGCATAGCCCGCCGCGAGCTGCAGCGGCGTCACCTGCACCGTGCCGAGCGCGAGCGTCAGGTTGTTCGGCAGGTCCTTCTTGTCGAAGCCGAAGCGCGTGATGTAGTCCATCGCCGGGCCCGTGCCCATCGTCCGCAGCAGGCGGATCGATACGAGGTTACGCGAGCGATACAGCGCTTCGCGCAGCCGCGTCGGCCCGCGGAACTGGCCGCCGTCGTTCTCGGGGCGCCACGAGGTCTCCATGCCGTCGCCCTCGAGCACGATCGGCGCATCGAGCAGGACGGACGCCGGAGTGAAGCCATTCTCCAGCGCGGCGGAGTACAGGAACGGCTTGAATCCCGAGCCCGGGAGCCGCCGCGCCTGCGTGACGCGGTTGTACTTGTTGGAGAAGTAATCGAAGCCGCCGACCAGCGCGGCGATGCCGCCATCGCGCGGATCGAGCGCCACGAGCGCGCTCTGTGCCTCGGGAACCTGCGCAATCTGCGCGGTCCCGTGCCCGTCCGTCACGACGTACACGACGTCTCCCGGCACCACGACGTCGCTCGTCGATTTCGGTGCGGGCCCGCCCTCCTTCTGCGCCCAGCCGATGCCGTCCCAGTTCACCTGCGCGAACCCGTGGGACTTCACGAACACGCGCGCCGTCTTCTCCGTGGTCGCGACGACGATTGCGGGCGTCAGCAGGCCGACGCTGGAATACTCGTCGAGCAGCGCCTCGTATTTCTCGTCGTCCTTCGAGCTCGGCAGCTCTGCGTGACCGAGCGGGCCGCGCCAGCCGTGACGCCGGTCGTACTCGATCAGGCCGAGCCGCACGGCGCG
>DASZSS010000266.1:0-24293 GCA_035548535.1 Steroidobacteraceae bacterium
TCCACCGCGAAGCCCATCGCCACCCAGCCGATGACTTCGGGGGCGCGCACGGGTGCGAGGAAGAGCTGATAGGGCTGCTCGCCGATCGCAATGACGTGCGGATGGTCGCTCGCCATGTCGCCGGCGGCGATGAGCTGGCGAAGGGCGTCCTCCGTCCCGGAATTCAGGGGCGCGGTCGACGTGAGCAGCCGGCCGTGGTTGTCCATCAGCAGCATGAGGGCGGCGCCGATCCGGCGCATGTGGTTGTCCGCCGCCGAGAGCATCGTGGCTTCGTCGCCGGAGGCGACCGCCTCGCGGAAACCAAAGTCGGCGGCGAGCACGGCGACGCCGTTTGCGAGCTGCGTGGCTCGGAATCGGAGCAGCTGATCGATGAAGATGCCGCCCGCCGCGAGCTGCTCGCCCGCGCGCGCCTCGACCGACCGCTCCACGCGCGCGAGCACTGCGACCAGCGTCACACTTTGCGTGACGGCGATCAGGCCGATGATCAGCGCGAGAAGCTGGTTGCGGAAAGTGCCCATGACATAGGCTCGAATGCGCGGGTTTGCATCGTAAGAGTGCTTCGTATTCGAGGCGAGAAATTCGAGGCGGGAGTGAGATGCCGCGCACGGCGAAGCCGCACATTGCAGCGATTTTGACCACCACGTGCCTGCTAGGGTGCGGCGGCGCACCGGCGGCCGCCGCGGCCTCTCTCGCGATACATGTCCTGAAGAAGGACGGGAAGCCGCTCGTCGGCGCGGTGCTGACCCTCGCGGCGGAGTCGCCGCGCTTGCCACCCGCAGCCCCGACGCACGCCGTGGTGGATCAGATCGACCTCGCGTTCGTGCCGGATGTGATCGTCATCCCGGTCGGCTCGACCATCTCGTTCCCGAACAGCGATGCGGTGAGCCATCAGGTGTATTCGTTCTCGAGCGCGCGCCGCTTTCAGTTGCCGCTGTATCGAGGCAAGCCCTATCCGCCCGTAGCCTTCGATCAACCGGGCCTCGTCACGCTCGGCTGCAACATTCACGACAACATGCTCGCGTATGTCGTGGTGACCGACGCGCCGTTCTTCGGGCGGACCGATGCGCACGGCGACTGGGTTGTCGACACCGTTCCGAGCGGCACGTATCACGTCACGCTGTGGCATCCACTGCTGAATGAGTCCGGCGCTTCGGTCGAGCGAACCGTGCAGATCGATGGCACGGAGCGAACCGAGCTGGCCCTGCGTCTCTCGCGCGCGCTGCGACCCGCGCCGATTTCGAGTCGGCCGCATTCCTGGGACTACTGAGCATGCGCGTCGCGTCCCTCGTGCTGCTGGCGAGCGTCGGTATCGCGCATGCGACCGACTACGAGCTGTCGCTCGACATGCGTGGCGTTTGGTCGGACGGTCGCCCGTCCTATCTCGATCGCGGCCAGGGCAAGTTCCGCTACGACGACAACGACGACGGCGTACACCTCGGACGGTTTCGAGCTGCGCTGAGCCAGCCGTTGGGAGAGGTGTTCGCTGCGCACATCGAAGCCTCTAGCTGGGGCGACGACGACAAGAATCCCATCGATCTCACCGAGGCGTACGTCGAGTATCGGCCGTACCCGCGCGCGGGGTTTCGCTCCCGCGTGCGGCTAGGCGCGTTCTATCCACCGATGTCGCTGGAGAACCGGGCGAGAGGATGGGAGACGCCGTACACGATCACGCCCTCGGCGATCAGCTCGTGGATCGGGGAGGAGCTGCGCACGATTGGCCTCGAAGGCCAGGTGGACTGGCTCGGAACGCGCACCGGCCACGCCTTCGACCTGCAGCTCACGGCGACGCTCTATGGCTGGAACGATCCGGCTGGCACGATGATCGCGCAGCACGGGTTCGTGTTCTCGGACCGTCAGACGATGCTCTTCGGCCGCTCCGGCGAGCCGCGCTCGAACGAGCTCGCCAAGAACGAGCTCTTCCACGAAATCGATAATCGCGTGGGCTACTACGTCGGCGCGCAGGTGCGCTATCTCGACCGCGTCGTTCTCAATGGCCTGCACTACGACAACCGCGGCAACCCAGCGGCCTACGACCCGGCCATTCGCGACTTCGCCTGGCAGACGAAGTTCGACGCGGCTGCGCTACGCGCCGAGACGGGCAACGGCTGGACCGGCCTTGCGCAATGGCTGAGTGGTGAGACCTACATCGCTCCGCCGGGCATGTGGTGGGAGTGGGAATTTGCGTCCCGCTCGGTGCTGCTGGCCAAGCGGCACGGGCCGCACATGCTTGCCGCGCGCTACGACGACTTCGAGGTCGAAGGCCAGTTCGGTGACGAGGAGGGGCACGCCGTCGATGTGTGCTACTCCTTCGAGCCGAACGCGCGCTGGCGCGTGGCCCTCGAATGGCTGCGCGTCAGGAGCAACGTCGCGGCCCGCGCGCGTTTGATCCCGGCGGAGACGCCACTCGCGACGGAGTCGAAGCTGGAGCTGTCGGTGCGCTACACGCTCGAAGGCGTGCTCTAGTAGCTCTTGCGCGAGACGATCAGCTGCGGCGTTCGCAGGACGCGGTCCAGCTCCGCCGCCGCGGCGACCCGCTCGGCGTGCTCGCACCAGTGCTCACCGCCCCATTGCTTGCCGCGCGCGTACTCCACGCAATCGCAGCTCCAAGATGATTGGCCGTACGCGTCGCGTAGGTGTTCGACCCGATGGCCGCCGACGAAGTAGGTGCGGGGAAGGGGCAGCGCCCTGACGGCATCATCCGCACGGGTGTCGCGCGAGGGGGTGGGCATGGTTCGCCTCCGGGGTGCGCAAGAGGGGTGACTCGATCCGTTGAGTGAAAGCAAGTTCGGTGCCAGTCGCACAGCACCGCTCGCTTCGTCTCAAGTGGCTGTTTCTGCGTGATCCGGTTGCTACCATCCTTGCGCGCAACGCACCGCCATCGCGCGGCGATGTGCAATCGGGATGCAAATTGCGCACTCGTATACACCGGATCTCTCATGAGCATCAGCCACGAAGCTTTCAGGAACATGACGACGCGCGCGCTCGCGTCCTGCCTTCTGTCTGCGGCCGCGACGTTCGCTGCCGCACAAAGCTCCGCGCCGACGGTAACGATCGACGGGGCCGCGCAAGCAGCGGCTGCCGCGCAGATCACGCGCGCCACGCTCGAAGCGCCCATCCGCTTTCTCGCCTCGGACGCGCTGGAGGGTCGTGGACCGGCAACGCGGGGCGATACGCTTGCGCGGTTGTACCTCGCGACGGAGCTGCAATCGATGGGCTACCAGCCGGCCGGCGAGAACGGCGGCTGGGAGCAGCCGTTCGATGTGGTCGGCGTGACGGCGAAGACGCCCGAGATCTGGCACTTCAGCGGCAAGAAGGGCAGCGCCGACCTGAAGTGGTACCAGGACTGGATCACCGGCAGCGGCGTCCAGCGTGACACGGCAAGCCTCGACAATGCCGAAGTCGTGTTCGCCGGGTACGGTATCGATGCGCCCGAGTACCGGTGGGACGACTTCAAAGGCGTCGACGTGAAAGGCAAGGTCATCGTCGTGCTGAACAACGATCCCGACTGGGATCCGAAGCTGTTCGCCGGCAAGACGCGCCTCTACTACGGGCGCTGGTCGTACAAGTACGAGAACGGCGCGCGGCACGGCGCGGCGGCCGTCATCATCATTCACACGACGCCCTCGGCGGGATATCCCTGGCAAGTGGTGCAGTCCTCCTGGAGCGGCGAGCAGTTCGAGCTGCCGGCGGAAGGCGAGCCGCGCATCCAGCTCAAGGCGTGGGTGACGGAAGAGGCGGCCCGACGGCTCTTCAAGGCGGGCGGTCAGGATCTCGACAAGCTGGTCGCGGCGGCACGGAGCCGCAGCTTCAAGCCCGTCTCGCTGGGCCTGCGGACCTCGATCAAAGTCGAGAACAAGGTGACCCACGTCAGAACCGCCAACGTGGCCGGCATCCTGCCGGGCAGCGATCCGAAGCTGAAGGACGAGGTGGTCATCTACACCGCGCACCACGACCACCTGGGCATCGGGCCGCCGGACGCGAAGGGCGACACCATCTACAACGGCGCCGAAGACAACGCTTCGGGTTGTGCGCAGGTGCTGGCCATCGGCCGCGCCATGGCGGCGCTGCCGCAACGGCCGCGGCGTTCGGTGATGCTGCTCTTCGTCGCAGGCGAGGAGCAGGGGCTGCTCGGCTCGAAGTACTACTCGCTCCATCCGACCGTCCTGCCGGGCCGCATCGCCGCGAACGTGAACTACGACGGCGGCAACTTCCGCGGGCGGACCAAGGACCTGACCGCCATCGGCTACGGCAAGTCGTCGCTGGATGCCGTCGCGCGGGCGGTGCTCGAGAAGCAGGGACGCCGGCTCGTGCCGGACCAGTTCCCGGACCGCGGCTACTACTACCGCTCCGATCAGTTCTCGTTCGCGCAGATCGGCGTGCCGGCGCTCTATTTCGACACCGGCACGGACTACGTCGGCAGGCCGCCGGGCTGGGGCGCGCAGCAGAAGCAGGAGTGGGAAGAGCACACGTATCACCAGCCGAGCGATCAGATCGACGACACCTGGGTCTTCGACGGTATGATCGAGGACGCAACGGTCGGCTTTCTCGCCGGCTACACCGTCGCGCAGGCGGACGCGCTGCCGACCTGGACCCCGGGCGATGAGTTCGAGGCCGCGCGCAAGAAGGCGCTCGAGCAAGTGGCACAACACTAAAGAAGGAAAGACTCACATGGCGATCAGCGGCTCATGCCTCTGCGGAACGGTGCGATACGAAGTCGACCCGCCCTTCGATGCGATGGTGAGCTGCCATTGCTCCATGTGCCGCAAGCAGCACGGCTCGCCGTTCGGCACGTATGTGTCGGCGCCTATCGATCGCTTCCGCTGGGTGGCGGGCGAGGACGCGATCATGAGCTATCGCTCGTCCGCGGAAGGCCAGCGGTACAACTGCAAGATCTGCGGGTCGGTGCTGCCGAACTTCATGCCCAAGTGGAAAATCGTCGTGCTGCCCGCCGGGCCGCTCGAGGGTGATCTCGGCATCACGCCTCAGGCGCACCTGTTCGTGGGCTCGAAGGCGCCGTGGTACACGATCACCGACTCGCTGCCGCAGCACGCGGAGTATCCGCCCGAGTTCAACACGCCGGCGCAGGTTCGGCCGCAAGTCACCCCGCGGCCGGGAGTCACGGAAGGAAGCTGTCTTTGCGGCGAAGTCGCCTACGAAGTGACGGGCGAGCCGTTCGTCATGCAGAGCTGCCACTGCAGCCGCTGCCGTCGCGCGCGGGGTGCCGCGCACGCCACCAACGTCTTCTACAAGGCCGACCAGTTCCGCTGGACGCGCGGTGAGGAGCTGGTGGCCGACTACAAGCTCCCGGATGCGAAGTACTTCGGCGTGGCGTTCTGCCGTCAGTGCGGCAGCGCGCTGCCGCGGGTCTCACGTGAACGGGGCATCGTGGTGATTCCCGCGGGCAGTCTCGACACCGATCCGGGGATACGCTCGCAGCGTCACATCTTCACGAACTACCGCGCGCCCTGGTTCGAGATCACGGACTCGGCGCCCCGCTTCCCGGAAGGCCCGCCGTCATAACGGCAGCGGGCGCGGCGCTCGCGGCGGCGCTGAGTGGGGCCTCGGTCTTCAGCGCATCCTGCTCGGCCTCGCGTGTCATCACGATGATGCTGATGCGCCGATTGATCGGGTTGCGCGGATTCGCCTTGTCGAAGAGGACGGAGGACGCGAGGCCGACGACGCGCGCAATTTTGTCGGTCGGCAGACCCGCGGCTTCCAGCGCGCGCCGTGCCGCATTGGCGCGATCCGTCGAGAGATCCCAGTTCGTGTAGCCCGTCACGCCGGCATACGGGGTGGTGTCCGTGTGACCCGTCAGGCTCAGGCGATTCGGCACGGAGCTCAGGTACGGCGCGAGCTCGCGCAGGATGTCGGCGGTGTAGCGCTTCAGGTGCGAGCTGCCCAGGTCGAACATCGGCCGGTTCTGCGCGTCGACGATCTGAATGCGCAACCCTTCCGGGGTGATATCGAGCAGGAGCTGATCCTTGAAGGGCTCGAGCGCCTGGCTCTTGTTGATGGCTTCCTTCAGGTCCTGCAGCAGCGCATCGAGCCGCTTCTTCTCCATCTCGGCTTTGAGCTTCGCTTCGAGCTCCGCCTTCTGCTCCGGCGTGATCTCGGTGGGCTTCGAGCGATTGATCAGCGTGACGGGTGTGCCGATCCCCGGCTTCTCGTTGACGGTCGTGCGCGGCGCATCCAGCCCGCCTCCGAGATTGATGGGGCTCGTGCTCGCGCCGCCCGGTCCGACCTGCCCCGGCGCGGGTTTGACGCTCTTGCCGGGCTCCATGCTCGGGTTCTTGAAATAGTCGAAGATGGCGGCGCGCTCTTCCTTCGAGACCGCCGTGACGAGCCACATCACCAGGAAGAACGCCATCATCGCGGTGACGAAGTCCGCGTACGCCACCTTCCACGCGCCGCCGTGAGAGCGCTCGTCGCGCTTCCTGTGGCGCTTGATGACGATGATCGGGCGGTTGGTGCCCGGGCCGGTCATGTGGCGCTCCCGCGGCGGCTCAGGCCGCCTTGGCCGGCGGCTTGCCCTTCAGCTGCGCCTCGAGATCGCTGAACGTCGGGCGCACTTCGCTGTAGAGCAGCTTGCGCGCGAATTCGATGGCGACCGGGGGCGCGTAGCCGCGCACGCTCGCGACGAGCGCCATCTTCACCACCTCGAACGCTTTCGCTTCCTCCGTCGCCTTGTGCTCCATCGCGGACGCGATCGGCCCGACGAAACCGTACGAGACGAGAATGCCGAGGAAGGTGCCGACGAGCGCCGCGCCGACCTTGTGGCCGATGGTGGCCGTATCTGCCCCTTCGAGCGCCGACATCGTGTTCACGATGCCGAGCACCGCGGCGACGATACCGAAGCCGGGCAGCGCGTCCGCCACCTTCTGCACGGCGTGCGCGGGCTCGTGCACTTCCTTGTGATGCGTCTCGAGCTCGTACTCGAGCAGACTCTCGAGCTCGTGCGGATCGAGATTGCCGCCGACGATGAGGCGCAGGCAGTCGGTGATGAACGTGGTCATGTGATGATCCGCGAGCACCACCGGATACTTCTTGAACACCGGGCTCGCCTCGGGCTTCTCGAGGTCCGCCTCGATCGCCATGACGCCCTCTTTGCGGATCTTCACGAGGATGTCGTAGACGAGCTTCAGAAGCTGCACGTATTCCTCGCGCTTGTACCGCGGCCCTTTCGGCAGGTTGAGCGCGCCCTGGAGCGCCGCCTTGGTCACCTTGGGCGGATTGCCGGTGATGAACGCACCGAGCGCGGCGCCGACGATGATCATGACTTCGGTGGGATGCCAGAGCGCGAGCAGCCGCCCGCCCTCGAGGACGAAACCACCCGCGACGCACCCGAGCACGACGATGGAACCGATCAGCTGAATCATGAGTTGTTGCGAGCTTCTTTAGCGGCCGGCGAGCGGCGGACTCAATATTGAGGCAGGCTCAGGTGCGCAGAGCGTGGCTCACGTCACGCTCCGCGACACGAGCGGCGACCAACCCTCGGGGCGGTGCGGCTGCGGACGTGCGCTCGAACAGTGCGGAGACTCCGTTTGGCGACAGTCCGCGGCCTCGATCACCCGTTCGTGCCCGCGAAGCACTCCCGCTGGATCACCGTGAGAGTCAGACCATCACAAACCGTCTGCCGGGCGGCGGCGCGTTCGCCACGGCCTTGCGCCGGCGTTGTCGGAGCGACCTGCCGCGGGCGTCGCAAGGGGAAGCCGTGACCGTGCGCACAGGTACGCTCAGTGCCAGGCCGACGGTCGCAGGCAACGTTCGCGACGCTGTCGCGGTGATCGGGCAGGTCGGAGCCGAGCTCCCTCCTGGCGGGGTCCGCTTTTTTGTGACGGCGATCCGAGAGCGCGTCCCGACTCGGGCGTGCCGCGCCACGGTTTGCGCCCGGACTTGCTCCTTTGCGATGGCGATCCGGAAGTGCGTCCCGAGGCGCACATCTGCGTCGCCTAAAAGGCGTCCGGGTTCGAGATCACGCACACCCTGCCGCGCTACAAGGAAATGCTTCTCATCGTGTGACGGGCGCCCCCTCGGCAGCCGGCGAGGCGCCGAACCGGCTAAACTTCGGGTCCCCACCCCGGAGGACACCCCATGTTCGAGCGCCTCGAGCGTATGCCCGACGATCCCATTCTCGGCCTGATGGCGGCCTTCCGCGCCGATCCGGACCCGCGAAAAGTGGACCTGGGCGTCGGGGTGTACCGGAACGAGAAGGGCGAGACGCCCGTGCTCGAGGCCGTCCGCAAGGCCGAGCAGGCCGTCCTCAGCCGCCAGACCAGCAAGACCTACGTGGCGCCGATCGGCAATGCGGGCTTCAACCAGTGCATGGAGCGGCTCGTGTTCGGCGAGGACCATCCGGCGCTGAAAGCCGGACGTGTGCGCACGATCCAGGCGCCGGGCGGCTGCGGCGCGCTGCGCGTCGGCGCGGAGCTCATCAAGATCGCCATGCCTGAGGCGACGGTGCACGTCAGCACGCCCACCTGGGCCAATCACGTCCCGCTGCTCACGGGCTCCGGGATCAAGCTCGAGCGCTACCCGTACTACGACGCCTCGAGCGGCGGGGTGAATTTCGCCGCCATGATGGATGCCCTCGGCAAGCTGCCGGCGCGCGCCGTCGTGCTGTTGCACGCCTCCTGCCACAACCCGACGGGGGCCGATCTGTCCGAAGCGCAATGGCGCGAAGTGCTCGCGGTGGTGTCCAAGCGCGGGCTCATCCCCTACATCGATATGGCCTATCAGGGCCTCGGCACCGGCATCGCCGAGGACGCCTTCGGCGTGCGGCTGTTCGCCGCCGAGCTTCCTGAGGCGCTGATCGCGATCTCGTGCTCGAAGAACTTCGGGTTGTATCGCGAGCGCACGGGTGCGCTCCATGTCGTGAGCCAGTCGAGCCAGTCGGCGGACGCCATCCTCACTCAGCTCGTGCGCATCGCGCGCACGATCTACTCCATGCCGCCGGACCACGGCGCAGCCATCGTGCAGGAGATTCTTTCGAACGCCGCTCTGCGCGCCGCGTGGGTCGACGAAGTGGGCAGCATGCGCAACCGCATCGCGGGCCTCCGGCGCGACCTGGTGGCGCGCCTCGCGAAGTCGGCCCCGCAGCGGGACTTCTCATTCATCGAGCGCCAGCGCGGCATGTTCTCGTATCTCGGCGTGAACGTGGATCAGGTGCGGGCGCTGCGCGAGCGTCATCACATCTACATGACCGACGATAGCCGCATCAACATCGCGGGTCTGCGCGCAGACAACATCGCGTACTTCGCGGACTCGGTCGCGCAGGTGCTTGGCCGCTGATGGCGCGGCCGCCCGTCTGAGCAGGCGATCGCGGCGCATTTCGAGGAGCTTCGTGGCGCGCTCACCGGTCTTCGGCTCGCTCTATCTGCAAGTGCTCGCCGCCATCGTGGTGGGCGTGCTGCTCGGGCATTTCTGGCCGCAGGCCGCCGTGGCGATGGAGCCGCTCGGGACGGGCTTCATCAAGCTCATCAAGATGATGATCGCGCCGATCATCTTCTGCACGGTGGTGCTCGGCATCGCCGGCATGGAGGACATGAAGAAGGTCGGCAAGACGGGCGGCTATGCGCTCGTCTATTTCGAAGCGATGAGCACCGTCGCGCTGATCGTCGGGCTGCTCATCGTCAACGTCGTGAAGCCGGGCGCGGGCATGAACGTCGATCCCGCGACGCTCGATACGAAGTCCATCGAGAAATACACGGCGCCCGGCGGCATGGGGAGCGTGACGGATTTCCTGCTGAATGTAATCCCAGCGAACGTCGTTGACGCGTTCGCGAAGGGCGACATCCTGCAGGTCCTGCTCTTCTCGGTGCTGTTCGGCTTTGCGCTGCATGCGATCGGCGGACGCTCCGGCGCGCTGTACCAGTGGATCGAGCGCGTCTCCGCCGTGATGTTCGGCATCGTGAACATCATCATGCGGCTTGCGCCGCTCGGCGCGTTCGGGGCCATGGCGTTCACGATCGGCAAGTACGGCATCGGCACGCTCGCCTCGCTCGGCAAGCTCATGGCGTGCTTCTATACGACGTGCCTCGTCTTCGTGTTCGTCGTGCTCGGGGTCGTGGCGCGGCTGCACGGGTTTCGCATCACACGCTTCGTCCGCTACATCAAGGAGGAGCTCTTCATCGTGCTCGGCACGTCGTCTTCCGAGTCGGTGCTGCCGCGGATGATCACGAAGCTCGAAGGGCTCGGCGTGCAGAAGTCGGTGGTGGGGCTCGTGATCCCGACGGGCTACTCGTTCAATCTCGATGGCACGTCCATCTATCTCACGATGGCCGCAGTGTTCATCGCGCAGGCGACCAATACGCACCTCGACATCTGGCACCAGGTCACCTTGCTGCTGGTCTTGCTTCTGACCTCGAAGGGCGCGGCGGGAGTCACGGGCAGCGGGTTCATCGTGCTCGCGGCGACGCTCTCCGCGGTCGGGCACGTGCGCGTCGCCGGGCTGGCGTTGATCCTCGGCATCGATCGGTTCATGTCGGAGGCGCGTGCCCTGACGAACCTCGTCGGCAACGGCGTGGCGACGATCGTCGTCGCCAGGTGGTGCCGGGCCGTCGACGAGAACACCTTGAATGCCCAGCTCGACGCGCCGGCCGGCGCGCTGAACCCCGCCGAATCGCCCTGACGCTCGAGCGCCCTGACGCCCGAGCCTCGCGGTGGAGCATTGCAACCCTTCCGGCGCTTCGCGCATCTACCTCGCGCGAGAGATTGATTCCTCCGATCACCCGCGCCGGCTGCCCGGCGCGGGCTTTTTTCCGCGCGTCGTCGATCTAATCGCCGTGGCCGGCGATTTGTCCTCGCCCGCGCGTCGTGACAGCATGTCGCGCCGCACGGGTGCTTCGATGCAAACGCTGAAACGGCCTGCCCGCAAAGCCAAGCCGAAAACGACCACGGCCTTTCGCCGCCTGCCGCTGGCGAGCCTGCGCGTGTTCGTCGCCGTGGCCGAGCAGCTCTCCTTCACGCGCGCCGCGCAGAACCTGGGCATCACGGCTGGTGCCGTGAGCATGCAGATCCGCTCGCTGGAGGAATACCTGCAAGCGCCGCTGTTCCTGCGTCGTGGGCGCGTGGTGCAGCTCACGACCGAAGGCTCGCGGCTGCTGCCGCGCGTCCGCAACGGCCTCGAAGAGCTCGAGCGCGCCATCGACGAGGCGCGCATCGATCGGCGCAGCGGGCCGCTCGTCGTCAGCATGCTCGCCTCGTTCCTGCAGCAGTGGCTCTTGCCCCGCCTGCAGGATTTCAGCGCGAAGCATCCGGGCATCGATCTGCGCTGTCACACGTCCGCGTCGCTCGTCGATTTCCTGCACACCGATGTGCAGGCGGCCGTGCGCTTCGGCGCCGGCGGGTGGCCGCAGGTGCATTCCGAGAAGATTCTCGATGAGTGGCTCGTTCCCGTGTGCTCGCGAGCCGTGCTGGCGAAGCACGGCTCGATTCGCACGCGCGACGATCTCGAGCGCGTGCCGCTGCTGCACGCGAAGAGCGAGCCGTGGAAAGTGTGGCCGGACATCACGCTGACCTCGGAAGAATGGGCGCCACGCGGCGCCTCGTTCGACGATTCCGTGACGGTGATCCGCGCCGCGGAGGCCGGGCACGGATTCGCGCTCGCGCGCTGGAGCCTCGCGGCGCACGACATCGCGAACGGGCGGCTCGTCATTGCGAGCCCGCTGATCATTCCGGCGCCGCGCGCGTACTACTTCGTGTGTCCGCCGGGTTACGTCTCGCTCGACAAGATCTCCGCGTTCCGCGACTGGCTGGTCGACCAGGCGCGGCGCGCGCCGAAGCCTCAGGTCTAGAGACTGTCGACGGTGGCCTTCGCCGCGGATTGCGACAGGCACGTGCAGAGCCCCTCGGTGGCGCGCGAGCCATTGTCGGCGCAGTAGAGCACCTCGCTCGCACGGCAGGCCGGCACGAGCGCCTTGCGCGCTGCCGGTGGCGATGTGGTGGCGCATGCATTCAAGATCTGCGCGGCGGCGACGATCACCGCAAAGCGTGCGATGGAGCGCGACATGTGAGTGCCCTCAGTTGCCCCGTCAAGCTATCCGAGGGCCACGGCACGACCAAGACGCCAATCCTGAAATGACTGTTTGGCGTCCCGGAACAATCAGCCGCTATGTCCCGCGCAGATGCTGCACGAGCCCGCCAAGCGAATCGATCGGCGCCGAGCACACACTCGCTTTGCAGACATAGGCGGTCGTCACATCGCGTGCGACCTTGTCAGCGAGCGCCGGCGGCAGATTCGCCGCGTCCGCCGGTATCGGCAACACGAGACGGTGCGGATCGTAGAGATGCGCGAGCTCACGCTGCCACTCTCGCAGAGAGCTCGCGTCGCCGCGCAGGATCACGATGTGCGGCGGATTCAGAGCCTCTTCGAGCGCATTGAGCATGCTCACGTGAGCGTGCGGATATTTCTCGACGATGAGCCAGCCCGCGCGCAGCGTGCGTTCCGCGGCTTCGAGATAGCGCGGCTCGCCGAGGAGGTGCCCCATCCGCAGCAGCACGAACGCGGCGATCCCGTTGCCGGCCGGGGTGGCATCGTCGCCGAAGGCTTTCGTGCGATGAATCAGCGCCTCGTGATCGTCGGCCGTGAAAAAGAAGCCGCCGTTCGCGCGATCGGCGAAGTGCGCGAGCACGAGCTCGAGCAGCTCCCGCGCGAACTGCACTTCGTCCGCACGGAATCGCACCTGTTGCAGCTCGAGAATCGCATCGGCGAGATAGACGTGATCGTCGAGATAGGCGCTCAGGTGCGCGCGCCCGTCCTTGTACGTCGCGAGCAGCCGGCCCTCGCGCCACAGCGTCTTGCGGATGAAGTCGAGCGCCCGGGTCGCGGATTCGGCGAGCTCCGGCCGATCGAGCGCGCTTGCCGCAATGGCCATCCCGCGAATGGTGAGCGCGTTCCACGACGTCAAGATCTTCTCATCGCGCCCCGGCCACACGCGACGGTTGCGAATGGCGAGCAGCTTGGCGCGTGCGGAGTCGAGTAGCGAGAGGGCCTGCTCCACCGCGACGTTTGCCGCGGCGGCGACCTGCTCCGTCAGCTTGCACACGCGCAGATGCCAGGCCTTGTCTTCGAAGTTCGGCTTGCGGTCGAGACCGAAGCGC
This sequence comes from Steroidobacteraceae bacterium, assembly GCA_035548535.1. Classification (GTDB taxonomy): domain Bacteria; phylum Pseudomonadota; class Gammaproteobacteria; order Steroidobacterales; family Steroidobacteraceae; genus JADGHX01. Next base: position 13,099 of record DASZSS010000266.1, read on the forward strand.
GGCGCGAAGACGGCGTACTCCTCGGGTGTCAACGCGGCGCGCACCTCATCGGGCGTCCAGACGTAGAACTTGCCCTCGTGACCTTCGGAATCGGCGTCGAGGCTCGAGTAATAGCCCCCCTCGGGCGACTGCATGTCGCGCATGATCCAAGCCGCCGTCTCCGCCGCAATCTCGGCATAGAACGCATCGCCGGTCGCGACTGCCGCTTCCGCGTACACGGCAAGCAGCGCGCCGTTGTCGTACAGCATTTTCTCGAAGTGCGGAATGGTCCAGTGCCCATCGACGGAGTAGCGACAGAAGCCGCCTCCGAGCTGATCGTAGATTCCGCCTTCGGCCATGCGCTTCAGAGTCAGCGTCGCCATGTACAGGGCCTGCAGATCCGGCTTGTCCTGCGTCGCGGTCGCATACCAGTCGCGCAGCAGGCGCTCGATCGTCTTCGGGTGCGGGAACTTCGGCGCGCTGCCGAAGCCGCCGTAATTGCTGTCGAACTGCTGCCCGAGCGCGGCGCGCGCCTGCTCGAGCGGCTTGCCGTTCAACACGAGCTCGCCCGGTGCGGGCGGTGGGGTCAGCTCATCGAGCGCGCGCACGAGCACGTTGCTCTGCTCGCGCAGATCCGCCTGGTGCTCGTCGTAGTACTGCGCGACGCGCTTCAGGACGTCCGTGAACGCCGGCATTCCATAACGCGCTTCCTTCGGGAAATACGTGCCGCCGAAGAACGGCCGCTGATCCTCGTGCGTGAGGAACATCGTGAGCGGCCAGCCGCCGCCGCGCTGCGTCAGCATCTGCTGCGCGACCTGGTAGATGCGGTCGATGTCGGGCCGCTCCTCGCGATCCACCTTGATGTTCACGAAGAGCTCGTTCATCAGGCGCGCGGTGGATTCGTCCTCGAACGACTCGTGCGCCATCACGTGGCACCAGTGGCAGGCGGAGTAGCCGATCGAGAGCAGAATCGGCTTGCGCTCGTGCTTCGCGCGCGCGAGCGCTTCGGGTCCCCACGGGTACCAATCGACGGGGTTGGCCGCATGTTGCTGCAGGTACGGGCTGGTTTCTTGCGCGAGCCGATTCATGGCGGTGCACCGTCTTCGAGTAGAATTCGCCGCTCACTATATCGGTGCCGAATGTTCGACGCAGGTCCTGTTCTGAAGCTGAAGCGCGGCGAAGATCGGCGCATCCGCGCCGGCCATCCCTGGGTCTTCAGCAACGAGATCGACAACGAGGCGACGCCGCTCGCGAAGATCGCGCCCGGAGCGGTGGTGCGCATTCACTCGGATCGCGATCAATTCCTGGGTCACGCGTACGCCAATCCGCACGCGCTCATCTGCGCGCGCATCGTCGGGCGGGATGCCGAGCACGGTCTCGACCGTTCGCTGATCGTGCATCGGCTCAACGTCGCGCTCGCGCTGCGCGAGCGCTTGTCGCGCGAGCCGTATTACCGCCTCGTTTTCGGCGAGTCCGATGGCCTGCCGGGCCTGGTGCTCGATCGCTACGGCGATCTCATCGTGGGCCAGATCGCGACGCGCGGCATGGAAGCGCTGCGCGGCGAGGTCGAAGCGGCGCTGCGCAGCGTCCTCTCGCCGGCGGGCCTTTTTTGGAAGAACGATTCCGCCGCGCGCGATCTCGAGCAGCTCCCCGCGACCGCGGAGGTCGGCTTCGGCGAAGTCCCCGAGGACGTTACCGTCGTGGAGGGCAGCCTCCAATTCACGGCGCCACTGCGGACAGGGCAGAAGACCGGGTGGTTCTACGATCAAACGGCGAACCGCGCGCGCCTCGCGCGCTACCTGTGGGCCGGCGCGCGCGTGCTGGACGTGTGCAGCTATGTGGGCGCGTGGGCCACGACCGCGCTCGCGCAGGGCGCGCATTCGGCCACCTGCGTCGATTCTTCGGCGACCGCGCTGAGCTATGCCGAACGCAACGCCGCCGCCAACGGCGTGCGGATCGCCACCGTCACGGCGAACGCCTTCGACGCGCTCAAGCAGATGTACGAGGCGGGCGAGCGTTATGACATCGTCATTCTCGACCCGCCCGCGTTCATCAAGCGCAAGAAGGACATCCCCCAGGGGCAGGCCGCGTATCGCAAGCTGAATCAGCTCGCGCTCGCTCTGATCGAGCGTGATGGCCTTCTCGTGTCGTGCTCCTGCTCCTATCACCTCTCGCCGGAGGACCTCGCTGCGGCCATTCAGGGCGCGGCGCGGCACACCGGGCGGTTCGTGCAGATTCTCGAGGCGGCCGGGCAGTCGCCGGACCACCCGGTGCATCCGGCCATCCCGGAGACCCGCTATCTGAAGGCGTTCTTCTGTCGCGTCACGCGCGAGTAGCGAATCGCGCGGGCTCCGCTACACTTCGCTTTCCATGCTCCAGTACCCCGGCTTCAATCCGATTGCCTTCGAGATCGGCCCGTTCTCCGTGTTCGGCCACGAGCTCGGTCCGCTGAAGGTGCACTGGTACGGCATCATGTACCTCATCGGGTTCGCCATCGCGTGGTTCCTCGCGCGCTTGCGAGCCCGGCAGCCGGGCAGCACCTGGAAGGCCAACGACGTCGACGATCTGGTCTTCTATGCGATGCTCGGCGTGATCCTCGGCGGGCGCATCGGCTACGTGCTCTTCTATGGCCTGTCGTTCTGGGCCAAGGATCCGTGGTATCCGCTCAAGATCGCCGAGGGCGGCATGTCCTTTCACGGGGGGCTGCTCGGCGTGATCGTCGCGCTCGTCATCTACGCGCTGCGCCACAAGCGCGCCGTCGGTGACGTCTTCGACTTCACCGTGCCGTTGCCGGGACTGGGCCTCTTCTTCGGACGCATCGGCAACTTCATCAACGGCGAGCTCTGGGGCAAGGTCACGACCGTACCCTGGGGCTTTTATGTGAACGGCGAGGTGCGGCACGCTTCGCAGCTCTACGAAGCCTTCTTCGAGGGGCTGGTGCTGTTCGCCATCGTGTGGGTATTCACCTCGAAGCCGCGGCCGCGCTTTGCGCCCTCGGGGCTGTTTCTCGTGATCTATGGCACCGTGCGCTTCTGCATCGAGTTCGTGCGCGTGCCGGACGCTCAGCTCCAGTACCTTGCCGGTGGCTGGTTCACCATGGGCCAGGCATTGTCGCTGCCGATGATCGCCGTCGGGATCGCGCTCCTCATCTACGCGTACCGACGCCGCGTGCCCTCCGGCAACCTCGCCGTCGCCCAATGAAGGCGTATCTGGATCTGATGCGTCAGGTGCGCACGACCGGCGCACGCAAGTCCGACCGCACCGGCACGGGTACGCTGTCGCTCTTCGGCTGCCAGATGCGCTTCGATCTCGCGGCGGGCTTCCCGCTCGTCACGACGAAGAAGATTCACGTGCGCTCGGTCATCTGCGAGCTGCTCTGGTTCCTGCGCGGCGAGACGAACGTGCGCTGGCTGCGCGAGCAGGGCGTCACCATCTGGGACGAGTGGGCCGATGCGAATGGCGAGCTCGGGCCCGTGTACGGCAAGCAATGGCGCGCGTGGCTCGCGCCCGACGGCCGCTCCATCGATCAGATCAAGGAGGCCGTGCACCTGCTGCGCACGAATCCGGATTCGCGGCGCATCCTCGTGAGCGCCTGGAACGTGGGCGAGCTCGATCGGATGCGACTCATGCCGTGCCACGCGTTCTTCCAGTTCTACGTGGCGGACGGCCGGCTCTCGTGCCAGCTCTATCAGCGCAGCGCCGATATCTTCCTCGGCGTGCCGTTCAACATCGCAAGCTACGCGTTGCTCACGCACATGATGGCGCAGCAGTGCGATCTGCAGGTCGGCGAATTCATCTGGACCGGCGGCGACTGCCACCTCTATCTCAACCATTTGGACCAGGCGGACGAGCAGTTGGCGCGCACGCCGTATCCCTTGCCGCGGCTCGCGCTCAAGCGGCGGCCACCGAGCATTTTCGAATACCAATACGAGGACTTCGAGATCGTGAATTACCAGTTCCATCCCGCCATCAAGGCGCCGGTCGCGGTGTGACTCAATGCCGAGAAAGACGTCCACCTCCTCGGCGGGTCAGAAGCCGGATCCGAACGAATACAATCCGTATTACGAGGTGCGCAAATCCGGCGTGCACGGCTACGGCGGCTTCGCGAAGCGCGACCTGAAGAAAGGCACGCGCATCACCGAGTACCTCGGCGACCGCATCAGCCACGCGGAAGCCGACCGCCGCTACGAGGACCACGACGAGAACGACAACCACACGTTCCTGTTCATCGTCGACAAGCGCACCGTGATCGATGCCGGCGTCGGCGGCAACAACGCGCGCTTCATCAATCACCAGTGCGACCCGAACTGCGAGTCGACTATCGAGAAGGGCCGCGTGTGGATCGAGACGATCCGCGACGTGAAGAAGGGTGAGGAGCTCGGCTACGACTATCAGATCGGCCGCGAGAAGGACGATCCGGAGAACGTCGACGAGATCTACGCCTGCCGCTGCGGCTCGCCGAAGTGTCGCGGCACGATGCTCTGGCCGCCCACGCGCGAGCAGTTCCTGAAGAGCCTCGCGAGAAAGCGCAAAAAGAAGAAGAAAAAATCCGCCCAAAAGGGTGGCCGGCGCACGAGGTCCGCGAAGAAGAAATGAGCGCCTCGCGGCGCGTGAGCGTCGCCAGCGTCGTCGGTGCGACGGGCATCGTCTACGGCGACATCGGGACGAGCCCGCTCTACGCGCTGGAACAATCGCTGCAGGCGACCGGCACGCCGGACCATTCGGCCGTGCTCGGTGTGCTGTCGCTCATCTTCTGGGCGCTCACGATCTCGGTCACGCTCAAGTACATGGTGATCGTGATGCGCGCCGACAATGAAGGGGAAGGCGGCATCCTCGCGCTGCTCGCCCTCGCCCAGCGCCGCCTCCGAGACGGCGGGCGCGGGTCGCTGCTGCTGGTCGGGTGCGCGCTCGCGGGCACGGCGCTCTTCTTTTGCGACGCGCTGATCACGCCGGCGATTTCCGTGCTGAGCGCGGTCGAGGGGCTCGAGATCGTGGCGCCGCGTCTCGACCACGCGATCGTTCCGCTCACGCTCGCCGTTCTGGCGGTGCTGTTCCTCGTGCAGCGGCACGGGGTCGCGGAGATCGGCAAGCTGTTCGGGCCGATCATGGTGCTCTGGTTCCTTACGCTCGGTGCGTCCGGCTTGTCATGGATTCTGCGCGAGCCGGAGGTGCTCGCCGCATTGAATCCGGCGTATGGCGTCGAGTTGCTGACAAACCGGCCGGCGGCCGCGCTCGCCATCATCGGTGCGGTCTTCCTCGCGCTTACGGGAGGAGAGGCGCTGTATGCCGACATGGGGCACTTCGGCAAGACCCCAGTCCGCATCGCATGGTTCGCGCTGGTGTGGCCGGCGCTGCTGCTCAACTACTACGGACAAGGGGCGCTGCATCTCGCGGCGGGTGGCGAGGTGGCGCATCCGTTGTACGCGATGTTTCCGCAGGCGTTGCGCGCGCCCATGATCGTGCTCGCCACGGCGGCGACGGTCATCGCCTCGCAGGCCGTGCTCTCGGGCGCGTTTTCGATGGCGCGTCAGGCGGTGCAGCTCGACATGCTGCCGCGATTGCGAGTGATGCAGACCTCGGCGGATCAGCAGGGTCAGATCTATGTGCCGGCCGTGAACTTCCTCATTTTCATCGCGGTCGTCGGATTCGTCGTGGGTTTCGGCTCTTCCGCGGCGCTGTCCAGCGCCTACGGCGCCGCGGTCATCGGCACCATGGTGATCACCTCGGTGCTCGGCGCGTACGTCGCGCTCACTCAATGGAGCTGGCATCGAGCGCTCGTCATCGCGCTCTTCGCGCTGGTACTCGCGATGGACCTCGCGTTCCTCGCCGGCAACCTCACGAAGATCGCCGCGGGCGGCTGGATACCGATCGCGCTCGCGGTGGTGCTGTTCGCGCTCTTCTGGACCTGGCGCAATGGACGCATGGAGCTGAAGGCCGCGCTGAGCGAGCTCGCCGTGCCGCTGGCCAAGCTCGACACGCTGCTCGAGGGCGTGGGCCGCGTGCCGGGCACCGGCGTGTTTCTTGCGAGCGACCCGGACGTCGTGCCGTCCGCGATCATCCGCAATCTCGAGCACAATCACGTGATTCACGAGCACGTGATCATCCTGAACATGAATTTCGTCCGCACCCCGCGGCGTGACCCGACGCACCGGGTCACGATCGAGCAGATCCTGCCGCAGATCTACAAGGTGAGCGCGCACTTCGGCTTCATGGAAACGCCGGATATCGGCGAGGCGCTGCGCGCGGCGCGAGCGCGCGGCCTGCGCGTGTTCGCGGAGGACTGCTCGTTTTTCCTCGGCCAGCACGTCGTGCTGCCGCGGCCCATTCCGGGCTGGCGCGGCGTGCGGCGGCGCATGTTCGCGCGCATGCAGCGACGCAGCGCGCAGGCGGCGGAATTCTTTCGCATGCCGGGTCGCGGAGTCGTCATCCTGACGACGGTGGTGGAGCTGTGAAGCCGCTGATCTCGCAAGTGGTCGCGATGACGCGCGACGGTGTGATCGGGCGCGACAACGGCATGCCATGGCACTTGCCGGACGACCTGAAGCATTTCAAGGCGGTGACTCTGGGCAAGCCGATGCTGATGGGCCGCAAGACGTTCGAGTCCATCGGCAGACCTTTGCCGGGCCGCACGACGCTCGTGATGACGCGTGATCCGGCGTGGCAGGCGCAGGGGGTCGTCATCGTGCGCTCGATCGATGAGGCGTTGCAGCGCGCCGGCGATGCGGCCGAGCTGTGCGTTGTGGGCGGGGCGGAGATCTTCGCGCTCACGTTGCCCATCACGCAGCGAATTCATCTCACACGCATTCACGCGAATATTCCGGGCGACACCGTGTATCCGGCGCTTGACATGTCGCAGTGGCACGAGGTCGAGCGCATCGAGCATCCGGCGGACGCGCGCCATGCCTACTCGATGACCTTCTCGACTTTGGAGCGTCGGTAGTCCTGCACGCACTTCCCGCTGCGTAACTCAGCAGCGATTTTGATACGCGCGATCCGCTGCGGAAAACACTAGCGCTTGCACCACGCGAGTTGCGGGCGCGCTCGTATAAACATACGAAACACGAGCGCGAACAATGCGGCTACACTTCGCGCATCGACTCGAGGATCGGCTCGCAGGATTCGAGCCAAGGGAGTGCGAAGATGGCCAGGCAACTCGCCGCTCGGGCGGCTTTCATCGAAGAGGTAAAACCGATGCACACGGAAGAGCGTGTCGCAAAGCTCGAATCCGACGTGGAGCACATCCGCTCCGACATTTCTGACATCAAACGGGACCTGCGCGAGCAGCGCGTCGAGAGCGCTACTCGAGCCAGGGAACTGCGCGCGGAGATCGCAGCGCTCACCTTGGCGTTCGAGAAGTTTAAGGGCTCGCACCGCGTGCTGTTGGCCATCATCATCGTGCTCCAACTCGTCGCCACGGGTGGCGTGGCCGGCGCGTTCGCGCGTGCGTTCAATCTGCTTTGAGCCCGAATCCCGACAGCTTCGGCAGGCGCGCTTCGATCTGGAAGCGCGCGCGCTCGAAGTCCGGCGCCGCGCCGGCGGGCGTCGCCGCATCGATCGCTGCGAGGATGTCCTCCTGCACCTTGCCGCGGTGAAGCGCATCCGCGTAGGCAATCTCCGGATGGAACATCACCATCGAATAACGCGGAATGAAGCGATCCGGGAAGCGCCGCTCCAGCTCCACTGACAGCGCCTTGAAGCGCTCGAACCGCGGATCGCGCACCGTATCCCGCATCTCGACGTAGTTCTCGAGCGCCATCTGCGCGATCGCCTCCGCGTTGGGCCGGCGCAGGCGATCGAACGCCGCGAATAGCGGCTCCCAGTCGTCGTAGTGGTCGAGCAGCTCATCGAAGGTGGTGCAATCCTCGAAGGCGGCGTTCATGCCCTGGCCATGAAAAGGCACGATGGCATGCGCCGCGTCGCCGAGCAGCAGCGCTTGCCCGCGCACGTGCCACGGCGCGGTATGCACGGTGCCGAGCTGGCCTTGCGGATTTTCGAAGAACTCCGTCAGCAGGCGCGGGATGAGCGGTACCGCGTCCGCAAACTCGCGCGCGAACAACTCGCTCACCGCCGCGGGCGTTGCGAGCGACTCGAAGCTGTGCGCGCCGCGCTTCGCGAGAAACAGCGTGGCGGTGAAGCTGCCGTCGGTATTGGGCAGCGCGATCAGCATGAACCCGCCGCGTGGCCACACGTGAAGCGCATTCATATCCAGCGCGGGCACGAACCCGAGCGGCGGCAGCGTGAGCTCTTTGTAGTCGTGATCCAGCAGCTCTTCGCGCACTTGCAGGTAGCCATCCGCCGCAAAGCTGGTTCGCAGCACCGAGCCGGCGCCGTCGGCACCGATCGTCGGGGTCAGCTTCACGTCGTAGTCATCGCCGTTTTCGTCGCGGAAGCGCAGGACATCTTCCATCGCGCTCGCGCCGATGCACGTCTGGTTGAAGCTCAGTGTGACGTTCGGATAACGAGCTGCCACTTCGACCAGCAACCGAGTCAGCGCCGCGCGGCCGATGGAGTAGATGACCTCGCCGGGCTTCCAGCCATACGGCAGCAGCTTCGTGTCACCCGCGAGGTCGTGAATCATGCGACCGCGCATTTCGATGAGCAGTGGGCGCACCGCATCCATCACGCCCGCGCGTTCGAGCGCGCGTATGCCGCGCGCGGCGAGCGCGAGATTGATCGAGCGCCCGCGCTCGGCCGCGGACTGGCGCGGGTCGGGGCGCTTGTCGTAGAGCGAAACCTGAAAGCCGCGCTTCGCCAGCAACACCGCGAGGAGCGAGCCGGCCATTCCGGCGCCGACGATGTTGATCGCTTGCGGGCGCATCACGCCGTCTCCTGCAGCGCTTGCGCGAGGCGCTCAGCGAACCGGAACACGTCCTCGAAGCTGTTGTAGAGCGGCACGGGCGCTGCACGAATCACGTCCGGCTCGCGCCAGTCGCACACGACGCCATGTGCGGCGAGCCGCTCGAACACTCGCGCGCCGCGTCCGGCGCCGGCGATGCGCAACGAGAGCTGCGCGCCGCGCGCCGCCGGCACATGCGGTGAAATGATGCTCACCGCAGGTGCGAGTCGCTCGAGCAGGAACTCGAGAAAGCCGGTCAGCTCGACCGATTTCGCGCGCAGCCTCTCGATGCCGGCCTCCTGAAAAATCGCGAGCGATGCCAGCAGAGGGGCCGCCGCGAGCACCGGCGGATTGCTCACCGCCCATCCCGCCGCGCCGTGCTCCGCGCGGAAGCCCGGCTGCATGGCAAAGCGGCTCGCGGCCTCGTGTCCCCACCAGCCCGCGAGGCGCGGGCGCGTGTCGACGTGGCGCTCGTGCACGAACGCGCCGCCAATCGCGCCGGGACCGGCATTCAGATACTTGTAGCCGCACCATACGGCGAAGTCGGCGCCATCCACGTGCAGCGACAGCGGCAAGTTGCCGATCGAGTGCGCGAGATCGAAACCGATGAGGCACCCCGCCGCGTGTGCGGCGCGCGTGAGGCGCCCGATGTCGAAGGACTGTCCGGTGCGGAACTGCACGCCCGGCCAGAGCACCAGCGCAATCTCCGCGCCCCGCTGCTGCAGGAGCGCTTCGATCGCGGACTCCGCGATCAGGTCGGCGCCCTCCGCGGGCGCAAGCTCGATCAGCTCGCGCGCCGGGTCGAGCCCGTGCCACGCGATCTGCGACTCCACGGCATGTCGATCCGACGAAAACGCACCGGCTTCGATGAGCACCTTGGTGCGCGCACCGCTCGGCCGGTAGAAGCTCGCGAGCATCAGGTGGATGTTCACGGTGAGCGAGTTCATCGCGATGACCTCGCTCGCCTTGGCGCCCGTCAGCTGCTGCAGGCCCGCAGTGAGGTTTTGGTGATACGGGATCCAGGGCCGCCGCGCCGCGTCGTGCCCGCGCACGCCGAGCTTGGCCCAGTCCTCCAGCTCCTCGTTGACCAGAGTGCGCGCCGCGAGCGGCAGCAGTCCGAGCGAATGCCCGGCGAAGTAGATCAACTCGGCGCCGCGCGCATCGCGCGGCATGGCGAAGCGCGCGCGCATCCGGCGTAGCGGATCCGCCTGATCCGCGCGCCGGGCGAACTCGAGCGTGGCTTCGAAATTCATACGGGTCGATGCGGCGGCACGCACGGTCGCGCAAGTCCGCGCTTACTTCGGCCGCTCCATCACCGCGCCGCACTTCTTGCAGGTGTGCTGGTCGGTATTGGCGTAGAACCGCTCGAAAATCTCGCCGAGCTTCTCGATGTCCGTCATCGGCAGAAATTCTTCGTAGAGCAAATTACTGCAGCGCTCGCAGTACCACTGGAACCCATCGAGCTCCCCCGGACGGCGCTCGCGCTCGATCACGAGGCCGATGGTATTCGCGCCGCGCTGCGGCGAGTGTGGCACGCGCGGCGGCAGCAGCAGGATTTCGCCCTCGCGGATCGGAACATCCACGACGCGCCCTTCCTGCACGGTCTTCAGCACGATATCGCCCTCGAGCTGATAGAAGAATTCCTCCGCGGGATCGACGTGATAGTCCTTGCGCGCATTCGGTCCCCCGACCACCATGATGATGAACTCGCTGTCGCGAAACACCCGCTTGTTGCCGACGGGCGGCTTCAGCACGTGGCGGTTCTCATCGATCCAGCGGCGGAAGTTGAAGGCGTGGAGAGCGTTCATACGGTGTGTACTCTGCGCGATTCGCGTATGTTACGCACTAGTCCGTCCGGAGGAGACGTCGTGCGATGAAGACCTGGATTCTTGCGCTCTGTCTCGTGACTCTGACGGCGTGCGGCCACATGCCCTGGCACAAAGCGCCCGGCAAGGGCCCGGAAGCGGTGGACGTGCTGGTCGAGCTCGGCCCGGACGGGGGCGCGACCACGGTGTTTCCGCAGTACTGGAAGCGCAATACCCTCGTGGTGGACCTCACAACCGCGGCGAGCAGCGGCGGGCAGCTCACGCTGAAGACGCGCGACGGGGCGAAATGGCCGGTGCGCATGGCGTTCCGGGTGATGCCCGGAAGCATCGGGATCCTCGAGGTGCAGGCCGACCAGCGGCTGCTCATGCCGGTGACTCGCGAGGGCACCAAGCCGGTGGATCTCGAGCTGGTACCCGGGGTGTATACGCCGCAGACCCCGCAGATTACGGTTAAGTGGGAACCGTCGAAGTCCCCGACGAGCTGAGGAAGCGCTTTCCGGGCGCAGCCAGCGGGTCGCGGCGGCAAGTGACGGAGCACGGCAACCGCTCGCGCG
>DASZSS010000267.1:0-3183 GCA_035548535.1 Steroidobacteraceae bacterium
GAACCTGAACGGTGACTACATCTCCGATGCGCTTGCGGCCCAGGTGGGCGGCATCGGCATTGCGCCCGGCGGCAACATCGGCGATGGGCTCGCGGTGTTCGAGGCGACGCACGGTACGGCGCCGGGCTTTGCCGGCAAGGATCGCGTGAACCCCGGCTCGCTGATCCTCTCGGCCGAGATGATGCTGCGGTATCTCAAGTGGAACGAGGCGGCGGACCTCATCATCAAGGGCATCGCGAACACGATCGCGCACAAGGAGCTGACCTACGACCTGGCGCGACTGCGCGAAGCGATCCGCGCGGACAAGCGCGAGCTCGCCGCGCGCAAGAACGTGGAGGAGAACCTGCAGCTCCTCATCCCGGGCGCGAAGCTCATGAGCTGCTCCGGGTTCGGCGACGCGATCATTCGCCACATGGATGACTAGCGCGGCGCGCGTCGTGGGACGCTGGGCGCACGCAGGGCGAGCGCGCCTCGGTGCAGTCGACCGCGTCTCGTCGGACGCCGGTCGTGCTGGGCCGGCTCACCGCGGAGGCCTCGTTGGCTAGAGGGGCGGTCGCGCAGGCGAAGCGGCCTTCGCTGTCGGGCCTCGTGGCCGACGCGACGTACGATCCCAATTGCACCCGCTGCCCCCGGCTCGCGGCCTTTCTCGCCGAGGTCCACGAGAAGTATCCGACGTACTGGTGCCGGCCCGTACCCTCCTTCGGGGCGGCGGCGCCTCGTATCGTGCTGGTCGGGCTCGCCCCCGGACTGCACGGCGCGAACCGCACCGGGCGACCGTTCACGGGGGACTATGCGGGTGTGCTTCTGTACGAGACCCTGCACGAGCTCGGGCTCGCCACGCGACGCACTTCGGAGTCCGCCGACGATCCGCTGAAACTCGTGAACACGCGCATCGTCAATTCCGTGAAGTGCGTGCCGCCCGAGAACAAGCCGCTGCCCGACGAAATCCGCCGCTGCAACGACTTCTTGCGAGCGGAGCTCGCGCGCCTGAAGAGCGCGCGCGTGTACGTCGCGCTCGGGCGCATCGCCCACGACGCGTTGCTGACGGCGCTCGAGCTGAAGCGCTCGCAGTTCGTCTTCGCCCATGCGGCCGAGCACGTCCTCGATGTCCGCAAGGAGACGCGTCACCTCATCGACTCGTATCATTGCAGCCGCTACAACACCCAGACTCGCCGGCTCACCGCGGAGATGTTCAAGGCCGTGCTGAAACGGGCCTGCGAGCTGGCCGATCTCTAGACCGCAAGTCGCTCTATGAACAGTGAGCCGGGCTGGGCCGGCCCTGAAGGCCTGAAGAGTCTCGTCGCCGCCTTGCCGCGCCGGCCGGGCGTGTACCGGATGTACGGCGCCGAGGGCGAGCTGCTCTACGTGGGCAAGGCCCGCAGCCTGAAGGATCGCGTGCGCTCCTACTTCAGCCCGAGCAAGGTCGAGCCGAAGGTGCACGCGCTCGTCCAGCAGATCGCGAACATCGAAGTGACGGTCACGAACTCCGAGACCGAGGCGCTGCTGCTCGAATACAACCTGATCAAGCAGCACCGGCCGCGCTTCAACGTCGTCCTGCGCGACGACAAGAGCTTCCCATACATCCACCTGCGGGAAGATCACGAGTTCCCGCGTCTCGTGTTCTATCGCGGCGCGCGCAACGAGCCCGGGCGCTTCTTCGGGCCGTTTCCGAACGCGGGCGCGGTGAAGGAGACGCTGCAGCAGCTACAGAAGCTCTTTCACATCCGCAACTGCCGCGACACGTTCTTTGCGAATCGCAGCCGGCCGTGCCTGCAGCACCAGATCGGTCGCTGCTCCGCGCCGTGCGTTGGCCTCATCACGCGCGAAGCCTATGCGCAGGACATGGCCTCCGCGGTGAAGGTGCTCGAGGGCCGCAGCAGCGAAGTGAACGCCGAGCTGCAAGCGCGCATGGAGCAGGCGGCGGCGCAGCTCAATTTCGAGCGGGCCGCGGAGATCCGCGATCAGCTCGCCGCGCTGAAGCGCATCCAGTCGCAGCAGATCGTCACGGCCGAAGGGGAGCGCGACGTCGACGTGTTCGCGATCATCGGCGAGCCGGGCGAGTACGCGATCAGCGCGATGCTCGTGCGCGGTGGCCGCAATCTCGGCACGACGAGCTACTTCCCGCGCGCAGCGCTTGCAGAACCCGACGAAGCGCTGGTCTCGTTCGTGATGCAGTACTACTCGACGCAGGAGCCGCCGCCGGAAGTGCTGGTTAACTGCCCGCTCGACGATGCGGAGGCGGAGTCGCTCGCGCAGGTGCTGTCGGAGCGCGCGCATCACAAGGTGGAGGTGCGGCGCCCGGCGCGCGGCCTTGCCGCCCGCTGGATCGAGCTCACGGCGGAGAACGCGACGCAGGGGCTGCGCATGCGGCTCATGCAGCGCCAGGGCGTCGAGGAGCAGCTCGCGAGCCTCGCGGCGGAGCTGGAGCTGCCCGAGATTCCCCAGCGCATCGAATGCTTCGATATCAGCCACACGGGCGGGGAGGGGACGGTCGCGTCGTGTGTGGTGTTCGGCCCGGAGGGGCCGCTCAAGAAGGAATACCGTCGTTTCAACATCACCGGCGTCACGCCGGGGGACGATTACGGGGCGCTGCGCCAGGCGCTCACGCGGCGTTACACGCGCATTCGCGACGGCGAGATTCCGGCACCCGACCTGCTGCTGATCGACGGCGGCCTCGGGCAGATCGCGCAGGTTCACGAGGTGCTGGTCGAGCTCGGCTTCGACGACGACATCACGCTCGTCGGCGTGGCGAAGGGGCCGGATCGCAGGCCGGGGCAGGAGCGGCTCTTCATCTACGGGGCGGCCGCCCCCCGTGTTCCCGAGGCCCATTCGCCGGCGTCGCGGCTGGTCCAGCGCATTCGCGACGAGGCGCATCGATTTGCGATCACGGGGCATCGGCGCAAGCGTGCGCGGCGCTACAACGAGTCCGTGCTGGAGGCCGTGCCCGGGCTCGGCCCGGCGAAGCGGCGCGCGCTGCTGAAGCATTTCGGGGGATTGCAGGAGGTGATGAAGGCCGGCGTGGCCGACATCGAGAAAGTCGCGGGGATCGGCGCATCCCTCGCGCGGAACATTTATGATCACCTCCATCCCGGCGCTTAGGGTTTCCGTTGCTCTGGACCATTCCGAACACTCTGACGTGGATTCGCATCGCGGCGATCCCGCTCATCGTGGTGTTGTTCTACG
>DASZSS010000268.1:0-11178 GCA_035548535.1 Steroidobacteraceae bacterium
ACACCGCCGCGGATGCGAGAAATCGCACAAGTTATCGTGGATGAGCGTGTGATTTGCTTGGGTAATCGCCGCTGCCGCGACGGAGCACGCGGCGGGATTGCCTGAAGACAGCCTGCTAGATCAGCCACTCGTCAGCGAACCTCCATCGGGCAACCCGCTTCAGCCCGGCACCCCGCCGTACGCGAGCGCACGCTCCAAATCTCGTCTTCTCTGACACGGCCGCTGCAACTTGACCGCGGCGCGCGACAAGTCGCGTCCGCCTGTCTGGACCGCTTCTTGCGGCCGGAATATTCTCGTTACGAACTGTTGGGAAACGCGGCGAAACATAACCCTCAACGCCGCGTGGGAGCGGGCAGTGACATCGGCAACACTCGACGAGGTGCCGATCGAGATGCGGGAGCCGGAGGAACGGCGCATCGCATGGACCGTTGCGGTCTCCGTTCTGCTCCACCTCGGCCTCCTGCTCCTGCTCAGCGCGATCGCCGTCCCGAGCATCGATCTGCGCTCCCTGCCCGAGCTGACGTTCAACGTCTCGCTCGACGACGGTCACGACACCGAGCACGACAACTCGCCCGCGATCGAGCGCTCCTCGGCGCCGACCACCACGGTGAGCGAAACGCAGCCAGCCGCCATCGCCGACAACGCGCCATCGGAGGTCGAACCGCCGCCCGTCGTCGCGAGCGCGAGCCCGGCGCCCGAGCCGCGCGAAGCGCCCACCGAAGAGAGTCTCTCCCCCGTTTCGATTCCAAGCCCGGAGGCCACGGCCCCCGAGAACACCGAGATTCTCACCACCTCCGCCCCGAGCGAGGAGCGCGTTCCGGTCAGCGCCGCCCCGCCAGAGCCGGAAGTGGTGGAGACTGCGATTCCGGCGCAACAACAGGCGCTGCTGACGAAGAAGGTGATGGAAGGCGCGCGCGGCTTTCAGGATACGACCCAGAACGAAGCGCACCTCTCCTGGACGCAGGAAGGCCAGGAGTACACCGCCGTGCTGACCCGCCAGCCCGCCGCGGACAACACCGGCATCGATCGCATGATCGTCGAGGTCGTGACCGAGGAGCGCGGCAAGCGCCTGCGCACCAAGATGCAGATGAAGCGGCTCGCGTTCTCGCACTTCACGCAGCTCGTCGACCGCTGGGACGACGAAGTGCAGCTCCACGACGACGAGATCGTCGGGCGCTTTCACAGCAATTCCGAGATTCTGGTCGGCTACGATCACTCGGCGACGCCGCGCTTCTTCGGCAAGGTGACGACGGCCGCGCGCGGCCTCACGTTCGCGAACGCGGTGGGACGCAAGGAGCGCGCGGAGATCTTCCGCGCCGGCCTGGAGACGCGCGCCGGGCGCATCCCGCTGCCCGCGAAGTTCCTGCCGTTCGCCGCGCAAGCCAACCCGCAGCAGGTCGAAGTGCAATCGTACCAGGGCGATACGCGGATCACGTTCTACGAGGACGGCACGTACGGCTGGAAGCCGGCGAAGTCGAAGGGACCCGAGCAGCGCCAGCGGCTCGCGCCGACCACGACGTACATCGTCGGCACGCGCGACACGACCTTCTACATTCGCGGCACGGTGAGCGGGAAAGTGCTGGTCTATTCGCCCGATCTCATCGTCGTCGAGGGTCACCTCGTGTATGCGCACGATCCGCGCGCGGACGCGAAGGGCGATGACTACCTCGGGCTGGTATCGGACAACTACATCGAGGTGGCACGCCACTCGGTGACCGGTCCGGGCGATCTCGAGATCGACGCCGCGATCTACGCGAAGCGGCGCTTCGTCGTCACCGATGAGCACGCGCCGGGGAATGCGACGCTCTTCATCTACGGCAGTCTGACGGCCGGCACGCTGTCGGCGACCGAGCCGCGCTACGCGACGAAGATCACTTTCGATCCGCGCTTCGAGGACACGCGACCGCCCGGCTTCCCGGTCACGGACCGGTACGAGGTGGATAGCTGGGACGGAATGTGGAAGGTGTCGGACGATCCGTAGCAGGGGGCTCCTGCACAGAGCGCGCACATTGGCGCCCGCGCTAGCTGGCCGCCTTCACGAAGCCCACGACGAGCAGCACCACTCCGAGCACGAGCAGGAGGTGGATCGCTCCGAACGTGATCTTCACCGCGAGCCACAACACCAGCCACAGGACGATGATCGCGACCCCGATGATCTTCAAGATGGTCATCCAGCACGCTCCGCCGCGCGGGATCGCGCGCGCTCACTCGCTCGTTTGCGCGGCGCCGACTACTTGCGCGCGCGCGAGCGCGTCGGAGCTGGAGCAACCTCCATTCCTGTCGCGACATCGGCGCGCACCGCGGGTCCACTGTCCGACAGCTCGACCCAGGCCGGCGCATGATCGCTCGCGTGCTCTCGACCTCTCACCCAGCGATCCACGTCGGCGGCCACGAGCCGCGCGGCCGCAGGCTCGTTCAGCAGCAGGTGATCGATGCGCAAACCGGCGTTGCGCGCCCAGTGATTGCGGAAGTAGTCCCAGAACGTGTAGATGCGCTCGTCCGGATGCCGCTTACGAATGGCATCCGTCCAGCCCTGAGCGAGCAACCGCTGATAGGCCGCGCGCGTCGCCGGCTGCAGCAGCGCGTCTTTTTTCCAGGACGCCGGGTTGTAGATGTCGAAGTCCGTCGGCACCACGTTGAAGTCGCCGCATAGGACGACGGCCTGCTGCAGCCGATACAACGTCTGCGCGTACTCGATCAGCCGCTCGAACCACTTCAGCTTGTAGTCGAATTTCGGGCCGGGCTGCGGGTTTCCGTTCGGCAGATACAGGCACCCCACCCGGATCCCATACACGTCCGCTTCGATGTAGCGGCTATGCGTGTCGTCCGGGTCTCCCGGCAGGCCGCGGCGGATTTCGACGGGCTCCACTCCCTTCGCCAGGATCGCGACGCCGTTGTACGAGACCTGCCCGTGCCAGATGCAGCCGTACCCCGCCTTGCGAATCGCCGCCGCGGGAAAGCGGTTGTCGGGTGTCTTGAGCTCCTGCAGGCAGGCGATCTCGGGAGCCTCGCGTTCGAGCCACTCGAGCAGGTTCGTCAGGCGACTGCCGATGCTGTTCACGTTGTAGGTGCCAATTTTCATAGGAACTTCAAGGCGTCCGCGCGATTACATCCGAGTCCAATGGCATGACGAGGTGTTTTCCATGGCTAAGTACGGCAAGAAAGCACGCAAGAAAGTGAAGCGCGCGATGCACGAGCGCAAGCAGGGAACCCTGCGCAGCGGCCGCTCCGGGCGCAAGGTGAAGAGCAAGAAACAGGCGATCGCGATCGGCCTCTCCGAAGCGCGCCGCTCGGGCGCGAAGGTACCGCGCAAAAAGAGCAGCACGCGCGGGCGCAAGAAGAAGAAATAGCGCTAGGCGAGGCTTGGCGCGGGAGCACGGGGCGCGCCGCGCAGTGCGGCGCGCGTGAACAGCGCGATGGTCAATCCCACCCCGAACATGTGCACCAGGATCTCGGGAATCATGATGACGAGCGGACCGTTGCCGCCCATCCGGCCGATGGCCGAGAGCGGCATCACGACGAAGTTCATGACGAGAAACAGCCCGAGGCCGTAGGCGAGCCCGCACGGCACGGCATGCCGCACCAGAAGCGGAATGCGCGTCGCCGCTCCGTAGTAGACCGCAGCCATCAGGATGGCCATGAGGAAGTGAAGCACCAGGCCGAGGACGCCCGTCGCGACGCCGCCGGCGAGCGAGGCTTCGCGACCCAGGAGTCCGGCGGCGACGCTTTGCCCGACGCGGATCGGCGTCACGCCGGCGCGCAGGGCCCACGCGACGCACGCGAAGGTGATGTCGAAGAGCCCGCCCAGGAGGCCGCCCGCGAGGATTGCGCGCACGGCGCGCGCGCCCGAGCCCGCGGTGGAGGTCTCGCCCAACGTTGCATGGATTCCGCTGCTCATGTCCGTGGCTCCCGAAGTGCGGACTTTTCGTTCGAGCGGCGTCGATTCTAGGTGCGTCCGGCGCGCGGCCTCGACGCGCTTGCGACGGCACGTTGGCGGCGAACGCCTAGTCGAAGCCGGCCGGCGCGCGGACCTGCGCGCCGTGGAGCATGAGCCCCTGCCTCGCTGGCCCCATACTGCGCGCCATGCTCAGGCGATGTCTTCTCGCGCTCGCGCTCCTCGGCGTGCAATCGTCGCTGCACGCGGAGCGCGAGTTCCGTGTCTATCAGAGCCTCGAACCGCAGGCCGACGTCGAGCTGCCGCCGGACTATCGCGTGCCCGGCGAATTCGTGGTCGGGCGCCTCATGTATCCCAACTCGCCCTACGGCTTCTTCTTCGGCAGCGGCGACTGGACTCAGGGCGGCACGGCGTGGGCGGTGGACTATCCCCGCGGCGACCGCTGGTTCGCGCGGATCCTGCGCCGGCTCACGCGCATCAACGTGCGCTCGGTCGAGCAGCCGGTGAATCTCGACGACGGCGACGACGTCTACGACTGGCCGTTCCTGATCGTCGGCCTGCCGGGGATGTGGGACCTGACGGACGCGCAGGTCGCGAAGCTGCGCGAGTACCTGCTGCGCGGCGGCTTTCTCCTCTGCGACAGCTTCTTCGGCACGCGCGAGTGGGAAGGCTTCGTCGCCGGCATGCGGCGCATCTTTCCGGACCGCCCGATCGTCGATCTGCCGGACGATCATCCGCTCTTCCACACTGTGTACGATCTCAACACGAGATATCAGGTGCCGAACTGGAACGCCTTGCAGGGCGGCGTGCCGTATCGCGCGGACGGTGTCACGCCGCGCTGGCGCGCCGTGCTCGACGACGACGGGCGCGTGATGGTGGCGATCGCCTTCAACAACGATCTCGGCGACTCCTGGCAGTGGGCCGATGATCCCGATTACCCGCAGGAAGGCGCCTCGCTCGGCATGCGCATGGGTGTAAATTTCGCGGTCTACGCCATGACACACTGAGCGAGGCTGCCGTGAGCGATGCCGTTCTGCTCGCGATCGATCAGGGGACGAGCTCGAGCCGCGCGATCGCCTTCACGAGCCGCGGCGAGGTGATCGCGCTCGAGCAGCAGGCCTTCGCGCAGCTCTATCCGGCATCGGGCTGGGTCGAGCACGATCCGGAGGTGATCTGGGCGACGACGCTCTCCACCGCGCGCGAAGTGCTCCGGCGGTTGCGCGAGCAGAAGCGCACGGTCGCGGCCATCGGCGTCACGAACCAGCGCGAGACCACCGTCGTCTGGGATCGCCGCACGGGCGCTCCGCTGCACAACGCCATCGTGTGGCAGGACCGGCGCACGGCCGATCTCTGTCGCAAGCTACAAAGCGCCGGGCACGAGCCGGAGGTGGCGGAGAAGACCGGTCTCTTGCTCGATCCCTATTTCTCCGCGACGAAGCTCGCGTGGATTCTCGAGCGCGTTCCCGAAGCGCGCGCCGCCGCGAAGGCGGGGCATCTGGCGTTCGGCACCGTCGACAGCTTTCTCATCTGGCGCTTGACGCAGGGCCGTCTCCACGTCACCGATGTCACGAATGCGAGCCGCACCGCGCTGTTCGACATCCGCAAAGGATGCTGGGACGCTTCGCTCTGCGCACTGTTTGACGTGCCCATGAGCTGCCTGCCGGAGGTGCGCGACAGCGCGGGCGATTTCGGCGTCGCCGATCCCGCGATTTTCGGCGAGGCGCTGCCGATCCGGGGCGTCGCGGGCGATCAGCAGGCGGCGCTCATCGGCCAGGCGTGCTTCGCGGCGGGCGATGCGAAGAGCACGTACGGCACCGGCGCGTTTCTCGTGCTGAACACGGGCGAGCAGCTCGTGCGCTCGAAGAATCGCTTGCTCAGCACGATTGCCTATCAGCTCGGCGGCCGGCGGACCTACGCGCTCGAAGGCTCGATTCTGTCGGCGGGCTCGACGATTCAATGGCTGCGCGACGGGCTTGGCCTCTTCGCGCGCGCCGCGGAGACGGAGGTGCTCGCGAAGTCCGTGCGCGATTCGGGTGGCGTGTATCTCGTGCCCGCGTTCACCGGGCTCGGCGCGCCGCACTGGGATCCCGATGCGCGCGGCGCCATCGTCGGGTTGACGCGCGCATCGGGTCGCGCGGAAATCGCGCGCGCCGGGCTCGACAGCGTCGCCTATCAGACGCGCGATCTGCTCGACGCGATGGCGGCCGATGGTGTGCGCCCCGCGACGCTCAAGGTCGACGGCGGCATGGCGCAGAACGCGTTCTTCCTGCAGCGGCTCGCGGATGTTCTGGGAATGCCGATCCTGCGGCCGCGGATGGCGGAATCGACGGCGTTCGGAGCTGCGTGCCTCGCCGGATTGGGCGCCGGCCTCTATGGCTCGCTGCAAGAGATCGCGAGCTTGTGGCAGGCCGACTCGAAATGCGAACCGCAGCTCGCGGCCGATGCGCGTGAGCGCGAGATCGCGGGCTGGCGCGACGCCGTGCGACGCGCGCGGTCGCGCTAGTCACACCTCGGGATCGAACGGCGGCGAGGCGACGCCGGCCACATCGACGCGCATCGCGTAGACATGTCCGCCGGCCCCGCTCTTCTCGCGCGCTGTCGTGACGAACAGCGTCTTCATGTCGTCGCCGCCGAAAGCCGGCATCGTCACGTTGCGCGCAGGGACCGGATGCGACGAGATGAGCTTGCCGTCCGGATCGTAGCGATGCACGCGCGCGCCCTCGTACTGCGCGCTCCAGTAACATCCTTCGGAATCCATCGCGGCGCCGTCCGGTCGCCCGCGATCGGTCGCCGTCGGTTCGATCTGCACGAACACGCGGCGATTCTCGGCCGCGCCCGTTGCCGCATCGTAGTCGTACCGGTAGATCACGAAGCGCGGTGTATCGGAGTGATACAGCGTGCGGCCATCCGGGGAGAACGCGACGCCATTGGTGGTGAGGTAACCGGTGCTCAAACGCGTCAGGCCGCGCCGATCGCAGCGATAAAGATTGGCGTTGCCGCCGGCCTTTGGCTCATCCACGGTGCCGGCGATGAGTCGGCCGCGCGGATCGACGCGCCCGTCGTTGAAGCGGCTCGTCGCGGGGTTCTCCGGATTCGCGGCGAGGCAGCGCACTTTCGCGCCGCGCTCATCGAGCAGCCAGATACCGGATCGCAGTCCGGCAACGTAGCCTCCACCCTTCGCCGGCGCGACGCATCCGATGTCCTCTTCGATCGCGAAGCTCTCGAGCGCCCCGCTCGCCGGCGTGAACCGATGCAAGCGCCGCCCCGTGATATCGACGAAGACGAGCACGCGCTCTCCCGGTAGCCACACGGGCGACTCGGCAAGCTGGCATTGCACGTCGGGAATAGCCTCGAAAGCTGCGGTCATGGATTACGTCGCTCCAGCGAGCCGAGCCAGCTCGCCAACTCGGCACGGTCGATGAGATGACTGTTCGGGCACGCCTCCCACGCAGCCCGCGGCATTGTCGCCGCCTCCGCGGTTTCAGGATCCTGCACGATCGTCACGCCGCCCGCGTCGGCAATCGCACGCAAGCCCGAGGCGCCGTCTGTATTCGCGCCGCTCAGAATCACGCCCGCAACACGCGGACCATATGCGTCCGCCGCAGATTGGAAGAGCACGTCGATCGAAGGACGCGAGAAGTGTTGCGGCTCATCCAGCGAGAGCGCGAACGTGCGCTCGGCCTCGATGAGCAAGTGATAGCCGGGCGCTGCGAAATACACGGTGCCCGGCGACACCGGCTCCTTGTCCTCCGCCTGCTTCATCGGCGGACGCCCGGGAGCGCCCAGAATCTGCGGCAACATCGCGCGCGCATCCTGCGCCATGTGCACGACGACGACCATGGCGGGCGCGAACCGATCGGTCAGTTGCAGCGCGAGCTGACTGAGGACTTGCACGGCACCGGCCGAGCCGCCGATCACGACCAGATCGATGAGGTCCGCTCCGGGCAGAGGGTTGCGGGCTTCCGCGGACGTCATGCCATGCTCACCATCACGCGCCGACCTGCACGGCGCGGTGCTCTGATGTCAGCGCGGCTGCCGGTGCAAAGAAGCGGAACAGGCTCGCGCGGCCGGGCGCGCTCTGCACCTCGATGCTTCCGCCGAGCAGGGCTGCAAGCTCCCGCGCGAGTGCGAGACGGAGCCCCGCGGCGTCCGAGCGGCCATCGCCCGCCCCGACGACGAATTCGACGCCGGCGTCGCGGCGCGCGACTTCGAGCGACACCGTGCCGCGGTCCGCGATCGCCGACGCGATGACCCAGTAGAGGGCCGGATACGCCGCTGGATTGAATGCGCTCATGCGTCCGAGTCTACGCGAGAGGCTGCGCCACGCATGCCATCGCTGCTAGGCTGACGTTAGTATTGCCTGGCGCGCGGAAGCACCCGATGCTGGGCCGAACCGATCCAAGGCTTGCCGATGCAAAACATTCGTTTTCGTGTGGATCTCACGCCGGGCTGCTCGATCGGTCCCGGCAAGATTCAGCTCCTGGAGGCGATCGCGCGCACGGGCTCGCTGCGCCGGGCCGCGAGCGAGCTGAAGATGAGCTATCGGCGCGCCTGGCTGCTGCTCGACGAGATCAATCATTCCTTCGTCGAGCCCGCGACCGTCGCGACCGTCGGCGGCGCGGGCGGTGGCGGCGCCATTCTCACGACCTTCGGGAGCGAGCTGGTGCAGCGATACCGCATGGCTGCCCGCCGGATCGACGCCGTGGCGAAGGCCGAGTTCGGACCGTTGACCGCCAAGGCTCGTGCTGAGCCGCCGCGCGACGGCCGCCCTACCCGCAAGAAGCTGGTCCGGTCGCGCACCGGCTGAGCCGCGTGCCCGCAAGAAGGCGGGTCCGGTCGCACAGCGCCTGAGTCGCGTTGCACGCAAGAAGCTTGCGCGGTCGCGCGCCGGCGGCGCCGACGTGCCGCATGAAGCCGCACAGGCTGCGCCGACCCGCCCGCCAGAAGCCATTCCGTCGCGTTCCGGCTGAGCCCGCCCTTCCCAACGAGCTGAGTCCCCGTGCCAGCGGCTGAGCCCGCATCGTCGGACGCGGCCTACGCGCTCGGCCGCCTCGACTGACGCGCGGTCCCTTTCCCACCTACATAGCGCGGCGCGCTCTCGCGCGCGAGCGAGCGGCGTTCGCGGATACCTCCGGACCCCCTCGCCGGTGGAAGGTACGGTCCATGACGACGGTACGGAAAACTTGGATCGCGCTGGCCACGACCGGCTCGCTGATCGCTTCCGTGCAGTCCCCGGCCGCGGATCAGCACCTCGAGCGCTTCTGCATCGGCCCGAGCGCGGTGATGAGCGCGACGTCCTCGACGGAGTGCGCCGCCTCGTTCGCGCATGCACTGCAGGGCGCGGACGACCCCGAGCAGGTCGTGGTCACTGCCACCGCGGCCACAACGCTGAAAGGCGCCGAGCCGTTACACTTCCACAAGCGCGCGCCCTGGGTCCGACGACTGGAGAAGATCGGCAAGGAAGGCATCGCCTTCGTGCGCGTGCCGCGCGGCCCCGACAGCGAGCTGGTGATCGGCATCAATCGCAAAGGCGTGCTCGGCTTCCAGGTCCGCCCGGTCGCGGATCGCTAGCGAACGCGCTCTCGTCGAGGCGCTTGACGCGAATGCTATTCTCGACGGCATGGAGCCGAGCGCACTCAGCGACTTCATCGAGCGCTATCCCCGTTTGTTCGTCCTGACCGGTGCCGGCTGCAGCACCGATTCGGGCATCCCCGACTATCGCGATGCCGACGGCGCGTGGAAACGCGCCCAACCGGTGACCCTGCAGGCATTCATGGGCGACCCGCTCACGCGGCGTCGCTACTGGGCGCGCAGTCTCCTTGGGTGGCAACGTTTCGGGCGCGCCGCGCCGAACGCCGCGCATCGGGCGCTCGCCCAACTCGAACAGCAAGGCCACGTCGAGCAACTGGTGACGCAGAACGTCGACCGTCTGCATCAAGCGGCGGGCAGCAAGGCCGTGATCGACCTGCACGGGCGCATGGATCTCGTGCGATGCATGGACTGCTGGCGCCTGCAGCCGCGGTCGGAGCTTCAGGACGAGCTGATCGCGCTGAATCCATCCTGGACGCAACTCGATGCGCGCATCGCGCCGGACGGCGACGCCGATCTCGATGGGCTCGACTTCAGCACGTTCGAGGTGCCGCCCTGCTCGTATTGCGCCGGCGTGCTGAAACCCGATGTCGTGTTCTTCGGCGAGAGCGTGCCCAAGGAGCGCGTCGACGCCGCGATGTACCACTTGCATCAGGCGGATGCGATGCTCGTCGTGGGCTCGTCCCTGATGGTGTACTCGGGTTATCGTTTCGCGCAGGTGGCCGCCGCGGCCGGTAAGCCCATCGCAGCGATCAATCTCGGACGCACGCGTGCGGACGACCTGCTGACACTCAAGATCACCGAGCCGTGCGCGCGTGCGCTGTCGGCTCTGCTATGTTCGATTGAACGAGTGGCGTGCTGAGGGGGGACGACATGGAAAAACGAGAGGGCGTGATCGTCGTCGGCGCCGGCCCGGTGGGCTTTCTGACCGCGCTCGGACTCGCGCGCAACGGCATTCCCGTCACGCTGCTCGAGGCCGAAGCGCAGATCAACGATTCACCGCGCGCCGCCGTGTACTTTCCGACGACGGTGAGGATTCTCCAGCGGCTCGGCCTGCTCGCGGATGCGCTCGCCATCGGGCTCAAGAGCTGGGCTTTCACCTTCCGCGTGCCCTCGACCGGCACGGTCGTCGCCGTCGACAATCGACTCACCGCGCCGGACGATCACGAGAGCACTTACAACCTGCATTTCGGCCAGCACATCCTCGCAGAGCTCGTCATGCGACATCTCGAGCGCCTGCCCAACGCGCAGATTCGCTGGAACACACGCGTCGTCGGCTTGCGGCAGGACTCGAAGAGCGTGACGCTGGCCGCCGAGACGCCGCGCGGACCGATCGAGTTGCAGGCAGATTGGGTGGTGGGAACGGACGGCGCGCGCAGCGGCGTGCGCCACGCGCTCGGCCTGCCCTTCGAGGGCCATACGTGGCCCGATCGCTTCGTCGCCACGAATGTCTACTACGACTTCGCGAAGCACGGCTTCGGCCCCGCCAACATGCTTTCGGATCCGGTGGACTGGGCCGTCGTCGCGGTGCTGGGCAAGGATGGCATGTGGCGCGTCACGTACGGCGAGGACGCAGCGCTGCCCGAAGAGGAAGCGCGCCGGCGCATTCCCGAGCACTACGCGAAGATCCTCCCCGATCCAAGCGAGCCGTACGAGATCGTCGCCTCCTCGCCCTATCGCGTGCACGAGCGATG
>DASZSS010000269.1:0-5407 GCA_035548535.1 Steroidobacteraceae bacterium
ATGATGGCGCCGCTTCTTTTCAGAGACCGTGATGTAGCGCACGTTATGTCTGAAGGTGCGTGCACCCGGCGGCCCGCTCGGACACAATGCATCGCTCACCGCGCGGGCCGAGACCTCCCAAATAACGAGGAGCCGACAAGAGCCCGCCGGCAATAAACACAAGAACACCATATGGGGAAGGCTAAATCGCCGTGGGCCGGGCTCGCTACGCTGGCGTTGCTCGGCTTCTGCGTCGGAACATTCGGCGTGCTGGCGCTGTTCGCGCTGAGCGGGCGGCTCGCGGCCATGTCCGTCACGGCGGCCATCAGCGTGATCGGACTGCTGCTCGGCACCGCGCTTGCCACCGGCTACGCGGCCCTGAAGCTGTCCTCCGCGGGCAAGGTGCGCGTGGCGCTCGAGATCGGTGCGTTCATCGCGGCGCTGCTCGGGGCCGAGATCATGATCCACATCGTCTCGCCCGATCCGCCATCCACGCAGCACGCGCGCAAGATGGATGCGGATCGGCTCGGGGTGCCGTTCGACCTGCGCACGAAATCCGAGATCGTGGCCGAGCTGCGTGCCCAGGGCATCGACGCCTTACCCGGCATTTCGCGTGAGTGGCCGCGCCAGCCGCGCGTGCGCCAGCAGTTGCCGGAAGGCTTGTTCCCACTCTCGCACGCCTCGAACGTCGAGGTGGTCGAGTGCAACGAGGCGGGGCGCTACGTCACGTTCCACACGGATGAGTTCGGGTTCAACAACCCGCCGGGGTTGATCGCGAGCGGTCACGTCGACGTGGCGGCGATCGGCGCGTCCTTCACGCTCGGACACTGCGTCGCGAACGGCTCGAGCCTCATCGCGAGGCTCCGACACATCTATCCAAATCTCGCGAACTTCGGGATGGCCGGGAGCGGCACGCTCTCGATGCTCGCCACGTTCCGCGAATACGTCGAGCCGCTCAAACCACCCCTCGTGCTCTGGATCATGCATCCGTGGACGGCGGACACGCGCGACGAGCTGAGCGATCCGGTGCTGAGCCGGTATCTCGATCCCACGTTCTCGCAGCATCTGTTCGAGCGGCGCGGCGAAGTCGATCAGGCGATGCGTAGCATCGCCATTCAGGTGCAATACGAAGCCGACGCGAGCATCGCGCGCGCGGTGAAAGCGGCGGAGCGCGACCGATTCGCAGGAATCCTCACGCTGTCCCTGCTGCGCAAGCGGCTACATCTGCCCGAGCTGTTGGAAAAGCCACCGGAAGCGCCGGACCTGCGGCCGTGGGAGCAAAGCATCGATCTTGCGCGGCGCGCGACGCAGAGCTGGGGTGGTCGCTTCGTGGTCGTCATCATGCCGCTGTACGCCGAGGTGGTGAGCCACGATCTCGCCGAGCCGCTGCATCACGAGCATCTCGCAGCGCTCTTGCGTGCACGCGGAGTCGACGTGATCGATACCGTGCCCCTCTTCAAGTCCGTATCCGATCCGGGCTCGCTCTACGTCATGCATCGAAACAACCATCCGACCGCAGAGGGTCACCGTATGCTCGCCGAATTCATCACCGCTCAGCTGCACGTCGTCGACGCTGCCGGTCCGCGTCTCGCGCACGACGGCTCGAGCCCATGAGCGCAGTGGTGAACGATGCGGCGGTTCTTGCGCGCGTCGAGAAGGTTTTTCGGCGCGTGTTCGGCGCGCGCATCGCCTTTCATCCACAGCTCGAGCGCGCCGCGGAGCCGCGCTGGACTTCGCTGAAGCACGTCGAGCTCATCATCGCGCTCGAGTCCGAGTTCGGTGTGCGTTTCGACGGCGCCGACGCGACGGACATGGTCAGTATTCCCGCGGTGTGCGCACGCGTCGCCGGAGCCGGGACGCGATGATCGACACCCGCTTGCAGCGCGCGT
This sequence comes from Steroidobacteraceae bacterium, assembly GCA_035548535.1. Taxonomy (GTDB): domain Bacteria; phylum Pseudomonadota; class Gammaproteobacteria; order Steroidobacterales; family Steroidobacteraceae; genus JADGHX01. Next base: position 1,869 of record DASZSS010000269.1, read on the forward strand.
ACCTCATCCGGCTCGTGGAAGAGCGCCTGCTCGCGCTCTTCTCCGAAGGGAAGGTCGCGGGCACGACGCACACCTGCATCGGGCAGGAGCTGTCGGCCGTGCTGCTGGCGGAGAGTCTGGATCCCGAACGCGACATCATCTTTTCCAACCACCGCTGTCACGGACACTTCATTGCCTGGACCGACGACGTCGAGGGCTTGATCGCGGAGATCATGGGCACCAGCGCGGGGGTGTGCACGGGCATCGGCGGCAGTCAGCATCTCTGCGGGTGTCGCTTCTTCAGCAATGGCGTGCAAGGCGGCATCGTGCCGGTGGCCGCCGGGCTCGCGTTCGCGCAGAAGCGGGTCGGTCGTCGCAGCGTCGTGGCTGTGTGCATCGGCGATGGCACGCTGGGCGAAGGCGTGATCTACGAGACGTTCAACATGGCGGCGAAGTGGGGTCTGCCTTTGTTGATCCTGCTCGAGAACAATCTGTACGCGCAGTCGACGCATCAGCGCGAAACGTTGGCCGGCGATATCTGCGCGCGAGCTGCCGCGTTCGGCATCACGACCTATGCCGGCAGCACTTGGGATTACCGGACGCTGGGCGAGACGCTGCACGAGGCGGTGCGGCTCGTGCGCGAGCGCTGCGTGCCCGCGTTCGTGCGCGTCGATACGTATCGGCTTGCCGCACATTCGAAGGGTGATGACAACCGTGACGCCACCGAGATCGCGGAGTTCGCGGCTCGCGACCCTGTGAACGAAATGCTCGCGTCACTCGGGACGCGGCGCGATGTGCCGGAATTCGTTGGCGCGCGTGAGCGCGTGGATCGTGCCGTGGCGCAAGCGGCCGCCGGCCGACCGCGCGATGTGCTTCCGGCAACGGTCGGCATCCGACCGGGCACGGTACTGCGCCGGGTAACGCAGATCGAAGAGGGCACACAGCTCGAGGGCATCAATCGCGCGCTGCGCGCGTGGCTGCGCGCAGACGATCGCGTCGTGCTCATCGGCGAGGACATTCGCTCGCCGTATGGCGGCGCCTTCAAGATCACGCGAGGGTTGTCGGACGAATTTCCGGATCGCGTCATCAACGCGCCCATCAGCGAGGCGGGTATTGTCGGCATCGGCAACGGGCTCGCGCTCGGCGGCGCGCGGCCGATCATCGAGATCATGTTCGGCGACTTCCTGACGCTCTGCTGCGATCAGCTCGTCAATCACGCCGCGAAGTTCAAGAGCATGTATGCCGAGAAGGTGCGGGCGCCTGTCATCGTGCGCACGCCGATGGGAGGAGGGCGCGGCTATGGGCCGACGCACAGTCAGAATCTGGAGAAGCATTTCGTCGGCGTGCCGGGCCTCGTGGTCGTCGTCATGCACGGGCGAGTCCAGGTGGGCGCCATGTACGAGGCCCTGCGCGACGTGGAAGACCCTGTGCTCATCATCGAGAACAAGCTGCTCTACAAAGAGCGCGCGGCTGCACCCTTGCCCCCCGGGTACGCGCTGTCAGAAACCGATGCATCGTTGCCCAGCACCGTGCTGTCGCCGGCGGGGGAACCGGATCTCACGGTGGTCGCGTTCGGTCGCATGTCGGGACTGGCGGAGCGGGCGGCCGCCTCACTCGTCGAGCGCGAGGAGATTGCGCCCGAGCTGATCTTCCCGTTGCTCGCGTCGCCGCTCGACATCCAGGTGATTCGTGACTCAGTGGCGCGCACGGGCCGGCTGCTGGTGGTCGAGGAGGGTGCCGCGGGCTTCGATCTGGCAAGCGAAGTGATCGCGGGCGTCGCGACCACATACTCAGGGCAAAAACCGTTGCACGTACGCCGCTTGGCCGCACATCCCGCGCCCATTCCCTCTTCGATCGAGCTCGAGCGACTCGTGCTGCCGAGCGAAGCCGGTATCTACGACATCTGCCTGGAGCTCTTCGATGCGTGAGCCGTCGCAGGTGCTCGTTCCGCAGATGAACGTGAACGACGACAATGCGGTGATCGTCGCATGGCAGGTGCCGCGCGGCGGACGGGTAAATCCAGGCGATGTCATCGCCACGCTCGAAACCACCAAGGCGACGTTCGACGTGCACGCGGAGCGCGCGGGATACGTGTTCTACGAGCACGAGCCCAAGAGCATCGTCGCAGTCGGCGCGGTGCTCGCGTGGATCGCGGACGATCAAAATGTGTCGCTCGATCAGCTCAAGGCCGCGAACGCCGCCTCCGTCGAGCCGGACGCGCTGGACGAGTCGCGCTACACCCGCAAGGCATTGCGTCGCATGCGTGAGCTGGGTGTGACGCCCGATGAGTTGCCCGCGAGCGGCCGGATCGACGTCGCTACAGTCGAGCGGGTCGCGGCAGCGCGTGCTGCGCGGACCGATGACTACATCGCGGCACGAAGCGCATCCGTGACGCCGGCGGCGAACCCGGCGGACAAAGTTGCTTTCGAGCTCGCCGAGCCGCTGGAGCAGAGTCCGTCCAAGATCATCGAGGCCATGCGACTGAGCGAGGTTTATCACGCCATCGTGCCGAGCCTCGTCGTCGTTCCCGCGGCCGCGGAGCGCGTGGAGGCGAAGCTCGCGACGCTGGCTGCCGGCATCGGGCCCGTGAGTCTGCTCGAGTTGGTGCTGCACGAGACCGCCGCGCTGCTCGCAGATTACCGGGAGTTGAACGGCTTCTACGCGCAGGGCCGCGCCTGGACGTATCGCGAGATCTCGATCGGATTCGCGGTCAATGCCGGCAAGTCTCTGCGCGTGCCCATCGTGCGCAACACCGGCCAGCTCTCGCAGCTCGACATCTGTCGCGCCGTCCGCGATCTCACGTTGCGCTATTTCCGAGAAGAGCTCTCGATGCAGGATGTGTCCGGCGGGACGTTCACGGTCACCGATTTGTCCGGCGTGGGCGTCACCTCGTTCACTCCCGTGCTGAACGAGCGCCAGTCCGCGATTCTGGGGCTGTGTGCGCCCGATGCCGGCGGTCAGCAGAATCTCGTGCTGGCTTTCGATCACCGCATGTCCGATGGCATGCGCGCGGCAACGTTTCTCGGCGAGCTGCGCGAGCGTTTAGAAACCTGACGAGCATCTGCCATGCTGTTCAACTCGCCGGTCTTCATCATCTTCTTCCTCGCGGTGTTCTGCCTGTACTGGGGCGCGCGCCGGCGCACGCCACAGAACGTCGTGCTGCTGATCGCCAGCTATATCTTCTATGGCGCGTGGAGCTGGAAGTTCCTGCTGTTGCTGATGTTCAGCACGGTGCTCGACTTCTGCTGCGGCCTGCTCGTCGGCTCGGCGCAGGAGCCCCGGCGACGCAAGGCTTACGTGGCGGCGAGCGCCGTCATCAACCTCGGGCTGCTGGGGTTCTTCAAGTACTACGGTTTCTTCGTGACCGAAGCGGCGCGTCTGCTCACTTCGCTCGGATTCGAGCCGCACGTGGCCGTGCTGCAAGTCGTGCTGCCGGTGGGCATCTCGTTCTACACGTTCCAGAGCCTCGGCTACGTGATCGATGTGTACCGCGGGAAGCTGCCGGCCGAGCGCAATCTGCTGAACTACGCGCTGTTCGTCGCGTTCTTCCCGCAGCTCGT
>DASZSS010000270.1:0-13164 GCA_035548535.1 Steroidobacteraceae bacterium
AAAGAATGGCCTCTGTTCGAAGTGTTCGTTCGCCCGCGCTCGGGGCTGGAGCACAAGCACGTCGGTAGCGTGCACGCAGCCGACGCGCGCATGGCCATCGAGCACGCGCGAGATGTCTACACGCGGCGGCAGGAAGGCGTGAGCATCTGGGTGGTGAAGTCGAGCGACATCACGGCATCGGATCCCGCCGACGCGGATGCACTGTTCGAGCCCGCGAAGGACAAGGTGTATCGCCACCCGACGTTCTACGCGATCCCCGACGAGGTAAAGAACCTGTGAACGCCCGGCTGCGGTACGTGCTCAGGCTGGCGGATACGAGTCTCGTGCTCGGCCAGCGGCTCGGCGAGTGGGTGGGGCATGCGCCCGCGCTCGAAGAGGACCTCGGGCTTGCGAACACCGCGCTCGATCTGATCGGCCAGGCGCGGATGCTGCTGACGTACGCCGGCGAGCTCGAAGGCCGCGGACGCAGCGAAGATGATCTGGCGATGGGGCGCGATCAATCGGACTTCCTGAATTTCGCGCTCGTCGAGCAGCCGAACGGCGATTTCGGGCGGACCATCGTGCGGCAGCTGCTGCTCGATGCCTTTCAACTCGAGGTGTACGAGGCCCTGCAGCGATCTTCGGACGCGCGCCTCGCGGAGATCGCCGCCAAGGCGCTGAAGGAAACGCGCTATCACTTTCGATACAGCGCGGGCTGGGTGGTGCGGCTCGGCGACGGCTCCGAGGAGAGTCACCGGCGCGTTCAGTCCGCGCTCGACGATCTGTGGCGCTTCACGCGCGAGCTCTTCGCGGAGGACGACATCGATCGCGAAATGGCCGCGGCGGGTGTCGCGCCGTCCCTTGCGGAGTTGCAGCCGCGCTGGTCGTCGCGCATCGACGAGGTGCTGCAGGAGGCGACGTTGACGCGGCCGGCGGACGCACCCTATTCATGGTTCGGCAAGCGCGGCGAGCACACCGAGCATCTCGGATATCTGCTCGCGGAGATGCAGTTCTTGCATCGCGCGTATCCGGGGGCGTCATGGTAGTGGCGGCCGATCGCGAGTCCGCCGCGCCCCCGACCGCGGGATCGCAAGCTGTCGGGGGTGGCGCGGCGACGCGCGAAGCGGCGGTGTGGCGCGTGCTCGAAGCGGTTCAGGACCCGGAGATTCCGGTGCTGAGCATCGTCGATCTCGGCATCGTGCGTCACGTCGAATGGCGGGACGACGGACGCCTGCACGTCGGCATCACGCCCACGTACTCGGGATGTCCCGCGACGGAGGTGATTCGCAGCCTCATAGAGCACGCGCTGTCACGCGCCGGCTTTGCGAACGCCGTGCTCGACAACGTGCTGTCGCCGCCCTGGACGAGCGACTGGCTGACGGAAAAGGGCAAGCAGAAGCTGCGCGCCTTCGGCATCGCGCCGCCCGCGGAGTCGGTGAGCAGCGTGCGCAGGCTTTTCGGCGCGCCCACCGTCGTGCCGTGCCCGAAATGCGGAAGCCGCGCGACCGAACGCGTCAGCGAATTCGGATCCACGCCGTGCAAGGCGCATTACCGGTGCACGGTCTGTCTCGAGCCGTTCGACTATTTCAAATGCATCTGAGCAATACATTCGTCGCGTTCGCGGCTGATGCGGGCGTCGAGTCCGCGGTCGCTCTCGTGAGGCGCTTGCTGGGTCAGGATCACGCGACGCGCGTGCTCGTGTTCTGCGCCGCGCAGAACGAGGAGCATGCGGAGCCGCTCGAGCAGCTTCTGGCCCTGAAGGATCGGCATCTCGATCGCCTGTCGCTGAGCTTTGTGATGGATCGTGAGCCCGATGAAGCGGAGTTGCTCCGCGGTCCGCTCGATGCGGCCAAGATCGATGCGCTCGCCTCGACGCTCTTCGATGCGAAATCGGTTCGCGAGTACCACGTTTACGGATCGCAGCAGCTCGCGGCGGAGGTCAGCAGCGCGCTCGGCAAGCTCGGCGTCGAGAGTACGCGCATCCACTGCGCGCCCGTTCGGGACCACTCGCGCGCAGCGCACTCGCATCCCGCAGGTTCTGGCGAGGCATCGACTCTGCAACACGAAGAGCCCGCGGCGCCCACGGGCGACGCAGCCGGCACGCCGACGAAAGCGGCGGAAGCTCCGGTGAAGGCCGGCGAAACGCGCGTCTCGTTCATCATGGACGGCCGCCGCCGCTCCTTCTCGATGCAGACGAACACCGAATCCCTCCTCGACGCCGCGGAACGCGCCGGCATCGACCTCCCGTTCTCGTGCAAAGCGGGCGTCTGCGCGACCTGCCGGACGAAGCTGCTCCGCGGACAGGTCGAAATGGTCGAGAACTACGCGCTGGAAGACTGGGAGCTGGAACAAGGCTTCATCCTGGCGTGCCAGTCCCACGCGAAGACCCCCGAGCTCGAGCTCACCTACGACGAGAAGTAGCACATGCCTTACCAGTGCATTCTTTTCGATCACAGCGACGGCATCGCGCGACTCATGCTGAATCGGCCGGACCGTCTCAATGCCTTCAACGTCGAAATGCATGCCGAGGTGCGGGAGGTGCTGGCGCGGGTGCGTGACGATGCGAGCTGTCGCGTGTTGCTGATCACCGGCGCGGGCCGCGGCTTCTGCGCCGGGCAGGATCTCAACGATCGCGCGGTCGCGCCGGCCGGCTCGAAGACCGATCTCGGGGAGTCCATCGAGTTGCGCTACAAGCCGCTCGTCCTCGCGCTGCGCTCGATGCCAAAGCCGGTCATCGCGGCGGTGAACGGCGTGGCGGCCGGTGCGGGTGCGAACATCGCGCTCGCCTGCGATCTCGTGATCGCGGCACGCTCGGCGAGCTTCATTCAGTCGTTCTCGAAGCTCGGCCTCGTGCCGGATTCCGGCGGCACGTGGAGCTTGCCGCGGCTCGTCGGACAGGCGCGCGCCATCGGGCTCGCGTTTCTCGGCGAGAAGCTGAGCGCCGAGCAGGCCGCGGAGTGGGGCTTGATCTGGCGCTGCGTGGATGACGCCGAGCTCCCCACCGTGGTGGATCAACTCGCGCGCCAGCTCGCAGCCGCTCCAACGCTCGGGCTCGCGCGCACGAAGGAGGCGATCTACACCTCCGGCAGTCGCACTCTGGAACAGCAGCTCGATCTCGAGCGCGACTTCCAACGCGAGCTCGGATACTCGGCGGACTACGCGGAAGGCGTGGCCGCGTTCATGGAAAAGCGCAGCCCGAAGTTCACGGGCCGCTGATTCTCGGAAGGCACACCATGCAACTGAAGAACTATGTCGGCGGTCGCTGGGTCGCAGGCGCGCGCGAGGGCGCGCTGCTTCGGGACGCCACGACGGGCGCCGTCATCGCGCAAGCGTCGACCGAGGGCATCGACTTTCGTGCCGTGCTCGATTACGCGCGCAACGTGGGTGGCCCGGCATTGCGCGCGCTCACGTTTCACGAGCGGGCGGCGCTCGTGAAGAATCTTGCGAAGTTTCTCACGGAGAAGAAGGACGAGTTCTACGCGCTGTCGTACGCCACGGGGGCGACCAAGGCGGATTCGTGGATCGACATCGACGGCGGCATCAGCACGCTCTTCGTGTTCGCCAGCAAGGGGACGCGCGAGTTGCCGAACAGTCGCGTGTACGTCGACGGCGCGCCGGAGATGCTGTCGAAGACCGGCACGTTCGTCGGCCAGCACATCTGCACGCCGCTCGAAGGTGCGGCCGTGCACATCAACGCGTTCAACTTCCCCGTGTGGGGCATGCTCGAGAAGCTCGCACCGACCCTCATCGCGGGTGTGCCCGCCATCGTCAAGCCCGCGACGGCGACGTCCTATCTCACCGAGCTCGTCGTCCGGCGGATCGTCGAGTCCGGCATCCTGCCGGAGGGCGCGCTGCAATTGATCTGCGGGAGCGCGGGCGATCTTTTCGATCACCTCACGTGTCAGGACGCGGTCGCGTTCACGGGGTCGGCCAGCACGGCGAGCGCGCTGCGCCGGCATCCGAAGGTCATCGAGCACGCCGTGCGCTTCACGGCGGAAACGGATTCGCTGAACTCGTCCATCCTCGGCCCCGACGCAGCGCCCGGCACGCCGGAGTTCGACCTGTTCGTGCGCGAGGTCGTGCGCGAAATGACGGCGAAGGCGGGGCAGAAGTGCACGGCCATTCGGAAAGCACTCGTTCCCGCGGAAACGAGCGCGGCCGTGATCGATGCGCTGCGCGCCGCGCTCGCGAAGATCGTCGTTGGCGATCCTCGTCGCGAGGACGTCCGTATGGGGCCGGTCGCCTCGCTGGCTCAGCGCCGCGAAGTGCGTGAGCAGATCGCACGGCTCGAGCGCGAGGCCGAGATCGTCTGCGGCAGCCCGAGCAGCGATGAGCGCAGCGTGAGTAGCGCCGCCGAGCGCACCGTCAGCAGCCGCTTCGAGTTGGCCGGCGCCGATGCGGAGAAGGGCGCGTTCATACCGCCGACGCTGCTTTACTGCCGCGATCCGTCGTCCGCGCGCGCCATTCACGAGGTCGAGGCGTTCGGGCCAGTTTGCACCATCGTCCCGTATCGCAGCCTCGACGAGGCCATCGCACTCGCGCGCCGCGGCGGCGGCAGTCTCGTCAGCTCCGTGTTCACGGCGGACGATTCTGCGGCGGCGAAACTGGTGATCGGGCTCGCGCCTTATCACGGTCGCTTGCTCGTCGTGAATCGCGATTGCGGGAAGGAGTCGACCGGGCACGGCTCACCGCTGCCGCATCTCGTGCACGGCGGTCCCGGCCGGGCGGGTGGCGGCGAGGAGATGGGCGGCGTGCGCGGCGTGATGCACTACATGCAGCGCACCGCAGTGCAGGGATCGCCGAACACGATTGTCGCCGTCACGGGGCGCTGGATGCGCGGCGCGCGTCCGCGCGATCCCGGCGTGCATCCGTTTCGCAAGCCGTTTCACGAGCTCACGATTGGCGACACGTTCTTCTCGGCTGAGCGCGAGGTCACGATCGAGGATATCGAGCGGTTCGCCGCGCTGTCGGGCGACACCTTCTACGCGCACATGAATGAAGCCGACGCGGCTCGCAATCCGCTGTTCGGCGGCCGCGTGGCGCACGGCTACTTCCTCGTGTCGGCAGCCGCCGGACTGTTCGTCGATCCGGACTACGGCCCGGTGCTCGCCAACTACGGCATCGACTCCTTGCGCTTCGTAAAGCCGGTGAAGCCTGGCGATCGCATCAAGGTGCGGCTGACGTGCAAGGAGAAGTCTCTGCGTCCGGCGAACGGCTATGGCGAAGTGCGCTGGGACACGGAGATCACCAACCAGGCGGGCGAGCCGGTCGCACTCTACGACGTGCTCACGATGGTGAGCGAACGCGCGGTGCCCTGAGCTTGCGCGCGGGCAAGCTTCGAGCGCGCGGTGCCTTGTGCGGGCGCGCGGACAAGCTCGAGCGCGCGGTGCCCTTAGCGGCCGAACGGACAAGCTCGAGCGTGCGCAACTAGCGCGGCGTGGCCTTGCGAATCTCCACTACGCCGCGGTCCGCATCGACCTTCACCCAATCGCCCGTCGCGATGAGATCGAGCGGATTACGATCGAGCTCGGTGATCGACGGCACGCGCATGACCACGCAGCCGAGCGCGATCTTCGTGGTCATCTCGTTGAAGATCATCGCTTTCGGCGCCGTGCCCGCGAGCCGGCAGGTGTGAAACATCGCGGACCAGCCCGAGGAGCCCTTCGCGCCGGGGCACACGAGAATCTTGTCCTTGAAGCTCACGCCGCGCAGCTCGTGGCGCGTCTCGATGATGGTGCCGTTCATGGGGTTCACGCCGCCCCAGCCCGAAATCGTGTCGCGCGTGACGAGCGCCTCGCCCTCGGCGACGCCGCCGACGACCTTGCGTCCGTGCAGAACAATGACTTCGCCGCGAACCGCAGCCTCGGTCGACAAGCTGGCCGGGGCAGCGCCTGTGGCCGGCGCACCTTCGCGCGCGGCTAGCTCCTTTGCGGCAGTCTCGTTGCGAACGCTCATGGCGCCACTCCATTCCATCGGCCCGTGAGGGCGGCCTGAATGCAGTCCGCCGTCGAGCCGAACCACGCTTGAATGCCCATGATCGCGGGCAAGTAGTGCACCTGCTTCGCCGAATCGAGCGCGGCGACTTTCGTTCCCGGCGGAACGGCCTGTCCGATGGCGGAGCACGTGTCGGTGATCACGACGCCGCCGGCGTCGCGAATGATCTTGGTGTAGCCCCGTGCATCCGCCACCGCGCGCACCGCGCGTGATGTGAACACCCAGAGCCGCACGTTCGCGCTGATCCTCTTGCCCTCGAGCAGCCCGCAGATCTCCTGGATCTGCTCGAGCGCCGCGTGCGGACAACCCAGCATCACGTAGTCGACGTTCGGATCGCTGGCGCGCGCGTTCAGGGTCTCGTACGTGCGCCGCTGCTCCGCCTTGCCGTACTTGAACACCTCGATCGGCTCGTTCGGTCCGAGCGCGGCTTCGAGGCTCGGCGCCTCGGGCGTCACACCGACCATGTGGTACATCTCGACGCCGCCGGAGGAGGCGGCCGCTGCGCCGAAATGCTTGTGCCGGATCAGGTCCGGCTTGCCATAGCGGCCGACGAGCACGGGAATGCGCTCGCCCATCACCTGACCGGTGAAGTAGCCGAGCATACCCCAGTCCATCAGGCTCTCGACGGGGATTTCGACATCGATACGATGCGACGCGAAGCGGTACTCGTCGCGATGAAAGCCCCAGTCGGGAATCTTGCCGGTGATCATCGCGGCGCTCGTGCTCTCGCGTCCCTCGGTGTTCGTGCGCGCGCCGAGCACCGAGTTGCAGTACACGACCGCGGAGGATTCCATCCAGGCGCAGTGCTCGCCGCGCTTCGGCACGTTGCCCGCGAGATACGGCGTGCAGGTCTTCAGAATCTTGATGCCAAGGCTCGCCGCGGACGTTTCGCCGGCCTGGCTGATGCGGAGCTGTTCGGGCTTTGCGCCGAGGGTCTGCCACTGCTCCGGATCGACGCCGCCCTGCAAGTGGCACGAGTTCACGGTGATCCGCGGCACCTCGACGATCTCGTCGCTGTCCAGGTCGAAAAGCGAGTAGATGACGTCGTACCGATCGCCCGGCTGCGTGTAGTACTTCTCGAGAAACAGGTTCGACGTGCCCGGCACGCCGGCGACGTTGTTCGTGTCGACGAACCGCTCGGCCCCGAGGGCTTCGGCGTAGCGCACGAGCAGCTCCATCGCCTTCTGATGCGCCTTGCCGCGCTCGCCATCGAGCATGGCCTTCTCGTCGTCGGTGAGCTTCATCGGGTGCCTCCATCGCGCGCGGCGATCGCGCGATCGATCAGGTAGGCGTGGATCGCCTCCACGTCCTGCTCGTCGAACATGTCCGCGAAGGGCGCCATGCCGTCTTTCGCGCGCGCGCCGTACAGCACGATCTGCTTGAACTGCTTGTGTGTCTCCGCGGACATGTAGCGCAAATCCGGTGTCATGCCGCCGGAGACCGCATTGAGACCATGACAGAGCCGACAGGTGCCGGCATAGAGCTGCGCACCGCGCGCGATCACGTCCTTCGACGCGGTCTGGGCAGCAGGATCGAGCAGCGGCATCGGAGGAAGCGGCGGCAAAGAGCCCGTGCCGCCCAGCTTGAACGCGAGAATGCGCGAGGTCGCGCGGTGCGTCGGCGCCATGCCGCCGATGTAGCGCGGCACCTGCGGGTCGTAGCTCCACAGCGTCTTGCCGGCCTTTGCGTCGATGGCGTGGAGGATGTTCCAGACGCCGGAGGTGTACATCACGCCATCCGCGACGAGCGGCGTGGCCTCGAGACCGATCGTGGATCCGAAGTCGACGAACCACGCCAGACCGAGCCTGGCGACGTTGCGATCGTTGATCTGCGTGAGCGGGCTGAACCGCTCCTCGAAATAGGTGCGGCCGGTCGTGAGCCAGTTGTTCGGATCGGATGCCGCGGCTTCGATGCGCGCCGCGTCCACCGCTTCGGCGCCGTGCGCGGCGTGCACCGCGACGAGCCCGAGAAGCGCCGAGAGAAGCCGCATTTCACGCAGATGACGCATAGGTCTCCCGCCGTGCAGTCGAGGGTTCGCAGGCTAGCGCGACTCAGTCGGTGCGATCCAGATTGTCCGTGAGCCGCGCCTGAAACTTCCGCAGGTCAATATCGTGGACCGAGCCCGTGCCGGCGAGGTCGAGCGCGTGCGCCGCGGCCGCTCCCATCGCGATACACGGGCCCATCACGCGGATCGCCGACAAAGCGTGCGAGTCCGCATCGACGCAGCGCCCGGCCGCGACGATGTTGTCCGCATCGCGTGGAGTCATGCAGCTCAGCGGGATGTAGTAGACGTGCCCGTCCGCGAATTGCTCCCAGTGCACCAGCTCCTGGGTGTTGTGCAGCTCGACCCACCACGCGCAGCGGGCCGCCGCATCCGCGGGCCGCTCGCCGCGGCGAATGTCTTCGAGCGTGAGTTGTCGCTTGCTCTGAATCCAGCGTGTCTGCCGCAGGCCCGGATTGCCGTAGGCGCGCACGCGCGCGTTCGCGAACATGTGCGGGTACTCGGCGCGCAGGAACACGATGATGGCGTCCGCTTGGCGGCGGCCCTCGAACACCATGTGTGCCGAGGCGAGCGGATTCACCGGGGTCGGGAAGTGGTTGATGTTGGCAAGCATGAAGTTCTTGCCCGGGAAGTGCATCAACCAGCCGTCGTGGCGCACGAGCCCGTACTGCGCGCCCTTTTTCGCGAGCCGCTCGCGCACCTCCACCATGTCGAGCGAGCCGACCGTGTCGAGGTTGTAGCCCTCGATGAGAAAGTTCATCGAGCCGTAGATCGGCGCGTCGGGCTCGCGGACCTCGAGTCCCGCCTCGTAGGAGAGGCTCGCATCGCCCGACGAATCCACGTAACCGTCCGCCACGACGCGCACCGGGCCGAAGCGGGTGGCGAATTCGATGTGCCGCACCCGACGATTCTCGAAGGCGACGCTCGTCAGCACAGCGCCGACGATCGCCTGCACGCCCGCGGCTTCGATCTTGCGCTCCATCCAGCGCGACAGCCGCACTTCGTCGTACTGGAAGGTGACCGTGGAGCGGTGCATGCGGAGGAGCGACCCTTCCGCGTCGAGGTCGCGCAGCAGATCGTCCGCGACGAGATGCGTGATCTGGTACGCGCGCGGCCCGTGCGTGTAGAGCCCGATCAGCGTACCGATGATGGAGCCGATCGCTTGCCCGCCGAGCGCCGGCGCGCCATCGACGATGACCACCTTGCGCCCGAGCCGAGCCGCCTCGAGCGCCGCCGCGACACCGGAAATGCCGGCGCCGAGCACGCAGATGTCCGCCGTCACGGTCTGCACGGGCCGTGTCGCCGGCCGCCGCACGGTGCGGGTCGGAATGATTTCATTCGCCATCGTCTACGGTTCTCTCTCTGTCTTTACATTGCGGCCCCGATCGACGCGGGTTGATGGAGCAACGGCGTCGTTGCGCCCGCGGCCGTCATCTCGGCCGGCTGCATGTCCGCGTCTTCATGGTCCGCGCAGGGTAGCCGAAGGGCGCGAGCGGCAGAACGTGAGCGGGGGCGCGATCAGTCTTCTCGTTTCACGAAAGGTCCTGTGCGCCGCGCTTACGGTGCCCCGCCGCTCAGCGAGGGCGGCATCGACTGCAGGCGCTTCTTCAGGAACTCGACCAGCTCGTGCACCGCCGGCTTGCTCAACTTGATGCGTGGCACGATGGCCTTGAGCCAGTACTCCGGAATGGGCGTATCTTCCAGCAGCGCGACGAGAGCTCCCTTCGCTAGGTCGTCCACGACGAGAAACTCCGGGATCACCGCGATGCCCGTGCCACGGAGCGCGGCCTCGCGCAGCACGCGCGCATCGTTGGCATGCAGCTTCGAGCGCACTTCGATGCTGATGGAATTCGGCTGCTGCTCGAACACCCACGTGTTGCCCATCAGCATGGAGGTGAGGCAGTCGTGCTCGGCGAGCTCGGTCGGGTGCTCGGGCCGCCCTTTCGCGTCGAGGTACGCGGGCGCGGCGCAGAGCACGATGCGGTACGGGCAGAGCGGAATGTCGACGACATCGGGGTAGGAGGCGGGCGAGGCGCCGAACACGAGATCGAAGCCTTCCTCGAGCGGATTGACGGAGCGGTCGAGCAGCACGATGTCCATCGTCAGCCCGGGATTGAGCGCGTGGAAGTCGCACAGGATCGGCCCGAGATAGAGCGATGTCAGCGTCGTCGGTCCCTTGATGCGCAAGTGGCCCTCGATGCCGCGCTCCGCCGCCGCCGTCGACCCGATGATCTCGTCGAGCTCCGCCACGAGCCGCTGGTACTGCGGCAGCAGCCGCTCGCCGGCCGGAGTGAGCGAGACCGCGCGGGTCGAGCGCACGAAGAGCTGCGCGCCCATCTCCTCCTCGAGGCGCGTGATGCGCTTCGTCACCACTGAGGGCGCCACACCGAGCTCGCGCGCCGCGCTGGAGAAACTCCCCGTGCGCGCGACCAGCAAAAACGCCTTGATGTTCTGCAGGGTGTTCATAATTTTTCGCGGAACCCGAAAGCTGATCGTTCGATCCGTTGCGTTCTCCTCCTCGGCGCTTGGTGCTACCGTCTTTCGAAAACTAAATCAAGCGCTTGAATTTCCATTAGCGGATAGGGGGAGCTATATGGTCATTTCCAGGGCACGAATTGCACGCGCACTGCTCGCCGGTGCGCCCGCATTGCTCGCGACACCTGCGTTCGCCGCCGATCCCGATCAGAGCGGCGGGCTCGAGGAAGTGGTCGTCTCGGCGCAGTTCCGCGAAGAGAAACTGCAGAGCACGCCGATCGCGATCTCGGCGTTCACGGCCGAGAACCTCGAGGTCCGCGGGATCGATAACGTCACAGACCTGGATGCCTTCGTGCCGAACGCGGTGATTCAGCCGCTCGGCGCTGGCTGGGGCGCGACCATGGCAGCCTTCATTCGTGGTGTCGGGCTCGGCGACAACATCCTGTCGTTCGAGCCGGGCGTGCCGATCTATGTCGACGACGTCTACATCGGCCGCCCGCAAGGCGCCATTTTCGATCTGCTCGATCTCGAGCGCGTCGAAGTGCTGCGCGGCCCGCAAGGCACGCTCTTCGGCAAGAACGCCATCGGCGGCACGATCCGCCTCATCTCGAAGAAGCCGCAAGGCGATGGCTCGGGCTCGTTGAGTGTGGCGCTCGGCAGCTTCAATCGCCTGAACGCGCGCGGTTCGATGGATGTCTCGCTGATCGAAGACAAGGTGTTCGCGCGCTTCTCGTTCTCGAGCAAGAAGGCGGACGGCTACTTCAACGTGCTGGACTACGAGTGCGTGAACGGCCCGGGCTCGCTCGGCGCCGGCGGCGCAGGCCTGCCGGCCGGCGGGTACAACACACCCGGCGAGTTTCCCGGCGGGCTGCCGGGCATCCGGCTCGGCTCGCAGGTCGCGCCCGGCGGCGGCTGCGTCGTCGACACGCTGGGCGATGAGAACGTGCAGTCCGGCCGCGCGGCGTTTCGCTTCCTGATCAGCGATGCGCTCGAGTTCAACCTGATCGGCGACCTCACGGTGCAGCGGCAGAAGGGACCGGCCGACAAGTACACCGTGATGGATCAGACGAACGGCCTGAACGCATTCTGGAACGGCGCGTTCGTGCAGCCGGTGTTCGGCAACGGCATTGCCTGGGATGATCGCTTCATCACGCCGGACCTGTATTCGAACTACAGCCGCTACAACGATCCGATCACCAATCGCATCGTGCCGAACATCAACGACATGGATCACTGGGGCGTGTCCGGCACGTTCGAATGGAAGCTCACGGACACTCTGCGGCTGAAGTCCATCACTGCGTACCGCCGCTTCTGGAACAAGTTCGGCCGCGATTCCGACGGCACGCCGCTGCCGCTGAACGCAACGTACGACGACAGCCGTCACCGGCAGTTCACGCAGGAGCTGCAGCTCACCGGCACGGTGGCGAAGCTCAACTGGGCGACGGGCGCGTTCTACTACGATGCGCACGATTCCAATCAGGGCTTCGACTTCCTCTATCCGACGATCGTGTACGAAAACGATGCGTTCGACCGGCAGGACACGAAGAACTGGGCCGTGTTCGCGCAGGGCACGTATCAGTTCACCGATGCGTTCTCGTTCACTGCCGGCGCTCGCTACACGCACGACGACAAGGACGCCACCATCTTCCGCGCGAACTTCTTCGGCGGCGTCGTCATCGACAACGCGTTCGTCCCGCTGACCGCGACGAAGACCGACGTTACGCTCTCCGCCGATTACCAGTGGAACGACGACCTGATGACGTACGTGAAGTACGCCACGGGCTTCAAAGGCGGCGGCTTCAGCCCGCGGCCCGCCACGGCGCTGCAGACCGAGCCCTTCAAGCCGGAGAAGCTGAAGACGGTCGAGCTCGGCGCGAAGTCGGAGCTGCTCGAGCGCCGCGTGCGCCTGAACGGCGCGCTGTTCTTCTCGCGCTACCTGAACCAGCAGACCTTCGCGCAGCAGCTCGACGCCTCCGGCGCGAACTGGTTCCGCGAAGTCAATGCCGGCAAGGCGCGCATCTGGGGCGTGGAAGGAGAGCTGCAGGCGGAGCCCGTGAGCGGGCTGCGCGTCGAGGGCTCCTTCGGCTACATCAACTACAACCTCTACGACAACGAAGGCAACGGGCTGCTCTTCGAAGGCGACAACTGCGGCGGCCGGCGCTGCTACTCGCCGCGCACGCCCAAGTGGAACGGCACGTTCGGCGTGCAGTACTCGTTCGGCACCGGGATGGGCTCGATCACGCCGCGGCTCGACGCGCAGTACCAATCGACGATCTATTTCACGACGAACAATCAGGGTGTGCAGCCCGGCTACACGCTGCTGAACGGCCGCCTCACCTGGCAGTCGGAGAGCACCGCGTGGGAAGTCGCGCTCTACGGCGACAACCTGACGGACAAGGGGTACTTCAACGGCAAGCTGAATCTGGTCGGCTTCTTCGGGCGCGAGCAGGGCAATCCGGGCGCGCCCCGCACGTGGGGTCTCAGCTTCAAGCGCAACTTCAATTCGGCGCGTTGATGGAGGCCACGCGTGTGCTGAACCCGCCCGTGCAGCGCGGTGCTCGAGCCGCGGGCCCAATCTGACCCGCGGACACTCGAGCACCCGGGATCGGCGCGCCACCCCGGGCGCGCCGATCTCGTTTAGGATTCGGTCGATGTCACAAACCGAGACTGACGCCCAGGCGGTGGCGGCGCGTGCGGCGGCGACTTCCACGCAT
>DASZSS010000271.1:0-5442 GCA_035548535.1 Steroidobacteraceae bacterium
ATCGCGCCGCCGTTCGGATTCACGTGCGCGGCATCGTCCGCAATGCCGAGCGTGCGCAGAACCGCGAGCGCCTGCGAGGCGAACGCTTCGTTCAGCTCGATGACGTCCATCTGTCGCAGCTCGAGCCCGGCGCGCGCCAACACCTTGCGAACCGCGGGAATCGGGCCAATACCCATGATGCGCGGCTCGACGCCCGCGGACGCCGCGGCGACGATGCGCGCCTTCGGCGTGAGCCCATGGCGCGCTGCCGCCTGCTCGGTCGCGAGCAGCAAGGCGCACGCGCCATCGTTCACCCCGGACGCGTTGCCGGCCGTCACCGAGCCGTTCGGCCGGAACGGCGTCGGCAGCTTCGCGAGCTGCTCGAGCGTGGTTTCGGGGCGCGGGTGCTCATCCCGGGTGACGGCAATCGGCTTGCCCTTGCGCTGGGGGATCTCCACAGGGATGAGTTCCGATTCGAAGAAGCCGCGTGCGTAGGCGGCGGCCGTGCGCTGCTGGCTGCGCAGGGCTAGCTTGTCCTGATCCTCGCGGCTGATCGCGAACTCGGCGGCGACGTTCTCGCCCGTCTCGGGCATCGAGTCGACGCCGAACTTCGCGCGGATGACCGGATTGATGAAGCGCCAGCCGATCGTGGTATCGAAGATCTCGGCCTGCCGGCTGAAGGCCGCATCGGCTTTCGGCATGACGAACGGCGCGCGCGACATGGATTCGACGCCGCCGGCGAGCGCGACATCGGCCTCGCCCACGCGCAGCGCGCGGGCCGCTGTGGCCACGGCGTCGAGCCCGGAGGCGCACAGCCGATTCACCGTCAGCGCGGGCACCTCGACCGGCAGGCCGGCGAGCAACGCCGCCATGCGTGCGACGTTGCGATTGTCCTCGCCGGCCTGGTTCGCGCAGCCGAGCACGACTTCATTGACCGCGCGCGGCTCGAGCGACGGATTCCGCCGCAGCAGCGCGGCGAGCGGCAGGGCGGCGAGATCGTCCGTGCGGACGGCGGCGAGCGCGCCCCCGTAACGGCCGATGGGGGTACGGACGGCATCGCAGATGAAGGCGTCGATCATTCGCAGCTCCGCAGGCTGAGGCTCTGAGTCCGGTTATCGAACCGGCGGTCATGGCGCGGGAGTTTACGGGGTCTCTCGCTTCGGAGAAACTTCCATGGGCCGAGAGGTTCGGTTACCGTTCGCGACCACCATGAACCCCAAGCAGGATAACGCACTCTTCCGCGCCGGCGACCCGGACTTCATGACCTCGCTCGCCCGCGGGCTGCACGTCATGCGTGCCTTCACCGGGCTCGACCGGCGCCTGACCATCGCGGACGTGAGCCGCGCCACCGGACTCACGCGCGCGGTCGTGCGCCGCTGCCTCTACACTCTGCGCGAGCTCGGATACGCGGGCACCGACGGGCGCACGTTCTTTCTGCAACCGAAGGTGCTGAACCTCGGGTACGCGTATCTGTCGACGGCGCCGATGCCCATCGCCGCGCAGCCGCTGCTCGAAGAGGTGAGTCGCACGCTCGACGAGTCCTCGTCCGTTGCCGTGCTCGAGGAAGGCTCCGTCGTGTTCGTCGCGCGTTCGGCCACGCGGCGCATCATGTCCGTCACCTTGCGCGTCGGCAGTCGCGTACCGAGCTACTGTACGGCGCTCGGCCGCGTGCTGCTCGCTCACCTCGAGCCCGACGAGCTCGCGAGCCAGCTCAGCTCGGTGGATTTTCGCGCGCACACGAAACATACCGTGCCCTCGCGCAAGAAGCTCGACGACATCCTGAGCACCGTGCGCCGGCAAGGCTACGCGCTCAACGATCAGGAGCTAGAGATCGGCCTGCGCTCGATCGCCGTTCCGGTGCGCAACGTCGTCGGCGAAGTGGTGGCCGCGATGAACGTCGGCGCGCAAGCCTCGCGCGTATCCATACGCGAGATGGTGGACACGTTCCTCCCCGTCCTCCGTTCGGCGGCCGATCGGCTGGGCGCGCAGCTCCCACCCACTCAATAGCGCGCCCCGGCGCGGGGCGAAGTGTGCCGGCGCTCCGCCAGTACAGTGCGCGAGCGTACTGGCCCGCCGTATCTGCCGCTCATGTGCCGCCGGCCGTAGCGTGCCTCGCCAGCGCGAGGAGACACGCCATGCTCGATCCGATGCCGTATGCGACGTTTGCGTTCGTCATGTCCATCACACCGGGGCCCAACAACGTGATGCTCACGGCGTCGGGGGCCAACTTCGGGTTTCGCCGCACGCTGCCGCACATGTTCGGCGTCGCGGCCGGCTGCGCGCTCCAGTTGCTCGCGGTGTGCGCCGGGTTCGGCGCGCTGTTCCATCGGTGGCCGATGCTGCAGATGATTCTGCAGTGGGCGGGCGCCGCCTATCTCGTCTATCTCGGCTGGAAGCTGCTCGGCAGCGGCGAGATTCGCGAAGCGGTGGCGGTCGAGCCGATCGGCTTCCGGCACGCGGCGGTGTTTCAGTTCGTGAACCCGAAAGCGTGGGTGATGACGCTCACGGCCGTCTCGCTTTTCTGGCCGGCGGAGCTCAACGTCTGGGCCGCGGGGGCCTATCTCATTGCGACGATGGTCGGCGTGAACCTGCCGTGTATCGCGATCTGGGCGCTCTTCGGCAGCTCGCTCCGACGTTGGCTCACGCAGCCCGCGCGCCGCATTGGATTCAACGTGATCATGGCGGTTGCGCTCGCCGCGACCGGCGTCATCATGCTCGTGTGAGCGGCGCCCTCCGCAGCGCCGCCAGGAGTGCCTCGATGTTCGAGCTCGCGCGTGAGTCCGGAGTCCCGCTCGTCGATCAGATCGTCGAGCGCATCACACGGCTCATTCGTCACGGTCAATGGCCCGAGGGCACGCGCGTGCCCTCGATTCGCAAGCTCGCGAAGCTCATCGGCGTGAGCCCGTTCACCGTCGTCGACGCATACGACCGGCTGGTCGCGCGCGGCGTGCTCGAGTCGCGCGCGGGGCGCGGCTTCTTCGTCGCGAAGCGTCGCGCGATGCCGGCGCTGCCCGTGATCGAAGCACTGCCGGATCCCGGCGCGGACGCGGTCGCGCTGGCGCGCGCCACGCTGTCCGACGCGAGCCGGATCATCGCCGCGGGCTCGGGCTTTCTGCCGGCCGCCTGGTACGCCGAGGCGATGCCCGCGAATGTGTTGGCGCGCGTGACGAGCACGCGTCGTCCGCAGGCGTGGCTGCCGTGTCCGCCGCAGGGGATGGGCGAGCTGCGCGAGCAGATCGCCGGACGCCTGGTCCAGCGCGGCATTGCGGCCGGGCCGGCAAACATCGTCACGACATACGGCGCATCGCAGGCGTTCGATCTGCTCGCGCGCATCATGCTGGCGCCGGGAGATGCGGTGCTGGTCGAGGACCCCGGTTATTTCGTCCTCTTCGAGCAGCTCCGTGCGCATCACGTAAAGCTCGTTCCCGTGCCGCGGCTCCCCAACGGCCCGGATATCGAGGCGGTCGAGGCCGCGTGCCGTTCGCACCGGCCGCGCGCGTTCTTCACGCAATCCGTGCTGCACAACCCGACCGGCTCGAACACGGACCCCGCGATCTGTCACCGGCTGCTGACCCTCGCAGAAACTTACGGTTTCGCGCTCATCGAAGACGACGTGTATGGCGATCTGTACGAAGGCTCGTGCGTGCGCCTCGCGCAGATCGACGGGCTGCGCCACGTCATCTATATCGGCAGCTTCACCAAGCTGGTGGGCCCCTCGCTGCGGCTCGGCTTCGTCGCCGCGGATAGCGGTGTCATCGGCCAGCTCGTCGAGCGCAAGGTCCTCTCGGTGCTGTCCGGCTCGGCGTTGGTCGAAAGTCTCGTCAACGAAGCACTGGACAGCGGCCGCTTCCTGCGTCACACGCAAGCGGTGCGCGCGCGGCTCGCGCGCTTGCGGCGCGACGCACGCAGCGCGCTCGAATCCGCCGGTGTCGAGTTCGACGATCCGGCGGGCGAAGGCATCTTCCTCTGGGGTCGCATGCCCGCTGCGCTGGACCTCGATGAGCTCGTACGGCGCGCGCGCGAGCGCTCCATTCTGCTCGCGAAGGGCGCGCTGTTCTCACCGACAAACGGCGCCAACCAAAGGCTACGCTTCAACGCGGCCTGCAGCGCGGCGCCGGAGCTCGCGCGCTTCCTCGCCGACGCGGTGCGCGCCGCCGCTTGATCGCAGCGGCCGGCGCGCCCGCTCCTGTAAACTCGCCGGCGATGCTCAATTTCCTGCCGCCTGCGACGCGCGCCATCATCGTCGCCACCGTCGCAGTGTTCCTCCTGGACGCCCTCTTCCCGAGCCCGGCCATCAGCCGGCTCGCGCTATGGCCGCTGCAGACGCCGCTGTTCGCGCCGTATCAGCTCATCACGTATGCGTTCGTCCACCAAGGCTTCGCGCACATCTTCTTCAACATGTTCGCGCTCTTCATGTTCGGGCGCGGGCTCGAAGAGCTGTGGGGAGCGCGGCGCTTTCTCGTCTACTACTTCGCATCGGTGCTCGCCGCCGGTCTCACCCAGCTCGCTTTCACTGCTCTCACGAACACGGTGTATCCCACGGTCGGCGCATCGGGCGGTGTCTTCGGCGTGCTGCTCGCGTTTGCCATGACCTATCCGCGCCAGCGCATCCTGCTGCTGTTCCCGCCGATTCCCATGCCTGCCTGGGTGTTCGTGACCCTCTACGGAATTGCGGAGCTGGTCATGGGCGTGCTCGGTACGCAGGAGGGCGTCGCGCACTTCGCGCACCTCGGTGGCATGTTCGGTGGCGCATTGGTCATCGCGTACTGGCGCGCAACGGGTCAGCTTCGCCGGCCGTGACGCCACGTACGGTGAGGCCCGCTCGCTCGCCCCCACTGTCGCCCGCCAAGATTACTTTTCCGTCATCCCGACGAGCGCGCGCCGCGAGCGGAGTAACGGAACCGGCGCCTTGAATTCGCCCGGGCGGTGCCTTCAAAATCCCGCGCCCTGTGGAGCGGGTGGAACTTTATCCACCAAGGCACCCTCGTAGGTTACGCAACGCGGCCGGCGGCAAAAAAGCACGTACGCCGCCGTCGACGAACTATGTAGGGTCTCGAAGAATTCGTCCGGGGCCATGTGCCCAGTGAAGCAGAGCACCACATGATCAAGACGGAACACTTGAGCAAGCGGTACGAGACCCTCACGGCGGTCGACGACGTCAGCTTCGAAGTGCACCCCGGCGAAGTGCTGGGATTTCTCGGCCCGAACGGCGCGGGCAAGACCACGACGATGCGCATGCTCGCCGGCTTCATCACCCCGACGAGCGGCAAGGCCAGCATCTGCGGCCACGACGTGGAAACCGACACCCTCGCGGCGAAGGCCAATCTCGGATACCTGCCCGAGGGCGCGCCGAGCTACGGCGAGATGACCGTCCGCTCGTTCCTCGAATTCATCGCCGACCTGCGTCAGCTGCGCGGCGAGCAGCGCACCAAGCGCCTCGCCTACGTCATCGGGCGGCTGCAG
>DASZSS010000272.1:0-4029 GCA_035548535.1 Steroidobacteraceae bacterium
GACGGCGAACTGTCCAGACAATCGGTCCACGTCGCGGAAGGTCAGCGTCGTACCCGAGTTGTGATACGCCGGCCGGTCTGCGAACTTGCGGCAGCTCACTTCGAGAATTGCGACGAGCGAGGGATACGCGTCCGGATCGATCTCCGCAGGCGTGCCCTCGGGCTATGAGCCGAGCCAATTCTTCTCCACGTGAGCGCCCTCGCGGTGGATACCAACGTCGCGACATCACCACCCTCTGCGCCTCGCGTGTATGCGCAGTAGTCTGTAGCCGTCTCGGGGAATGGGCTAGGCGGCTCAGGCATGCTACTCATTCAGCAGCCCACGGTTGCGGCTCAGAGTGGACGCGTTGGTCACGATCGGAGGATTGTTCATGAGGCGCGCAACTCCACTCGTCCTCGCGCTATCTACGACTCGAGCAGCGACATCCTCGCGGCACAGGCTGCGGTGCGGTTCTGAGCGCCGCGCATGGCTCACGATCTGCACGAGCTCACGCGCGAGCCACGGGTCACCTGCGACTTGGCCGGCTGGGCGCGCGTGATGCTCGGCGCCATCGCCAGGAACGCCGCGTACTTCAACTCACATCGAACGATGCGCCGGTACGCGACGGAGACCTACCTCGGCTGACCCGATCCCTGCGCCCCCACCGCTGCGCCGGCTTCGCGCAGCTTGCGCGTAATGCGATCCTCGATCCACTTCGCGCTCCACCAGTCGATTGGCGTCACGGCATGCCCGCCGACCAGCATCGTGAAGTGCAGGTGATCGCCGCCGGCGAGTCCCGTGGAGCCGCTGCGGCCGAGCGTGTCGCCCGCGCTCACCGCATCGCCGACCTTCACGCCGATCGACGAAAGGTGCGCGTAAAGGGATTGCAGGCCCATGCCGTGATCGAGGATCACGCAGTTGCCATAGATGCCGAGCCAGCCGGCGTGCACCACCTTGCCGCTGTTTGCGGCCGTCACGGGCGCCATCGCGGTCGAGGCGAGATCGAAGCCCAGATGAACCTGATGGTCGACGTCCTTGCCTTGGTAAACATAGGTGCGCTGATCCGCAAAGCTGCCCTCGACGGCCGTGTTCACGAGCTGCTTGAACGCGCCGTGCCAGAGGATCTTGGGCTCCGTCGAGCGCGCGAGCGCCGTGATCTGCTCGGCGTTGCGCTGGCGCAGATCGCCGTTGATGCGCAGGAACGAGCCCAGCAGGTCCGAAGGATTGTCGACCTTCAGCTCGGGAGTGTTCTGCAGGATGGGCGGCACGACCTTCGCGAGGAACCGATCGTCGAGGGTGATGCGGCTCTTGCGGAAGGTCTTCGGCAGCACGCGATAGTCGAAGCCCGCGTGCGCTTCGTTGCCGACGTCGTCGCGCGCGAACAGCGTAATCGCGGTATTCGGGTCTTGATCCCAGAGCAGCGCGAAGAACGCGACGTGCAGCTCGGGTTCCGCGTTGGCGATGCCGGCACCGGCTGCCGGGAACCCGGGATACTCGTAGTCGCCGACGCGAACGCCCGAGGTCGCACTCGCGGGCGACACTCGATAGACCACCATCTCCGAGCCGCCGAGGTTGATGTAGTGGAATGTGGAGAGCGCCGCGATGGCCGGAGGGTTGAGCCGCACGTCGATATCGCGAACCGCCTGCGATTCGACGTGCCGGTATCCAAACAGCACCGGCCGTACCGCCGTCACGGTGAGCCGTGCTTTTCCAGACTGGAGCTGCGGAAGCGCGCTCTTGCCGATCGGCCGGGTCAGCCGCAAGCGGCTGTCGCCTTCACGAGCCAGCAGCGCCGCCTGATCGCCGGGATACGTGAAGATGGGGATGCGCGTCTCGCCCTGCTCGAGGACGACCTCCAGCCGATCGAGCTTCGCCTGCGGCGTATCGATCGTGAGATCGAGCTCGCCGCGCGGGCCGATGGCCGCCGCGGGCGCGTTGATCTTCAGAGTCGGGCCCGGCGAGCGGCCGGCAACGTACCACGCGCCGCCTGCGGCGAGCGCGAGCACCACCAAGATCGAAATGAAGGTCTTCATGAATCCTTGTCGTGACTCGTCTAGTGAGGGCTGATCGTTCACGGCCACCTGGCCGCGCGCAGGGTACCACGCCGACGAGGTGCGGCGACTCGGGTGCGCGCCGTACGGGCCGCTGTGGCCGCGCGTACGGACCGCGGCGGCGGCCGTGCGGGCGTCATCCTATTTCGGGTAGCTCAGGCGGTCCTGGATCGCGAGCAGCAGATCGCGCCGCGAGACTTCGCCCAGCAAGGTCGTGCGCCATTGTCCCGGCGTGACCGGCAGTACCGTCGCTTGCTCGCGCAGAAACCCTTCGAGCGCCGTCGACAGAGCCATATCCGGAGCAAGCGTGAAAGCGACCGGTTCCGCCACCGAATCGACGCGGGCCGAGCCGGAGAGCTGCCCCTGCTGCAGCTTGGCGAGCACCCTGCGCGGATCGAGCCATGCGGTCAGCTCGCCGCCATCGGTCACGTACACACGGGTGACCGGACGCTTGGGAAGCCGCGCGAACAGCTCCTGCAGTGTCATCGATCCGGGCACGACGGCGGCCGCCGGCTTCACCAGCGCTTCGATGGTCCTCAGGCGCCAGTCGTCCTCGCCGCGGGCCGTTACCGCGCGCGTGAGGGATGCGTGATAGATGGATTCGCCGCGCCGATAGACTTTCGCCGTGTAGTGCGCGATCACGCACGCCAGCATCAGCGGCAGCACGATCTGGTAGTCGAGAGTCATCTCGAACAGCATCAGGATGGATGTGAGCGGAGCGTGCGTCGTCGCCGCGAGAAATCCTCCCATGCCGATGAGCGCGTATGCGGCGGGATCGGACGTCATGCTCGGCAACACGCCATGCAGAAGCGTACCGAACAGCGCACCGACGGCGCAGCCGATAAAAAGTGTTGGCGTGAAGACACCGCCGACCGCGCCCGATCCCACCGTTGCGGAGGTCGCCAGCACTTTGGCGGCGAGGACCGCGAGCAGCCACAATCCCACGAGCTCGCCGCGCAGAATGGTTCCCACCACGCTGTACCCGTTGCCCCAGACCTGCGGAACGAAGATCGAGATCACGCCGACGATCAGGCCCCCGAGCCCGAGATGCCAGTACAGCGGCGCGTGCAGGCGCGCGAAGCGTGACTTGGCGAAGTCGAGCAGCGCGAGGAACGGCGGTGCGAGATGCCCGAGCAGCACGCCGAGCACGACGTAGAAGATGAGCTCCCAGTTCGAGGCGAATTCGACGTGCGGCACATCGAACACGGGCCCGTAGCCGAGCAATTGATGGATCGTGGCGCTCGCCGTGACCGAGGCGACGACCAGCGGCCCGAAGCTCTCCATCGCGGTGGAGCCCAGGACGATCTCGGAGACGAAGAGCGCGCCGGAGATGGGCGCGTTGTATGCGGCGGCGATTCCCGCAGCGCCGCCGCACGCAACCATGAGCCGCAGCCGCGGCACCGGCGCGCGCGCGAGCAGTCCGAGCTTGGAGCCGACCATCGCAGCGAGCTGCACCATCGGACCTTCGCGGCCAATCGAGCCGCCGGAGCCGATCGTGAGGAGCGAGGAAACACTGTTCGCCATGGTGGCGCGAAAGCCGATGCGACCGTCACCGACGAGCACGGCTTCCATGTAATCGACCGCTCGTGACGAGGTGAACGCGCGCCCCGCCAGGTGCAGCACGAGGCCTGACAACAAGCCGCCCCCGAGCGGCACGAGAGCGCGGTGCCACCACACGAGATCGGCCGCGGCATGCACGAAGCTCTGCGACTGCCCGGTGAACAATCGTTCGAGCAGTCGTACGGCCTCCCGGAAGGCGACGCTGGTCAGCGCACCACAGATTCCGATGAGCGCGGCCCAGAAGACAATGCCGGCTAGGTCCTCGTGGCCGAAGAGGATCAGTCGCAGGCGCGTCAGCAGGGAGAGCGGCAGGCGAGCGATGTCGCGAACTGGATTGTCCATCCGTCACACGGCGGACTTCTCACCCCGCCCTTGTACGTGAGCTGCGCACTCTAACCGCTCGGGCCCGGTACTTGAAAGCGTGGCCGAGCGGTCACCT
>DASZSS010000273.1:0-3130 GCA_035548535.1 Steroidobacteraceae bacterium
AACGAGCTCGACTGGTTCGACTCGCGCTTCATCGACACGCTCGCGATCGTCGCCGTGCTCGGGCTCGCCCTCTTCGTCGTGTGGGAGCTGACGGAGAAGCATCCGATCGTCGACCTCCGTCTCTTCCGCCTGCGCAACTTCACAGCGGGCACGCTCTCCGTCAGTCTCGGTTTCAGCCTCTTCTTCGGGAACGTCGTGCTGTTGCCGCTGTGGCTGCAAACGCAGATGGGCTACACGTCCACGTGGGCAGGACTGGCCGTCGCGCCGTACGGCATCCTCGCGTTTTTGCTGTCCCCGGCAGTCGGCAGGAACCTCGGCCGTGTCGATCCGCGACTGTTTGCAACCGCCGCGTTCGGCATCTTCGCCCTGGCCAGTTTCTGGCGCGCCGGCTACACGGCGGATGCGGATTTTCGGGCGCTCGCGTTACCGCAGCTCCTGCAAGGCGCCGGCATCGCGATGTACTTCGCGCCGCTCATGGCGATCTCGCTCGGCGGCTTGTCACCGGAGCGCATGGCGTTCGGATCGGGGCTCGCCAACTTCTTCCGCACCACCGCCGGCAGCTTCGGCGCGTCGCTCGTCACCACGTTCTGGCAACGTCGCGAGGCCGTGCATCGCACGCAACTCGTGGAGAGCATCACGGCCTATTCGCCGCATGCGAGCGGGGCGGTGAGCCAGCTGCAACACGCCGGCTTCACTTCCGATCAAGCGCTCGGACAAGTGAGCGCCGCGCTGACTCACCAAACGACCCTGCTCGCGGCCACGGATATCTATTGGCTCTCCGGGTGGCTGTTCCTGCTCTTGATCGCATCGGTGTGGCTCGCGAAGAAGCCGTTCGGGGCCGCGCCGGTCGGCGGGCACTGATGAGATACGAGGTAACTGAAGAGAAGCGAGGAGTCCGAGCATGAGATTGGCCAGATGGGTATTCGCAATAGCGGGAATCTACGGCGTCCTGTTGATGACGCCGATGTACTTCACCGAGGCTCGAATCGCCGCGACCGATCCGCCGGCGATCACGCACCCGGAGTACTACTACGGCTTCATCGGTGTGACCCTGGCCTGGCAGCTCGCATTTTTGCTGGTGGCCCGAGATCCCGTGCGCTATCGGCCGCTCATGCCGATTGCTGTCGTCGAGAAGCTGGCATTCGGTGTGGCGGGGCTCGTCCTGTTCGCGGAAGAACGAGCGCGGGCGTTGATCGGCACGTTTGCCGCGATCGACCTCGTATTTGCGGCCCTGTTCCTGCTCGCGTTCTACCTGATGCGCGGCACTAGCTGGGCGCACGCGCACGGGGCGGCCGGTTATTCCGGGGCAACGCCAACGAGCTGAACGACGCGAGCTTTTGAGCCGCTGCCCCGGCGCGGTGCGATTTCAGTGGAACGCCTCGCGGATGCGGCGTGCTTGCGCCTTGGCGGTTTCGACGTTCGCGGCAGCCTGGCGTGAGACGACCTCGCTGGCATCGACGGAGGCGCGAACGAGTGCGCGGTCCGCGCGATTCGCGTCTCCGGCGGCCCGGAAGCATTCCGCAGCTTTGCGGTGGGCGCCGTCGCGAGTCGCCTGCTCGGCCACCTGGCGCGCCTCGTCTCCCTTGTGCCCGGCGCACGGGATCGACGCGCGGCTCGCCGTGATCGTGACCTCGCTCGGCGCATCGGCAAATGACGGCACGGCCATCGCCAGCGCCGCGATGCCTGTCAGTGCTCGAAGTGTTTTCGGGAAGAACATCTGTACACCCTCTGTGCACAGGACGATGCACTTTCCAAGCTGCCGACACTATTGACTGGAGGAATGGTCCGAGGCGCGCCATCGGTCGGCGTCGGCACTCATCCTTCCGAGAGAGAGGGCCGAGGGCTGCGGACGCGGTGTCCGTCGATGTCGGGTTGGACTCGGCCGGTTCGTCCTTCGATTGCCCATTCCACAATCGGAAAGGATGAGTCATGCCCGCGAACCTCACGCTGCAGCCGGCCGCCGAGCTGGCACGCAAGAACCCGCTGCGCTGGCCGAACGAGAGCCCGGAGTACCGGCGTGCGCGCGAAGCGCTGCTCGCCGAGGAAATCGAGCTGCGCCGTCACATCGAGCGCGTCGCCGAACAGCGCCGGGCGCTGCCGCCCGGCGGCGCCGTTCCGCAGGGATATCGCTTCCAGAGCGAACACGGCCCCGTCACCTTTGCCGATCTGTTCGGCGACAAGCAGACGCTCGTGGTCTACGGCTACATGTTCGGTCCGCAGCGGGAGCGGCCCTGTCCGATGTGTACTTCGCTGCTGAGCGCGTGGGAGGGGGAAGCGCGGGACATCGAGCAGCGCGTGGCGCTGGCGGTGATCGCGCGATCGCCTATCGAGAAGCTGGTCGCGTTCAAGAAGGAGCGGGGCTGGCGGAACCTCAAGCTCTACTCGGACCCGAGCGGCGAGTTCAGCCGCGACTACCACCACGTCGCGCCGGACGGCAGCGATATTCCCGGTTTCAGCGTGTTCACGCGGCGGGACGGCACCATCCGC
Source organism: Steroidobacteraceae bacterium (assembly GCA_035548535.1). Lineage (GTDB taxonomy): Bacteria > Pseudomonadota > Gammaproteobacteria > Steroidobacterales > Steroidobacteraceae > JADGHX01. The sequence continues at coordinate 2,488 of DASZSS010000273.1, forward strand.
CATTTCTGGAGCGGCGAGATGGGACCGGAGTCGGCTGATCCCGGTCAGGATCCGCGCGGCGCGCCGGATCTCATGCCGCTGTGGACGGTCCTGGATGCGACGCCCGAAGGTCGCGGCACGGACTGGTATCCGAAGCTCGAATACCCGCGCTGAGCATCGGGCCCGCCTCCAGGGTCAGGCCGGCGCTGAGCACCGCGTCGGCGTCGAGCATCGGTGTGCGCCGAGCATCGGGCGTGCGCCGAGCATCGGGTGTGCATCGAGCATCGGTGTGCGCAGAGATTGGCCGCGCCGGCGCCGGGCCGCGCTGAGCCGCACCGGCGGTGCAGCGCGGTGAGCACGACACCGCCTCGCGCACGGTCTGATTGCCTCGCACACGCCCTGAATTCTTTCTGAACCGCCCGATTCCTTTCTCAGCAGCGCACGCAGGAGCGTCTCCTCCGCCTGACTTGGCCGCGGCCCGGCCACCGGGCGAGAATCCTCGCCGCGGAATAGCGCCGATTTCCTCAGGACCACGGCTCAGATGCGATACCTGCTCGTCCCGTACGCCCTTGCCGGCGCACTGGCGCTCACGACTTCAGCCCAGGGTGCGCCGACGGCGGCCAACGTCGACGAAGCGCGACTCATGGCGTCGACGAACGCACGC
>DASZSS010000274.1:0-16526 GCA_035548535.1 Steroidobacteraceae bacterium
CGTGGCGCTGTCGCAGACGCCGATCATTCCCGTCGAGCTCGTTCAGCAGTCGCTCGGCGGCGGCCCGGGCCGCCTGCCCTCGTTCGACGAGGCGCGCGACGAGTTCACGCGCAGCTACCTCTCGCAAATTCTGCAAATCACCGGCGGCAACGTGAGTCAGGCGGCGCGCCTCGCCAAGCGCAACCGCACGGACTTCTACAAGCTGCTCGGCCGCCACCAGCTCACGCCGGAGGAGTTCAAACAGCGCTGACAGTCATACGCTTCCAGTCATCGCGCTTCGGCGCCGGGTCTCGCGAGGGACCCGGCGCCTTTTTTGTTGTGGGGCCGGGAACGATAGTTGCGGGGTGTGGCGTAACACTGCGTCGAGTCCACGATAAGAAACGATGCATCGCGACCTCCCGGAGCTGGCCCGAATCGAATACGACGTGCTCGTCGTCGTTGGCGGAGCCGCCGGCGCGGCCGCGGCGCGCGAAGCGGCGCTGCGCGGCTATCGGACGGCGCTCATCGAGCGCGAAGACTTCGGCGCCGGCTCGTCAGCGCACTGCTTCAAGGTCGTTCACGGCGGCATTCGCTACATCCAGCACGGCGATGTGAAGCGGCTGCGCGCCTCGTGTCACGAGCGTTCGGTGTTCCTGCGGCTCGCGCCGCATCTCGTCAAACCGTTGCCGTTCCTCATTCCCACATACGGTTGGGGCCGCAACGGCAAAGGCTTTCTCGGCGCGGGCATGCTGCTCTACGACGCCTTGAGCGCGGATCGCAACCGGCACACCCGCGATCGCGCGCGGCGCATCTCCTGGACTCGCTTCTTCAGCCGCGCCGAAACGCTGCGCTTGTTTCCGAGCGTGCCGAGCAAGGGGCTCACCGGCGCGGCGGCTTTCGAAGACGGCCAGATGCACAACGCGCCGCGGCTCGTGCTCGCCTTCGCCGCCGCCGCGCACGAGCTCGGCGCGAGCGTCGCGAACTACGTCGCCGCCGAACATCTGCTGATTCGCGACAAGCGCGTGTACGGCGTGGCCGCGCGCGACGTGCTGACGGGCGATCGCTTCGACATTCGCGCGAAAGTGGTGATCAACGCGGCGGGCCCGTGGGCGGAAGGGCTGCTGCGCGGCGTGAGTGCCGCGGCGGAACGCACGCCCGGCACGTACTCGCGCGATGCCTGCTTCGTCATCGATCGCCGCCCCACCTCGCCGTACGCGCTGGCCGTGCCGGGCGCGAGCCACGATGCCGACGCCATCCTCGCGCGCAGCGCGCGGCATCTCTTCATGGTTCCTTGGCGCGAGCGAACGCTCGTCGGCGTGTGGCACTCCGTGGTGCCGCGCGACCCCGATGCCACGGGCCTGACGCGCGAGGAGCTGCGCGCGTACATCGCCGAGATCAACGCCTGTCATCCCGGCTTCAATCTGCGCGAATCGGAAGTGGAGCGGGTCGATTTCGGGCTGGTCCCCTTTGGCGATGCGACCGAGCAGCGTCCGGGCAGTCTCAGCTTCGGCAAGCAGTCGCGCCTGATCGATCACCGCCGCCTCGACGGGATCGCCGGGCTCGTCACATCGATCAGCGTGCGCTACACGGTGGCGCGCATGGACGCCGTGCGCGCCGTGCGTTGCGCCGGGCGGCAGATCCTGAAGCATGCCTCGCGCGATCCTCGCCTGCGGCATCTCACGTCGGAGACGATGCCGCTGCCGGGCGGCGCCATCGAAGACATCGAGGCGCTCGCCAAGGAAGTGCAGCGCACGCGACCGGCATGGCTTTCCGCCGTCTCCGCCGCAACGCTGCTCGCAAACTTCGGCACGCATATGTCGCGCGTTCTTGCGCTGGCAGATGCCGACGCCTCGTTGCGTGCGTGCGTGGCCGGCACCGACGTGACGTACGCCGAGATCGCGTACGCGTTGCGCGAAGAGTCCGCGCAGACCATGAGCGACATCGTGTTCCGGCGCACCGAGCTCGGAACCGCCGGCCATCCCGGTGAAGCGGCGCTCGCTGAGCTCGCTGCGTTCCTGCAGAGTCGGCTCGGCTGGTCGGACAGTCGCACGGCCGAGGAACGTCGCCGCGTCGACGCGCAATTCGCGCGCTATCTTGCGAGCGCCGAGCGCACCTGCGACGGCTCCGTGACGGGCACGTATGCCACCTTGCCGATGGACGCGTTCGCCCCGGCGCCCGCGCCGCTCGGTCAGACTGCCTGAGCTGCATTGATTCGAAGATGAGACTCTTCCTCACGGGCGGGACCGGCTTCATTGGCTCGCAGCTCGCGCAATACGCGCGCAGCAACGGCCACGACATCACGGTCGCGAGCCCGATCAACAATGCGACCGAGAAACTTCGCTGCGACCTGCTTGCGCGCGCCGGCCTCACCGTCGTGGAAACGGCGCTCGACAATACGGAGCGCTTGCGCGCCGCTCTTGCAGGTCATGACGCGATCATTCACCTCGCAGCCGCTCAGCACGAAGCGGAAGCACCGGAGAGTCATTTTCGCAAGGTGAACGTCGAGGGCACGCGCAATCTTTTGACGCTTGCCGTCGAGTGCGGCGTGCCGCGCTTCGTTCACGGCAGCACCATCGGCGTGTACGGCGATGCATCGAATGGCGTTCTCGATGAGACGAGCCCGCTCGCGCCCGACAATCCATACGGGCGCACCAAGGCGGAAGCCGAGCGCGTCGTGCAGAGCTTCCGCGAGCGCCTCGAGACCGTCATCGTGCGGATCTCCGAGACCTACGGCCCCGCCGATCTGCGCCTCTTGAAGCTGTTCAAGGCCATCCAGAGCGGGCGCTACGTCACGCTCGGCGACGGACGCAACGAGCGCCAGCTCATCTACGTCGAGGACCTGTGTCGCGCGCTGCTCGCGGCGGCACAGTCGCGCGAGGCCGTGGGCCAAACGATCATCCTCGCGGGCAACGAGCGACTGACGACGGACCAGATGGTGGCGGCGATCAGCGCCGCTCTCGGCAAGCCGGCGGTCACGCGCCACATCCCGCTCTGGCCTTTCGATGTGGCGGCCGCGGTGTGCGAGACCTGCCTGCCGCCGCTTGGCCTGAAGCCGCCGCTGCACCGGCGGCGGCTGGATTTCTTTCGCAAGTCGTTCCGCTTCTCCACCGAGCGTGCGGCGCGCGTGCTCGACTTTTCGCCGCAAGTGCCGTTCGCCGACGGCGCGAGGCGCACGGCGGAGTGGTATCGCGCAACGGGCTTGCTGAGCTGAGCGTTCCACCCCTCGGCCGTCGCAAGCTCGGCAGGACCGTAAGTTGCTCGCCCCACCCGAGACACACCGCCTGTGATGACAGGAGAAGTTGGCGCATGGGCAGCCCTCAGATGACGCCGGACCGCACGCCCGAGCAGAAGCGCGAGCACTACGAGATCGAGAAGATTCTCGCGAACCGGCTACGAAACTCTTCGAAGGAAGAGCGGCGCGGGATGTATACCTCCGTATATGACGAGCTCCTGCAGCGCGTGCCCCACCATCCGCGATTGACGCGAGTGAAGGCCGCGCAGGATCCCTCGACCCTCACGGCGGCCACGCGATATCACCTCAACACCCTCGCGCCCTTCATCGGCCCGAACAGCGTCTTCCTCGAGATCGGCGCCGGCGACTGCGCCGTGTCGCTGGCCGTGGCGCCGAAGGTGAAGCACGTCTACGCGGTGGACGTCTCGTACGAGATCACCGCGCATGTGAAGCCGCCGCAGAACTTCGATCTGCTGATCTCGAACGGCACCAACATCCCGGTGCCGCCGGGCAGCGTCGATGTCGCGTTCAGCAACCAGCTCATGGAGCATCTGCATCCGGACGATGCGGCCGAGCAGCTCGGCGAAATCTTCCAAGCGCTGGCGCCGGGCGGCAAATACCTCTGCTTCACGCCGAATCGTCTCAACGGTCCGCACGACATCTCGCGCGGCTACGACAAGCAAGCGACGGGAATGCACCTGCGCGAGTACTCGGTCCGCGAGCTCGATCGCATCCTCAAGGACGCCGGCTTCAGGAGAACACAGATCTACTTTCCGTCGCGGCACGCGTTCGCACCGGTGTCGGCCGTCGCGGCGCTCGAAGCGTGCCTCGAGGCGCTGCCGCGCGGCCTCTCGTATTCGCTCGCTTCCGGCAAAGCGCTCCGCGCGGTGCTCGGCATTCGCATGGTTGCGACGAAGTGAGCGCGACGTCCGCGGGGCTCGCTACCCCGCTGCGCTCACCGCACTCGCCGCGATCTTCTTGCTCAGCACGCGCACCTTCTTGCCATAGAGCAAGAACACCGCGCGCATCAGCAGCTCGAGGATGCTCGTCACCGCCAGTCCGACATAATTCAGCGGATTCTTCCAGAACACATACAACTTCAGCGCGAACACCCGCACGTCGCGGAAGCCCGCGAGCTCGAGAATCTGCTGCAGGCTGTACTCGGTCACGTTGTAAAAATGGTCGATGTTGTGCGACAAATTTTCCGATCCCACCAACGGGTTGGCGCCGTTCATGGCATACACGATCACCCGCCCGCCGGGCCGCAGGGCCCTGCGGCAGAGGCGTAGGAAATCGATCGTCTCATCGAGCGTGAGATGGTTCAGCTCCTGCTCGGGAATGATCACGTCGTACGCGGCGCTGCGCGCTTCGAGAAACTCGAACGCGCGCGCCGTCTCGCACGGCAGGCGGTGCCGCTGCGCGTGCTCGACTTTCGCGGGGTCGGAATCGATACCGAGCACGTTCGTGTAGCCCTGCTCGCGCAGCATTTTCACGAGATATCCAGGCCCGCAGCTCACGACGAGGATGGCGGCGTTGCGGTCTTGCGGCAGCCGTCCGAGATAGTTGGCGCGGTAGTACGCCGTGAACGACTTGAAGCCTCTATCGATGTCCTTCGGCGCCTGCCAGTAGGAATCGAAAGGCTCCAGCCGAGCCGCCAGCGCACGCGGCTCCGGCGTGACCGGGGCAAGCGAGGGAAACGGTGCAGGATGGGGCAGCGAGCTCATGACAAAGACTCCCGTTGACGGACCAAGCTTGCGCGAACCTGACGAGTCGCCACGCTCTGGCACGCAGGATGCTTGCCTGAGCCCGGTCGCGCGCTCGTCGAAGTGGTCCTGCATGCAAATTTTGTTCTGCAATTACGAGTATCCGCCTATTGGTGGGGGTGGCGGTGTCGTGATGGCCGCGATGGCCACCGAGCTCGCGCGCCGCGGGCACGACGTCACGGTGCTGACCTCGCGGGCGTTCGGCTTGCCCGCGGATAGTATCGAAGATGGGGTCCGAGTCGTGCGCGTGCCGGTCTTCTTCCGGCGCCAGCTCGCCGTCGCGAACATCCCTTCGATGGCCGCCTACCTGCCGATGGGCTTCTGGCGTGGCCTCAAGCTCGGGCGGCGCCGCCCGTTCGACATCATCAATACGCACTTCGTCGTGCCGAGCGGCCCCCTCGGCATGTGGTTGTCGCGGCGCCTGCAGATCCCGAACGTGCTCTCGGTGCACGGCGGCGACCTCTACGACCCCTCGAAGCCGACGTCGCCGCACCGGCATGGATTCCTGCGTGCGCCGATCGCGAACATGCTGACGCGCGCGGACGCGGTGGTGGCGCAATCGCGCGATACGGCCGCCAACGTTGCGCGCATCTACGGTGTCGAGCGTCCGGTCGAGCTCGTGCCGCTCGGAATCACGCGGCCGCCCCCGAAAGTGGAGGCGCATCGCTCGCTCTTCGGCATCCCCGAAGACGCGTTCGTCATGACCACCGTCGGCCGACTCGTCGCACGCAAGGCCACTGCCGCGCTGGTGCACGTGCTCGCCGCTGCGAAACAGCGCGACATGTACCTGCTCATCATCGGCGATGGGCCCGACGCGGCGGAGATTCGGCGCGCCGCCGCGGGGCTCGGGGTCGCGGAGCGCGTCAAGCTTCTCGGCCATGTCACCGAGCGCCAGAAGCATGCCGCGCTGAGCGTGAGCGACATTTTCGTGTCGACGAGCCAGCACGAAGGCTTCGGCCTCGTGTTCCTCGAGGCGATGGCATTCGGGCTGCCGATCGCGTGCTACGACCGCGGCGGCCAGGTGGACTTCCTGTCGACCCCGGCGACCGGCGCCGTCATCCCGCTCAATGATCTCCCGGCGTTCACGCGCGCCGTGCTCGAGCTGCACGCGTCTCCGGAGCGGCGCGCCGAAATCCGCCGGCACAATCTCGCGGCGGTCGAGACCTATTTCATCGATCGCTGCGCACGGCGCTACGAAGCCATCTTCGAGCGCGCGATCCTGGCGCGTGCCGGCGCGCTCGAGCCGGTGCGGCAGAAGTAACGCGCAATGGGCGGGATCGTAGGTCTCATCGGCGACGGTACGGTCGCTGAGCTGGAAAGCATGGCTGCCCGCATGCCTTACCGCGGCAGCGTGCGCACCTGGAGCCCCGCTCCCCACGTTCTGTTCGGCGAGTTGGCGCTGGGTGAGGTGCGCAATCCGGTTGCGGGGGCTGACTGCTTCGCATTCGATACGGCTGGCGAAACCACGTCGCGCGAGGAGGTCGCGCGCATCCTGCAGACGCGCGGCGCTGCCGGCGCGGCAGCAATCCGCGGATTCTTCGCGGTTGCATGGTGGGACGACGCGAACCGCTCGCTGCGGCTGATCTGCGACCGGCATGGCTACAAGACGCTGTATATCGCCCGGCTCCCGGGCCGCATCGCGCTCGCGTCGGACCTGAAAGCACTGCTCGCATTGAGCGACGTCCAGGCCAGCGTCGACCGCGACGTGCTGCAGATGTATCTGCGCTCGCGCTCGTTTCCGGCGGAGCGCAGCCTGCTCGCCAGCGCGCAGCCGATCGGCGGCGCAAATGTGTGGACGCTCGAATCGAGCGGCGCGCTGCGTGTCACGCCCTATTGGACGCCCGTGCGGCGCGTAACACCCGGTCGCTCGTTCGACGCGGCGGCGCGCGAGCTCCGCGGAATCCTCCAACAGGTGCTGCAGCGGCAGCTCGCCGGCCGTGAACGGATCGCGCTCGCGCTGAGCGGCGGGCTCGACTCCGCATCCGTGCTGGCGCTGGCTCGCCACGTGCGACCGGACTTGCACATCACCACCTACACGGTGGGTCACGGTCACGACGATCCCGAGATCGTGCGCGCGCGCGAAGCCGCCGCTCATTACGGGACCGAGCATCACGAATGCTTCCTGCCGCCCGACAAGGTGCCCGCCGAAATGCGGCGTCTCGTCGCGCTCACGGAGGACCTGACGGGTCGCGAGGAAGCAGCGCTGCAACAGGTGCTCGCGCGCGAGATGTCGGCGCGCGAGCGCGAGTATCTGGTCGGTCACGGTGCCGACGTCGCCTTCGCCGGCATGCCCCGCCACCGCCTGATGTGGTTGCGCGATCGCTGTCCGCCGCCGCTGCGCGGCGCGCTCGACGAAGTGTTCGTCTACACGCAGCGGCGCGAGGAACCGCGATCGTGGCTGGGTCGCCGCCTCGCCAGTCTCGCCTTTCGCGGCGATCGCCCGGCCATGCCGTCCGTGACGCACGCAAACGAGATACCCGCGAACATGCGCTACGCGAGTCTCGACGAATACTGCTGCTCGACGATCGCGTGGATCGAAGGCATGCGCTTCCACGAACCGGTCGAGATGGCCGGCGACGTCACGATGGTCGCGCCCTTCTTCGATCCGGCGGTGGTCGCCTTCGCGCTCAGCTGTCCGACGGGCTTTCTCATCGATGCGCGCAAGCAGAAGCGCGTGCTGCGTGCCGCGATGCGCGGTGTGCTGCCGCCGTCCATCTCCGAACGCGGCAAGCTCATCCAGCGAATGAAGCACGACACCGAGCTCTCGGACGTGCTCGACGACTTCGCCACGCAGATGCAATTGCGCGAGTCGCTCGCTTCGCGGGGGCTGCTGTCAGCCGAATATCTCGCCACCTTGCAGAAGCGCCCGCGTGCGACGCCCTATTCCTCCGAGCGCCTGCACATCCTATGGGCGACGATCTCGGCGGAGCTGTGGCTGCGTCATTTCATCGATCGACGCGGCGCCCCCGAAGGCGCGCGCGCATTCACCGCGCGCCAGCCGATGAAAGTGCCCGCGGCGGCAAGCGCCAACCAGCCGGCGCCGATCCCGTAAACAACGCCCGGCAGTCCGAAGCCGCGTGCCGCGAACGCGCCGGCCGCGGCGATTGCGAGCGCAAGCCAACCGCAGAGATTCAGCAGCGCGAGCTGCTGTGCGCTGCCGAGCGCGGACACGACGACGCCCGACACTCCGCTCCACACGCGCACGAAACCGACGAGGACGAGCGCGTACAGCAGTGTCATCGAGAACGAATAGCGCGTAGCGAGCACCACGCCGAGCAACCACGGCGTCAGCACGAGAACGGCGACCGCGGCGACGACGGAGATGACCGTCACGACGGCGACTTCGTACCGGACCAGGCGCAGGATGGCGGCGCGGCTCTCGCATGCGCGCAGTCGCGGTAGCAGCGCAAAACCAAGCCCGGTTTGCAGCATGCGAAACGGCGATGCGGCGATCGACGAGACGACCGAGTACACGGCGAGATCGCGAATCGAGAGTGCGCGCGGAATGAGCAGGCGGTCGAGCTGAAACAGCGCGCCCACCGCAAGTTGCAGCCCGACTGCGGCGAGGCCTTCGTACAAGAGCGTGCGCGTCGCAACGTGCGCCTCCGCCGCGCCGGCCGCAGCCCGTGCGGCGAAACCCTTGCACCAGCCCAGGGCCGCCATGGCGATGTAGCCCACTGCTACCGTGAGCGCGACCGGGAGCGCGGCCAGGCGATCCGCCAGCAGCACCACCGGCACCGCGACCAGCACGATCCAGTTGTGGATCAGAATGAGAAACAGCGAAAAGCCGAACCGGCTGCGCGACTGAAAAAACGCGCCGCCGACCCGGTTCACCGCGGCCGCAATCACCGTGAGCGCCAGCACTCCCGCGAGCGCTCCGCCGAGCCCGTAAAAGCGCCAGGCGACGAGCGCGAGCACGACGCCGACGCACGCACTAGTCAGACTCGTGCGGCCCAGGAGCGACGCGTGCGGGCCGAGACGATGGCGATTGACGACGGTCTCCAGCCCGAGCGGCCCCGTCACGAGGCCGATCTGCACGAGCGCCAGGAATAGCGCGACGCGCCCGTATTCGTCTTCGGGCAGGACGCGCGCGAGCAGCAGATTGCCCGCGGCGAACCCCACGCCGCCCGCCGCGAATGAAACTGCCGACCACAGGGCCGGCGAGCGCCACAACTGCCCGAATCGCGCGCGGAGCGTCCGCTCGCAGCTCGCGACGAGTGCCTCCAAGGGACCGCCGTCAGTAGTACGGGCTGTCGTTATGCTCGGTCGAACGATTCAGGACCACGCCGATGACGTTCATCTCGGCGAGCATCTCCTTGGCGTTCGACATCGTCCGGCGCGCCGTGTGACCCTGCGAGACGACGAGCAGATGGCTGTCGGCGCGCGGACCGAACGCGAGCACGTCGTCCGTTGCGAGCAGCGGCGGCATGTCGAACACGATCACACGCCTTGGCGTCTCGTCGATCAGCGTCTGCACGAACTCGCCCATGCGCGGCGACGTCAGAAATTCCGACGAGTTCTCCGCGCGGCGCACGTTCGGGATCACGGCGAGACGCCGCACCCCAATGTCGTAGATGCACTGATCGAGCTCGCACTGCCCGGTCAGATAGTCCGTAATCCCGTAGTCGACATTCATGCCCAGGTAGCCGCCCACCTGCGAGCGCTGCAAGTCGAGATCCACGAGGAAGACCCAGGTGTTCACTTCCTGCGCGAGCGCGAGAGCGAGATTGATCGCGGTGAGACTCTTGCCCTCGCCGGCACTCGTGCCGGTAATTCCCACGGAGCGCCAGTTGTTGGCCGCCAGACGATGCAACACGCGCGTGCGCAGGATCTTGTACGCACGCGTCACGGTGACATCCGACACCCCGAGCAGGATGTGATTGCGCTCGATCACCTCCGGATCGGTGGCGGCCGCGCGAAAGTGACGCGCCGGCGCTTCCGGACCCGTGACCGGCGGCACGCGCGTGCCCCAGCTCGAGGCGACGAAGTTGCTGCGGGAACGCTGCTGCTGTTGTTGTTGCGCCGACTTACGCAGCGCGTCCTCGATTACGCTCATGTCATGAAGCTCCGCAGGGTCATCACCACGATCACTGATCCGAATACCGTGCACGCGGCGAGCAGCCCCACTTTCAGGCGCTGCCGGCGAATCGCGCTCGCATCGAGGATCTCCGGGATGACGGCGAGCGGCGAGACCGCGAGCACCCGACGCACGTCACGGCTGCCGCGCACAGTCTGGTCCATGGCTTCGGCGACTACCACCGCGGCCAACGCGAAGAGGAATGCAAGGATGATGCCGCCCGCCGCGATGATCACGCGCTTGGGCTTGGCCGGCTCGACCGGCATCGGCGCCGGTTGCACGACGCGCAGCTCATCGCTGCGGCCGCCCGCAATGGCCGCGGCCGTCAGCTCGGCGTCCATGCGGCTCTTCAGAAGCTCGTCGTACTTGTTGCGAGCGAGCTGCAGGTCGCGCGTCAGACTCTGATACTCGCGCTCGACCATTGGCGTCATCTCGACACGCTTCTCGAGCTGCGCGAGCTTGGTGCGCAGCTCGTTACCCCGCGCCGTCAGGGCGGCGATCTGGGTGTCGATGCCGTTCATCTGCGTCTGGAGCTGCACCACCGTCTGGGTCGGGCGCAGCGTCGAATCGGCCTTCTCGCCGCGCGCGATGCGCTCCTTGAGCGAGGCGATCTGCCGCTCGATGCGCTTCACGTCGGGATGATCTTCGCTGTAGCGCTGGCGTGTTTCGGCGAGGATCGCCTGCTGCGCTTCCAGTTGCTGCGGCAGGCTCATGTCTTCGAGCGGCGGCCCGCCGCGACGCAGGCTCTCGAGCTGACGGCGCAGGTTGACGAGGTCCGGATGATCCGGATCGTAGATCGCCGACTTCTGCGCGTACTCGGCCTCGAGCTGGCTCAGCAGCGTCGCGTCCGGCGAGGCGTTGCGCGCCTGATCGAGCTGCTGCGCGAGAAAGATCTTGTTCTGGCGGAGCTGCGAGAGCTGCGACTCGATGTTGTCGAGATCGCGCTCGACCCGGTCCATCACGTTCAGGTTGACGTCGGTGAGCTCCGGAAGCTGACCGAAGTTCTTGGCCTTGAAGTCGGCGAGGCGCGCTTCGAGATCGGCGATCTGCTTGTTGTAGCGCTCGCCCTCCGCCGTGTAGAACGTCGCGGACGAGAGCGCGCGCTGCTTGAGGTTGTTGCGGCTCTCTTCCACAAAGGCGTCGGTCAGCCAGCGCGCGGCTTCCTGCGACTCCTTCGGGTCGCGGCTCAGATAGCCGACCGTGAACGCCGAGATGATCTCGCGCTGCCGCCCGCTGTCGGGGTCGAGCACCGACTCGCGCACCGTGTCGACCTTCGTGTTGGCGGCGATGCGCGCGAGATAGTCCTCCGGCTCCTCGTCCGGGAGCCGCTTCGGCGCGCCGGGCAGGCCGATGCGCTTCTTCAGCGAGCGCGAGTCGAGCACCGCATCGGTGAGGTTGGACACGTACTGGTCGTAGTACGCCTTCTCGTGGGTCGGCTTGTCCGTCGGCAACGAGCCCGACACGGGCGCGTTCTCGAACGAGATGAGCGCCTTCGAGAGATACTGATCTGGCAGGCCCAGGGCGAGCGCCGTCGTCAGCACGGCGATCGGCAGGGCGACGAAGGCGAGCAACATCCGCCTGCGCTTCAGGGCAGCGATGTAGTCGGAGATGTCGGCGGTGAATTGCGGCTGTTCCATGGGATCCTGCTGCGGGATTGCGAAGCGGATTACTTCTCCAGACGGCGCGGCTCGTAGACGAGCGAAAGGGTCACGCCGTTGGCGACCGCATCGTTCGGCTGAAACTGGAACTTCTGCCATGTGTAGTCGTAGGCGCCACGAATCGAGAACTGGCGATTGGCGCGCCACTCGAAGCTGACCGTGCCCGCGGCGTACTTGCGATCGCGCACGGCGCTCACGTCATTCGTGAGGCCGGTCGTGCGAATGCCGCGCAGGGCCACGTATCCCGAGAAGCGCGGATCGAACTGATGCGTCACGCGGAAGCGGCCCTCGTCGCGGTTGACGACGGCGCCGACCGAGCTCGGTGAGGAGCTGCGCAGGAAATCCAGCACGATTTGCGTCGTTTGCAGGCTCCACGCAACCCCGACACCGCCATTGAAGCTCGTTTCCGAAATGCCCGGGGCCGTGCCGCTCGCATCGCGCCGCGAGTGCGCGGCACCGCCGCGCACGTAGAAGCTCGTAATCTCCGTCCGCGACAGGCGGTATTCGACCGTTGCGCTGGTCGTATCGGTGTTCGGTGTGGTGTTGTCCGGGTCATAGAGCTGCTGTGCGACCCGGAACCACAGCGTCGAGCGCTGCGTGGTGTCGAAGAGAATGCCCGCGGAGGCGACACCCGTGCGATAGCTCGTCTGCTCGAAGAACTCGTTGCGGTCGTACTTCGCCTCGACGTACTGCAGGTCGCCCGTGAGGTGGCGCCGCTCGGTCCAATCCCACACGAGCGAGGGCTCGGCCACGATGAGCCGGCGGCGGTTGCGGAAGGTCACCCGGCCGTTGTCGCCGCTCGTCGGCTGCCCGAGCTCCAGGCCCGGGAAGTCCGCGACCGGCAGCTCGGAGGAGACGACACTCTCGTCCGCGAAGCGCGCCTCGAGCTTCGAGTCGAGCCGCTGCGTCTTCTTTTCGGCGACGCCATCGAGGTAATACTCGGTGGCCTCTTCGGAGGAGACATTGAAGAAGGTCGAGTGAATGCGCGGCGTCAGGCCGAGCGTTGTCGTCTGCGTATCGCGATGCATGTTGAGCGCCGCATCCAGCGCGCCGCCCTTCACCTCGATCTCCTGTCCGCGCTGATCGGTGAGCCGATAGTTGTCGTCGTACACCGCCGCGACTTCGACGCGCGGATCGAAGAACCACGCCTGCGCGTGCGCGGCACTCGCGGCGCACGCGAACGCCATCGCCCCGGCGACCGGCCTCACGCACTTACGGAACGACGACGACATCGCCTGCCTGCAGCATGATGTTCTGCTGGAGATTGCGTCCGCGCGAGACATCGCCGTACTTGAACGGCAGGGCCTGCTGGCCGTTTTCCGTGCGCCGCAGGATCACTATGTCCCCGAGAGCCGCGAACGGCGTCGTGCCGCCCGCCATGCTGAGCGCCTGCATGACATCGACGCGCGGATTCACCACGAACTCGCCGGGCTTGTTCACCTGACCGAGCACGTAGACCTTGTTGCCTTTCACTTCCTGAATCGAGACGGTCACGACCGGATCGGCGATGTATTTCTTCAGCCGGTTGGTGACGATGTCCTGCAGCTCGGTCACGGTCTTGCCGCGGGCGTCGATCTGGCCGCAGAGGGGGAACGAGAACGTGCCGTCCGGGCGCACGAGCACCGGAGCGGTGAGGTCCGGCTCCTTCCAGACCGCAATCGAGAGCATGTCACCCGGCTTCACGGTGTACACATCCTGGATCGGGGGCGCGGCTTGTGGCGTGGCCGGAGTGGCTTTCGCCAGCGTTTGTGTGGCGGCGATGCCCGGTGCGACACAGGCGAGCAACAGCACGAAAGCGGACGAGGTGCGGACTGAGCGAATCGGCATTACGGAGTTCCTCCGTTGTTATCGGGACGGCGAGCGCGAGCGCTGCGCTTACAGGTCAGAGCCGTTGAGCAATCTGCGTTCCCGAGCCTCCGCTCACGCTGCCCACGGCGGCGCGCCCGCCGTCCTGCGGCGCAAACTCCTGATGGGAAATTCTTTTTTTACGCGAGCGAGCGGCAGCAAACGAGATGCCGTGCGCGGGCCGGGGCGTGGCATGACGGTTGCAGGCGAGAGAGCGATCCTGAGCCCCCATGCGAGAAGAACGCCGTGGCGCCACGCCCGAAATTGTCCATCTGTGTACCGTTCTACAACGAGGAAGAGAGCATCGCCCCGCTCCATCAGGCGCTGCTCGAGGCCATCGAGCCGCTGAACGTCCCGTTCGAGATGGTGTTCGTCGACGACGGCAGCCGCGACGCCACCGTGAAGATCGCCACCGAGCTTGCCCATCGCGACCCGCGCGTGCGCGTCGTGAAGTTCCGCCGCAACTACGGTCAGACGGCGGCGATGGCCGCCGGGATCGAAGCCGCGCGCGGCGACGTAATCGTCACGATGGACGGGGACTTACAGAACGATCCGCGTGACATCGGCGAGTTTCTCGCGCTCATCGACCAGGGCTACGACATCGTGGTCGGCTGGCGCCACGAGCGTCAGGACAAGCTGCTCTCGCGCAAGATTCCCTCGCGCATCGCCAACCGCCTGATCGCGAAGGTGACCGGCGTGCCGATCCGCGACAACGGCTGCTCGCTGAAGGCGTATCGCGCCTCGCTCATCAAGCGCATCCCGCTCTACTCGGAGATGCATCGCTTCATCCCGGCGATGGCGTCGGTCGCGGGGCCGCGGATCGCCGAAATCAAGGTGCGTCATCACGCGCGCAAATTCGGCAAATCGAAGTATGGCTTGTCCCGGGTTTACAAAGTCCTGCTCGACCTCATGGTCATCAAGACCGTCGCCTCGTTCGCGTCGCGCCCGGCGTTGTGGTTCGGGATGCTGTCCATTCCGCTGTGGCTCGCGGCCACTCTGCTACTCGGCTACGCCCTCATCACCTGGGCGCTGGGTGCGCACCTGTCGCTGCCGATCGCCGGCTCCGGAATCATTTTCCTCACTTCGGCATTCATCCTGCTGTGCGCCGGCGCGCTGGGTGAGCTCGCGTACAAGCTCGGCGACCTGCGCGAGCAGGAGTTCTCCGCATTGACCGAACGACTGGGCCTGCGAACGCGCCCGACGGCGCGCACCGCCGCGACACGAGGATCGATCCGATGACCGAACGTTTTCAGAGCGCCGACCTCTCGGCCATCATCCCGGTCTGCGGCCGCCACCGCGAGCTCGCCGCGCTCTATCGCGAATACAAGGCGGCGCTCGATGCGCTCGCGCCGCAGGTGGAGATGATCGTCGTCATCGACGGCCCGCAGCCGCAGGTCACGGAGCAGATCGAGCAACTGTTGGAGGCAGGCGAGCCGCTGACGGTGATCGAGCTCACGCGCTCGTTCGGCGAAGCGACGGCGCTCATGGCGGGATTCCAGCGGGCTTCCGCGCCGATCATCGTGACGCTGCCGGCGTATCACCAGGTCGAGGCGCAGGAGATCGGCAAGCTCGTCGCGGCGCTCGACGGCGTCGACATGGCCATCGCGCATCGGTGGCCGCGTGCCGGCAGCCGCTGGGAGTTCGCGCGCCGCGGAGCGTTCCACGGCATCATCGCGAAGGTCACGGGGCAGCGCTTCCGCGATCTCGGCTGCGGCGTGCGCGCCTTCAAGCGGCGCGTGCTCGAAGAGATCTCGCTTTACGGCGATCAGCATCGCTTCCTTCCCGTGCTGGCGAATCGGCAAGGCTTCCGTGTCGCCGAGATCGACGTGCGCCAGTCGCCGAAGGACCGTTTCGACCGCGGCTACACCCTGCGCGACTACACGCGGCGGGCGCTCGATATCTTCAGCGTCTTTTTCTTGGTGCGCTTCACCAAGCGGCCGCTGCGCTTCTTCGGCATGATCGGCGCGACGACGTTCGGCCTGGGCGTGCTGCTCACGACGTGGCTGGTCATCGATAGGCTGATCCTGCACCACCCGCTCGCCGACCGCCCGGCCCTGCTTCTGTCGTCGCTGCTCGTCGTGATGGGCCTGCAGCTCTTCGCGCTCGGCTTGCTGGGCGAGCTGATCATCTTCACGCACGCGCGCGAGCTGAAGGATTACAAGATCGACCGCATCATCGAGTACGCACCCGCGGAAGCCGCGCAGCTCGCCGCCGCCACGACCGGGGCGTCCGCCCCGATGGAGCGGGACGCTCGCACCAGCACCGCCTCACGGCCCGTGCCGATCTGAGTAGCTCGAGCGCCTGAACGGCGATGAAGACGGGTAAACGGGAACTGACGGTGGGCGACTGGCGGTGACGTGCCCACTCTCTGGTTCCCCGACGTGCTCACTGTCGGGTCCGCGGACGTGCTCATTCTCCGGTCCCGCAGAGGTGCTCACTCGCCGGCCCGCGGACGTGCTCACTCCCGGATCCGCGGACGTGCTCACTGTCGGGTCCGCGCGGGCCGCGGATCGGCCATTCCCAGCTCGCGATAGATCGCGGCCAGCTCGTTCAGTGCCGTCGTTATCGAGAACGTCTCGCCGACGGTCGCACGCGCAGCCGCACCGAGTCGGCGGCACTCGGAGGGCGATGCGAGCAGCCGCGCCAGCGCGGCGGCCAGCGCCTCGACATCTCCCGGCGGTACCAGCAACCCGTTGCGATCCGACTGCAGAACTTCGGGAATTCCGCCGACGGGCGTGCTCACGACCGGCAATGACCACGACATCGCCTCGAGCAGCGACATCGGCACGCCTTCCGCATACGAAGGCAGCGCGAACACGGTGGCATTCGCAAATTCGCGTGCGAGATCTGCCGGCGCGAGCCAGCCTGGGAAAGTCACGCGCGTCTCGACTTTCAGCTCGCGCGTGAGTGCGGTGATGCCCGCCATATCGCCCGTGCCGGCGCACACGAGCTGCGCGTGCGGGAACCGCGAT
>DASZSS010000275.1:0-13644 GCA_035548535.1 Steroidobacteraceae bacterium
GGCACGTCGGAGGTCGCCGTGCTGTCGCTGAACGGCATCGTCTACGCGAACTCGGCGCGCATCGGCGGCGATCGGTTCGACGAAGCCATCATGAACTACGTGCGCCGCAACTACGGCATCCTGATTGGCGAGGCCACGGCGGAGCGCATCAAGATCGAAATCGGCTCCGCGTATCCGGGCCAGCAGGTGCGCGAGCTGTCGGTGAAAGGCCGCAACCTCTCCGAGGGCGTGCCGCGCAGCTTCACGTTGAACAGCAACGAAATTCTCGAAGCGCTGCAGGAGCCGCTGCAGAGCATCGTCAGCGCCGTGAAGCAGGCGCTCGAGCAGACCCCGCCCGAGCTCGGCGCCGACGTGGCCGAGCGCGGCATCGTCCTGACCGGAGGCGGTGCGCTGCTGCGGGACATCGACAAGCTCCTCACCGAGGAGACGGGGCTGCCCGTCGTGGTCGCCGACGATCCGCTGACCTGCGTGGCACGCGGCGGCGGCCGCATTCTCGAGCTGATGGACGAGCTGGGCCCGGGCCACTTCGGCCTGGAGTAGCCCTGGAACACACGTTCACCCGGACCCGCGCGATCAACGTTCCATGCTCGCCCGCTGGCCTCGCCGGAGTATGCGATCGCGCACACCGCGAGGGCGTCTCTCCCTCTAAGATTGCCGTAATCCCCGCGTGATAGCCGGCGCTTCCGCTTCGCACGTCGAGTCGCCGCAGCTCCGGCGGGTATCCGACTACTTGCTCCCTTCGCTTGGGGTGTCCTAGTGGCCTTCGGAGTAAGCGCCAACCGATCGCTCGCGAGCCGAGGGCCCTCGCCCGGCTTTCGCTTTGCGCTGTACGCCATCCTGTCCGTCACGCTGATGTTTCTCGATCAGCGCGGCGAGTGGCTGCGCGACGTCCGCTATGTGCTGCAGGCGGCCGCCTACCCGATCCAACTCGCGGTCAGCTCGCCTTCGGCGGCGTGGCGCTGGATGTCCGAGTCCATGCAGACGCGGGATGCGTTGCGGGCCGAGAACGAGCGGCTGCGCGCCCGGCAGCGCCAGCTCGAAATTCGCACCTTGCGCTACGACGCGCTGGCGCGCGAGAACGCCGAGCTGCGCGGTCTGCGCGATGCCCTGCCGCCGGTTGCCGACAAGTGGCTGGTGGCGGAAGTCGTGAACGCTCAGCCCAACAGCCTGCGACAGAGCGTGCTGTTGAATCGCGGCACCCGCAACGGCGTGTTCAAGTCCCAAGCGGTGCTGGACGATTTCGGCCTCGTCGGGCAAACCACCCACGTCGGCCCCTGGAGCGCCGAAGTCATCCTCATCACCGACACGGAACACGAGCTGCCGGTGCAGATCGAACGCACGGGATTGCGCACCATAGCGGTCGGTACGGGCACAGGGCTCGCGCTTCCCTACTTGCCGGCCAATGCCGATGTGAAGCCGGGCGATCTGTTGATCACTTCAGGATTGGGCGGCGTGTTCCCGCAGGGTTATCCCGTCGCGCGAGTGACCGCGGTTCAGCGCGATGCCGTGCAGCCGCTGGCGCAGGTGCGCGCGCAGCCGCTCGCGCGTCTGGATCGGATGCGTGAAGTGATGCTGGTGTGGTTCCGGGACGACCATCCGGCGGCTCCCGGCTCGACCAGCGGCGCCGATCTTAAGGCTGGCAACCCCAACGTCCAACCGCAGGCTGCGCCTCCGAAGCCCAAGCCGAGTGCGCCTGCGGACTCCGAAAAGGCCGCCGGCACGCCAGGCGGCGTGCCCGCGAAACCCGCGGCCGCACCCGCTGCGGGAGGTCGTGCGCAGAATCCGAGCGGCGCCTCGGGATCCGAGCCGGGTCGTGCGCCTGCATCGGGCGGCACGACCTCGGAGACCAGCGGCGCATCCGCGCCGGGCAACACGGCGTCCAGGCCGAACGGCAGCGCGCCGGCTGACAACGCGCGCAAGCCAACCACGGGCAGCGGTCCGACCGGCGCGACCCCTGGCAGCGGCCCGACACCTGCCGCCCCGAGCGGCGAGCCGGCGATCCCGAACACGTCGCAGTCGGGTCCGGAGTCCTCTGGGGCCGCCGGAGCATCCGCAACCACCACGCGGGGGGCGCAGCGATGAATCGCGAACCTCGCGGCTGGATGATCTTCAGCGCCCTCGTCGCGCTGTTCCTCTCGGTGCTGCCGCTACCGCACTGGCTCGCAATCGTGCGCCCGGCGTTCCTCGTGCTCGCCGTGCTCTACTTCTCCATCACCGCGCCCCGGGCCGGGGGCATCGGGCTCGGCTTCTTTGCCGGACTCGCGATCGACGTCTTCCAGGGCTCGGTGCTGGGTCAACACGCGCTCGCCCTCTCGCTCGTCACGTACATCGTGGTGCGCGAGCACCAGATCATCCGCTCGAAGCCGGCTCTGCAGCAGTCGCTCATCGTGTTCTTCGCGCTGCTCGCGTACGAGTTCGTGTCGTTCGCCATCGACGGGTGGACCGGGCACCCCATCACGAACCCGCTGCGCTGGGTGCACACCCTGACCGGCGCGCTGATCTGGCCGCTCGTCATCGCTCTTCTCGAACGCGGTCATTCCCCGCGCTAGCCGCAGATGGTCGCCGGCGTCCGCATCAAGGATCACTGGAGCGAGCAGCGCATGTTCGATCAGCGCGTGCTGGTCGCGGGCGTGATCATCGTCACCTGCACGCTCGTGCTGATCGCGCGCCTGTTCCTGCTGCAGGTGATCCGTCACGACTACTACGCGGAGCTCTCCCAAGGTAACCGCGTCCGCAACGAGCCGATCCCGGCCGCGCGCGGGCTGATCCTCGATCGCAACGGCGAAGTCATCGCATCCAACCAGCCGGCCTATCAGCTCGAGCTGGTGCCCGAGGAAGTGCCGAACCTCGAGCAGACCCTGCAGGGCCTGGTCGACTTGCACCTCATCGAGCCGGACGATCTCGGCGACGTGCGCCGCTCGATCAAGGCGCGGCGCCCGTTCGACAGCGTACCCATCCGCCTGCGCATGTCCGAGGAGGACGTCGCGCGCTTCGCCGTGCATCGCTTCGAGTTCCCGGGCGTCGACATCAAGACGCGCCAGACGCGCTGGTACCCGAACAACGAGATCGCGGTGCACGCGCTCGGCTACGTCGCCGCGATCAGCGAATCCGACATGCAGCGGATCGATCGCGCCGCGTACAACGGCACGACGCTCATCGGCAAGCTCGGGGTCGAGAGCAAGTACGAGACGCAGCTCCACGGCACGAACGGCTTTCGCGAGGTGCTGGTCAACGCCCAAGGCCGCTCCGTCGAGAAGCAGGGCGCGTTCCGCCCGAACCTGAAGGTGAAGGCGCCGAGCGCCGGCAAGGACCTGCTGATGACGCTCGACATGCCGACGCAGCGCGTCGCCGAGGAGGCGCTGAAGGACAAGAGCGGCGCGGCGGTGGCCATCGATCCGCAGAACGGCGATGTGCTGGTGCTCGTGAGCCGCCCGGCCTTCGATCCGAACCTGTTCGGCCGCGGCCTGACGCGCGCCGAGTTCCAGGCGCTGAACGAGAACATCGACCGGCCGCTCTTCAATCGCGCACTGCGCGGCACGTATCCCTCGGGCTCCACCATCAAACCGGCGATCGCGCTCGCCGCGCTCGTGAACCACGAGGTGAACCCGGACGCGACGCGCTTCTGCAACGGCGTCTACCGCCTGCCCGGCAGCAGCCGCATGTTCCGCGAGGGCCGCACCGGCCGGCACGGCGCGATGGACCTGCGCCATGCGATCGCGAAGTCCTGCGACGTGTACTTCTACGATCTCGCCAACACCGTCGGCGTGGATCACATCGCCGAGTTCCTCGCGCCGCTCGGCTTCGGCAGCCTGACGGGCATCGACATCGGCGGCGAGAAGCCCGGCATCCTGCCCTCGCGCGAGTGGAAGCGGAAAGCCTTCTCGCGTCCCGCCGATCAGATCTGGTTCCCCGGCGAGACGGTGAACTTCGGCATCGGGCAGGGCTACTTCCTCGTGACGCCGCTGCAGCTCGCGCACTACACGTCCATCCTCGCGAACCGCGGCACTTCTTATAAGCCGCGGCTCGTGAACGGCGTGCGCGATCCCGTGACGGGCCAGGTGAAGTACTTCCCGCCGCAGAAGGGCGTCGAGCTGCACAACGTGACGCCGGAGCAATGGCAGATCGTGCTCGACGGCATGGTGGGCGCCGTCCGCTACGGCACGGCGGCGTACAGCGTCGGCAGCACCCTGAAGGCGTACACCATGGCCGGCAAGACCGGCACGGCGCAGGTGTTCACCGTCGGTCAGAACGAGAAGCTCGACAACCAGAAGACGGTCGCCGAGCGGCTGCGCGACCACTCGTGGTTCATCGGCTTCGCGCCGGCCGAAGCGCCGCGCATCGCGGTGGCGGTCATCGTCGAGAACGGCGGATTCGGCTCGGCCGTCGCCGCGCCGATCGTGCGCAAGATCATGGACAGCTACCTGCTCGATGCGAACGGGCAGCTCAAAGTGCCGCTGCCGCCGGGCACGAAGCCGATGTCGCCCTACACGACGCAGGTGAACCGGCCCAGCACGGCGCCGAGCGACACTCCCTCGAACGAGCCCGCGGAAGACTGAGCGCCATGATGTACGAAGAAGTCGGCTCCGGCTCGCGCACGCGACGCACGCTCACGGGTGCCTCGCGCATGCTGTTCGAGCTGAAGATCGACGGCCCGCTGGTCATCGGTCTCGCGCTCGTCGCGGGCTATGGGCTCATCGTGCTGTACAGCGCATCGGGCCAGAGCCTGCCGACGGTGGGCCGGGCCACCGCACGCCTCTTCATGGGTGCCGTGGCGATGCTCGTGCTCGCCCGCGTGAATCCGAACTTCCTGCGGCGCGCCTCGCCGTGGCTCTTCGCCGTCGGCATCGCGCTCCTGCTGGTGGTCGATCTCATCGGCTACATCGGCAAGGGCGCGCAGCGCTGGCTCGACTTGGGATTCGTGCGCTTTCAGCCCTCGGAGCTGATGAAGCTCGCCGTGCCGATGATGTGCGCGTGGTATCTGCACGACCGCGCGCTCCCACCGAGCATCACCTCGCTCGGCGTTCTGTGCGAGCTCACGTTCATCCCCGTCGCGATGATCGTCGCGCAGCCCGACCTCGGCACGGGCGCGCTCGTCGCTATCGGCGGCATGCTCGTCATCGTGATGGCGGGGCTGCAGCTGCGGATCATCATCGGGCTCATCGTGCTCGCGGCCGTGGGCGGGTTCATCGGCTGGAACTTTCTGCACGACTACCAGCGCCAGCGCGTGCTCACGTTCTTCGATCCCGAGAGCGATCCGCTCGGCGCCGGCTACCACATCATTCAGTCGCAGATCGCCATCGGCTCGGGCGGCACGTTCGGCAAGGGCTGGATGAACGGCAGCCAGGCGCAGCTCGAGTTCCTGCCGGAGCGCTCGACCGACTTCATCTTCGCCGTCATCGGCGAGGAATTCGGGCTGCTCGGCCTCGTGATCCTGCTGCTGTTGTACCTCTTCATCGTCGGGCGGGCGCTGTACCTCTCGATGCAGACGCAGGACACCTACGCGCGCCTGCTGGCGGGCAGCCTCGCGCTGACGTTCTTCGTGTACGTGTTCATCAACGCCGGCATGGTGAGCGGGCTCCTGCCCGTTGTCGGCGTTCCGCTACCGCTCGTGAGCTACGGCGGGACCTCGATGGTGACCCTGCTGGCGGGCTTCGGTATTCTCATGTCTCTGTATTCGCACCGGAAACTCGTCGGGTCGTAAGCGTGCTTTTTCGCATCCTCCTAGTGCTGGCCGTAGCGGTCGCGCTCGTGCCGGCGCGGGCGGACTCGAACATCCGGCAAACGCCACCGAATCGCTTCGACCTTTCGCGACCCGAAATCCAGACGTTCATCGACGACGTCGCGCAGCGGAACGGGCTCAACAAGCGCGAGCTGCGCAAGCTGCTCGCCAAGGCCGAGCCGCAGCCGCAGATCATCGAGCTCATCACGAAGCCGGCGGAGCGCGTGAGCCCGTGGTGGGAATATCGCGCGCGCTTCCTCACTGAGGAGCGCATCACCCTCGGCGTGCAGCTCTGGTTGGATCACCGGCTCGAGCTGGAGGACATCGCCAAGGCTCACGGAGTGCCGCCCGAGTACATCATCGCGATCATCGGCGTCGAGACGAAGTACGGGCGCGTCACCGGAGGCTATCGCGTGCTCGATGCGCTGGCGACGCTCGCCTTCGACTACCCGCCGCGCAGCGACTACTTCCGCAAAGAGCTCGAGCAGTTCGTGCTGCTGACGCGCGAGGAACGGCTCGATCCGCTGAAGACGCTCGGCTCGTATGCCGGCGCGATGGGCAATGCGCAGTTCATGCCCTCGAGCTATCGCAAGTACGCCGTCGATGCGCAGGACGACAAGCGCCGCGATCTGTGGAACGACTGGGGCGATGTGTTCGCGAGCATCGCGAACTATTTCCGCGAGCACGGCTGGCAGCCGGGCGCGCCCGTCATGGCGGAGGTGGATCTCGATCCCGATCCGACGTTCGTGATGGATACGCGCAATCTGTCGCTCAACGAGACGGTCGCGAGTCTCGCCGCGCAAGGCGTGCAGACGCGCCTTTCGGTGCCGGTGACGACGCCCGCGATGCTCGTGTTCGCCGAGCAGAGCGATGGGCCCGCGTATCGCGTGGGCTTCGACAATTTCCAGGTGATCATGCGCTACAACCGCAGCCCGCGGTACGCGATGGCCGTTCACGATCTGGCGCAGGCCGTCGCGGAGCGCGTCCGGGCCGCGATGGCACCCACCGCAACGGCCACCGCAAGCGCGCCTCATCCGGTCGAGGCGCAACCTTGAGGTTGCTCCGGCTCGGCGCGGCCGTCGCGGTCAGCACGCTACTCGCCGCCTGCTCCGTCGTCAGCCGTCGCGAGCCGCCATCCTCGCCGCAACCGCCGGTGATGCCGCCGGTTCCGGGGCCTTCCGTTCCCGAGAAACCACGCGACATCGACTCGATTCCGGACGCGGTCCCGAAGTGGGAGCCGCGCAGCAAGCGCGGTAACCCGCCCTTCTACACCGTGCTCGGCAAGCGATACGTGGTGCTCGACACCGCGGAGGGCTACGTTGAGCGCGGCGTCGCCTCGTGGTACGGCCCGACCTTCCACGGCGAATTGACGTCCATGGGCGAGCCCTACGACATGTACGGCATGACCGCCGCTCACAAGACCTTGCCCCTGCCGACGTACGCGCGGGTCACGAACCTGCGGAACGGCAAAAGCGTCGTGGTGCGCATCAACGATCGCGGGCCGTTCGCGAAGAATCGCCTCATCGATCTGTCGTACACGGCCGCGGCCAAGCTCGACATGCTGAAGGAAGGCACGACGCTCGTCGAAGTGCGTGTGGTCACGCCGAACGACACCCAACAGCTCGTCCGCTCCGACCAGCAGCCTCCGCCGACGCTGTACGTGCAAGCGGGTGCGTTTGCCGAGGAGCGCAACGCGACCCGACTCCTCGCCCGCATGAAGGCGAACGGCATCCAGAACGCGTTCGTGCTGAGCCCACCCGACGGCAAGTCGCGACTGTTCCGCGTGCGCGTCGGGCCGGTTGCGGACACCGCGGACTTCGATCGCGTGGCCGCGCAACTCGCGAAAATCGGAATCAGTGACGTGCGCCTCGCGCTGGACTGAGGTCCGCGCGCGGGCGTTCCGCTAGAATTCGCGCTCGCTCTCGCTCGTCAACCGGGGTCTTCGCGGATGCGCCGCACGTTTTCGTCGTTCCTGCTCGCCACGCTCGCTTCGTTCCTTGCCACCGCCGCCGACGCCTCCGGCACGCCGATCCCCAGAGCGCCCGACATCGATGCGAAGTCGTACATCCTGCTGGACTTCGAGAGCGGCCGCGTGCTCGCGGAGAAGAATGCCGACGCGATCGTCGAGCCGGCGAGCATCACCAAGGTGATGACCGTCTACATCGCGTTCGACGAGGTGAAGAAGGGTCGCGTCAAGATGAGCGATCCGGTGCCGATCAGCGAGAAGGCGTGGCGCCAGGGCATCGACTCGACCGAGTCGCGCATGTTCCTCGACGTCGGCTCGCGCGTGCCGCTGATCGATCTGTTGCGCGGCATCGTCATCCAGTCCGGCAACGATGCGGCCGTTGCCGTCGCCGAGTATCTCGGCGGCACCGAGCAGGGGTTCGCGGAGATCATGAACCACTACGCCGCGGAGCTCGGCATGAAGAACACGCACTACGTCGATGCGAGCGGCATGCCCGATCCGCAACATCACACGACGGCGCGTGACATCGCGACGCTCTCCCGCGCGCTGATCCGCAACTTTCCCGAGGAATACAAGATGTTCGCGGAGCGCGAGTTCACGTTCCACAACATCCGCCAGTACAACCGCAACGGCCTCCTTGGTCGCGACAGCTCGGTGGACGGCATCAAGACCGGCCACACGCAGGCCGCCGGCTATTGTCTGGCAGCTTCTGCAAAGCGCGGCGACATGCGCTTGATCTCGGTGGTCATGGGCGCACCATCCATCCAGGCACGCGAAGCGGCAAACGCCGCGCTGCTGGGTTATGGCTACACGTTCTACGAGACCGGCAAAGTGAAGAGCCGCGGCGAGGTCGTGCTGAAGCCGCGCGTGTACAAGTCCGACGAAGGCGCCGTCGCGGTCGGCGTCAAGCAGGATATCTGGCTGACGCTCGGGCGCGGCGAGCTCGCGGGACTGAAGACGACCGCCAACGTCAAGGAGCCGCTCGTCGCGCCACTCGCGCCGAATCAGCCGGTCGGCGATCTCGTCGTGACGAATACGGCGGGCGAGACCGTCGCGAAGGTGCCGCTCTACCCGATGAAAGCCGTGCCCGAAGCGGGCTTGTGGACGCAGATGGTCGACACCGTCGCGCTCTGGTTCTGAGATATGGCCGAGCCCTTTCCGATCTGTTACCTGAACGGCAAGTACCTGCCGATCGACGAAGCGCGCATCTCGCCCTTCGATCGCGGCTTCCTCTACGCCGACGGCGCGTACGAGGTGATGCCGGTGTACGGCGGCCGCCCGTTCCGGTTCGGCGCGCACGCGCAGCGCATGACGCGCAGCCTCGCCGAGATCCGCATGGACGACCCGCACACGCGCGAGGAATGGCACGACATCATCGCGCAGCTCATCGCGCCAAACGGCGCCGTAGACCAATACGTGTATTGGCAGGTCACGCGCGGCGCCGAGCGCGGCCGGAACCACGCCCCGCTGCCGAACGTTCCCCGCACTGTGTTCGCCTTCGCCGCACCGTTTCCCGTCGCCAGCGCCGCCGCGCTCGAGAACGGCGTCGCCGCCATCACTGCGCCCGACACGCGCTGGGCGCGTTGCGACATCAAATCCGTCTCGCTGCTCGCGAACGTGTTGCTCCGGCAGCTCGCCGTGGATGCGAACGCCAGCGAGACGATTCTTCTGCGCGACGGCGAGCTGATGGAAGCGTCGTCCTCGGCGGTGCACGTCGTAATCAAAGGCGAGATTCGCTCGCCGCCGAACTCGCGCAAGATCCTGCCGGGCACCACGCGCGGCGTGATCGAGGAGCTGGCGGAGCGCGTCGGCATTCCTCATCGGGCGACGCGTATCACCGAGTCCGACCTGCGCAACGCGGAGGAGATCTGGCTCACCGCCGCCGTTCGCGAGATGTCGGCGGTCACGACGCTCGACGGCAAGCCGGTCGGTACGGGCAAGCCCGGACCGTGCTACAAGCGCATCCGCGACGAGTTCGATCGCTACAAGGCGGAGCTTGCGGGGCAACCGTGGTGAGTGGAGATCAGCCCGGCGGCGCGCTGCAGTTCCCGACCGACTATCCGATCAAGGTCGTCGGCCGACCGTCCGTCGAGTTTCGCGCGCACATCCACGCCATCGTGTTGCGCCACGTGCCCAACGTCGACACCGATCGCATCAGCGAGCGCCTCAGCGAGAACGGCAATTTCCTGTCCATCTCCTACATGATCTGGGCCGAAAGCCGGGAGCAGATCGTCGCGCTGGCCCGGGACCTGACTGCCGCCGAAGGCGTGTTGATGGTTCTCTAAAAGCCGCCCGGCCGGGGCCACACCGTACGGGAGCCGCCCCGACCGCCCCGAAATGCAGGCACTGGCGAGCCGGCGGGCGCGGGCCGACCGTTTTGTTACCCAGATGTAACCGCTCATCCGCGCGCGGTTACTTACTTATAACCGCCCGGCCCTGGGGCGACGGATCAGCCCCCGGTAGCATTGCGCCCCCTATGTCCATCACTCTCGACCAGGTGACCAAACGCTATCAAGGCGTTCCGGTCGTCAACGACGTGTCCGTCGAAATCGGCGACGGCGAGTTCTTCGTTCTCCTCGGACCGAGCGGCAGCGGCAAGAGCACGCTGCTGCGCGCGATCGCCGGTCTCACAGGCGTCGAGCATGGACGAATTGCACTGCATGGTCGGGACGTGACGCACGTGGCCGCGCGCGAGCGCGGCGTGGGCCTCGTGTTCCAGAATTACGCGCTGTTCCGTCACATGACGGTGGCGGACAACATTGAATTCGCGCTGCGCGTGCGGCGCATGAAGCGCGCCGATCGCGTGAAGCGACGCAAGGAGCTGCTGCGCCTCGTCGCGCTCGAGGGCATGGACGAGCGCCTGCCGGGGCAGCTCTCCGGTGGTCAGCAGCAGCGCGTCGCCGTGGCGCGCGCGCTGGCGCACAAGCCCGAAGTGCTGCTGCTCGATGAGCCCTTCGGTGCGCTCGACGCCAAGATTCGTGAAGAGCTGCGGCGGACCATCCGCCAGGTGCAGCGCGAGCTCGGGATCACGACCGTGCTCGTCACACACGATCAGGAGGAAGCGTTCGCGCTCGCCGATCGCATCGGCGTCATGAATCTCGGCCGCTTGCTGGAGATGGGCCGGCCGGACGAGCTGTACACGCGGCCCGCAACGCGCTTCGTCGCCACCTTTCTCGGCGCGGCCAACCTGCTGCTCGCCCGCCAGTCGAAGCACGGCATCCAGTTTGCGAAGGGCGAGGCCAAGCGCGAGCACACCGTGAACGGCTCGCCGCCGGGACGCGAGCACGAAGTGGTCGCGGTCCTGCGGCCGGAAGAAGTGGAGCTCGCACCGACACGCGACACGCTGAGCGGCAGCTATCTCGCCATGGGAACCATCGAAGAGGTGCTGTTCACCGGCGCGCTCGAGCGCCTGCGCGTGCGGCTGACGAAAGGTGCGGAAGAAGTGCAGCTCGCGCGCGTGAACGGCGAGGAAGGTCACTTTCTCGAAGTCACCCGCACCCAGCCGGAGCAGCGTGCCTTTCAAGTGCGCCCGGGTCAGAACGTGGTCATCGGCGTGCGCCGCGTGCACGTGCTGCCGACGCCGCTCTCGAGCTTCACGGCCTGTGCGCCGAGCGAGAGCGAGGTCGCGCGGCTGCGCGCGCAACCGCTGCTCGTCGAGCTGGCCACGCGCATGAAGACGCGCGTGGCCGCGCGCGTGGAGCCCGCGCTGAACGGCAGTCTCGACTGTGCCGCGCAGGAAGGCGTCTTCTCGGGTGCCGCGGTCATTGCCGCGCAGCCGGAATCGCTGAAGAGCATCGAATGTCTGCTCGAGCGCGGCGCCGAGGAAGTGTTCGTGCTGCCGCCGAACGCGCCCTCACCGCAGCGCGTGCTCATTCATTGGGCGGATGAAGAAGCGCGCGCGGCAACGCTCGCAGTGTCCGCCAGCCTGCTGCGACACCTGCATGCGGAAGCCATCTACGTCGACGTGATTCCCCCGGGCGCGACGGAGACGCAACGACCGCAGGGCATGCGCGCTCTGCTCGATGCGCGCGCCGAGGCGCAGACGGTGCACGGGCTCGAGATGCGCACGGAGCTGCGCATCGGCAACGTCGCGAGCGAGCTCGCGCGCCGGCTCGGCGACTCCACCGATCAGCTCCTGATTCTCGGCGTCTCCGAGATCAAGGGTCTCGCGCAGCGCTTCGGTGAGCTGCTGTCGACCCCGCGCTGGCCGCTGCTCGTCGTGTATCGCGAGCCCGAGGTGCAGACGTGAATCCCCCGCGGAAGAGACAGTGGAGTCTGAGGTAGTGTCAGCTGAGCCATCGGCAATCGCCTTCGAGCCCACCCGCGCGGTCGCGCGGCCGCTGCGCCAGCCGAGCGTGCTGCCCGGCTTCGGGCTCACCTTCGGCTTCACGACGTTCTTTCTGAGCGCGATCGTGCTGGTGCCGCTGGCGGCGCTCGTGCTCATGGCGGCCGGCATGAGCTGGCACGACTTCATTCACACGGTTCTCGAGCCGCGCGCGCTCGGCTCGTATCGGCTCTCCTTCGGGGCCTCGATGCTCGCGGCGGCCATCAACCTCGTCTTCGGCTTCATCATCGCGTGGACGCTCGTGCGGTACGAGTTCCCGGGCAAGAAGATCATCGACGCGCTGATCGACATGCCGTTCGCGCTGCCGACGGCGGTGTCGGGCATCGCGCTGACGACGGTGTTCGCGCAGAACGGCTGGATCGGCCAGTACCTCGAGCCGCTCGGCATCAAGGTGGCGTATACGTGGATCGGCGTGACCGTCGCGCTCACTCTCATCGGCATGCCCTTCATGGTGCGCACCGTGCAGCCCGCGCTCGCCGAGGTGCAGAAGGACATCGAGGACGCCGCGGAAACGCTGGGGGCGGGCCGTTTCCACATCTTCCGGCGCATCATCCTGCCGACGGTCTTGCCGGCGATGCTCACGGGCTTCGCCCTCGCGTTCGCACGCGGCGTCGGCGAATACGGCTCGGTCATCTTCATCGCGGGCAACCTGCCGATGAAGACGGAGATCACGCCGCTCCTCATCGTCATCAAGCTGGAGCAGTTCGACTACCGGGGCGCCGCGGCGCTCGGCACGGTGATGCTCGTCATCTCGTTCACGATGCTCCTCGCGATCAACCTGCTGCAGGCCTGGGGACGGCGCCGCCACGTGAGGACACGGTGATGGCCGCCAATCGCGTCGCCAACATCTTTATCGACGAGCATGCCGCGCGGCCGGGGCGGGATACGCTCACGACGTCCCTCGTGCGCGCGTTCTTCATCACGGTATCGCTCGCGTTTCTGGCGGCACTGCTGTTCGCGCCGCTCGCGACGGTGTTCGCGATGGCGTTCGAGAAGGGGGCCGCCGCGTACCTGCACGCCTTCGTCGATCCGGACACGGCCTCGGCCATCAAGCTCACCCTGTTCACGGCCGCGGTGGTGGTGCCGCTGAACACGATCTTCGGGCTCGCCGCGTCCTGGGCGATCGCGAAGTTCGAGTTCCGCGGCAAGAGCTTCCTCATCACGCTGATCGATCTGCCGCTCGCGGTGTCGCCGGTGATCTCCGGCATGGTGTACGTGCTGCTCTTCGGCCTGCAGGGCTGGTTCGGCGCTTGGCTGCAGGACCACGACATCAGCATCATCTTCGCGCTGCCCGGCATCGTGCTCGCGACGATGTTCGTCACCTTCCCCTACGTGGCGCGCGAGCTGATTCCGCTCATGCAGCAGCTCGGCAACGACGAGGAGGAAGCCGCCATCACGCTCGGCGCCGGCGCCTGGATCACCTTCTTCCGGGTCACCCTGCCCAAGGTGCGCTGGGGGCTGGTGTACGGCGTGATTCTTTGCAACGCTCGCGCCATGGGCGAATTCGGCGCCGTCTCGGTCGTCTCGGGCCACATCCGTGGGCTCACGAACACGATGCCGCTGCACATCGAGATTCTCTACAACGAGTACAACTTCGTCGGCGCGTTCGCCGTC
>DASZSS010000276.1:0-3703 GCA_035548535.1 Steroidobacteraceae bacterium
GCTGTCATGCGTGGACTTCCCCGTTCAACCCAAGACATCAGGCCGCCTGCGCGGCCTCATCGTCGACCCACCCATCGAGATGACCTTTTGCCGTCGCGAACTGCAAGGCGGTAGTCGTCGGCGCCATCAGACTCGCGCGCAAGTGCGTCGAGTTCGGCAGCGAAGCGAAATACCAACCGAGATGTTTGCGAGCGATACGCACCCCGAGGTCTTCGCCATAGAAGGCGTACAGAGATTCGAGGTGAGCGAGGATGATAGCACGCACTTCTTCGCGAGCGAGTGACGCACTCGACTTCTCTGTGGTCAGGTGCGAGTTGACAGCGCGGAAGATCCATGGCGCGCCGTGACTCGCGCGACCAATCATCACGCCGTCGGCGCGAGTGAAATCAAGCACGTCGCGCGCTTTTTGCGGATTGTCGATATCTCCGTTCGCGAACACGGGAATCGTGACCGCGGATTTGATCGCGCGAATCGTTTCGTACTCGGCGGCACCTGTATAAAAATCCTCGCGCGTGCGGCCGTGCACGGCGAGCGCCTGAATGCCCGCGGCTTGCGCAATCTGTGCAATGCGCACGCCATTCCGATTCATCGCGTCCCAACCGGTGCGGATCTTGAGCGTTACTGGCACGCTCACTGCATTGACGACGGCGTCGAGCACGCGCGCAACGAGCGACTCGTCTTTCAACAGCGCGGAGCCACACGCCTTACCGCACACCTTCTTCGCGGGACAACCCATGTTTATGTCGATGATCTGCGCGCCCAGCGCCACGTTGCGCCGCGCCGCCTCGGCGAGCGCGTCGGGGTCTGCGCCCGCGAGCTGCACGACGCGCGGCTCGGGCTCGCCCTCGTGATCCATGCGGCGCCGGGATTTGGACGTAGTCCACAGTCGCGTGTCCGCGGTGAGCATCTCCGAGGCCGCGAGCCCCGCGCCGAGCCGGCGGCAGAGAATCCGGAATGGACGATCCGTGACGCCCGCCATCGGCGCGAGCACGACATTCGACGAGAGAACGTAAGGTCCGATCTGCATGAGCGACGCGAGTGTGCGGGGGACGGCGTTCAGCGCACCGGCGGCGTGTCGTTTGCGCACGCGATGCCGCCTTCGGGCGTCGGCAGGCACGCATCGATCTCGAAGCCGACAGCGTCGCGGCCCGGATCCTTGAACGACATTTCCGCGTCGATGCGCTGGCCCGCGCCGAGATGCGCGTCCGGCGGCAGCGCACCGGGCACGTAACCGCTCGGGGGCACGTCGCGCGTCGCGATCCGGTTGCCATAGCGATCCTGCACCGTGATGCGCAGGAGCGGCAGTGGCAACGGCTGGTCCGCATCATTCTTGAGACTGGCGCGCACGGTGAGATTGCCGTTGTCGCCTGCGCCCGAGAACGCACCGAGCTGGCGCACCTCGTACGACGCCGGATTCCAGCGCGGCACGAGCGGCACGCCGATCGCCGCGTAGAAGCGCGTGAGCGGACGATTCAGGCTCGCCTTCGTCGCGAGATCGTGGCGATTGTGATGGATCGCCTGCGCAACGAGCACCACGCTGAGTGCGACGATGCCGCCGATCCATGCGCGCCGCCGGCCGCGCTGCAGCGGGCGGCGCGCAAGCTCATTGGCGGCCACGAAGGCGCTGGCATCGTCGGCCGGTGGCGCGTCGAATTCTTCGCCGTCGTCGTAATAGACGGGCTCTTCCGGGTCCGCCGGCGCCTGCTGCTGTGCGAGGCGACGCCTTGCGGCCGCGGCCGCCGCTTTGCGCGCGAGATTGACGGGTTCGTCCGCGGTGTTATAGGGCGAACCCCGATACACCAGCACGTCGTCCGAGCCCGCAGCTCGCGCGCTCGAGCCGGCCGCCGACGCCGGCGCGGACGGGCGACGCGCCGCTGACGCCGGCCCTGCTGTACGTGCTGACGCAGAGGCTTGTCGTTGCGAGCCCGTAGCGCTTCCCTCGGACTTCGGCGCGCCGCTCTTCGCGACGGCTGCAGATCGTCCGCTCGCATCGCCGCTGAGCGCGACCGGTTTGCTCGGCGCTTCCGACCGCGGCGGTTGCTGCTTGCCGCTCGCACCGAGTTGGGCCGCGAACGCACGCAAGTCCTCGAGCTCGTCTTCGTCCCGTTCGTCGCGCGCCTTGGACGGCGCAGCCGGCGCGACTTGCTGTCGCCCGGACGGCGGGGCCGATCGCGGCGGCGATGGGCTCTCGGCCGGCAGCTGCTGGAAGCGGCCGGTGATCTCGCGCAGATCGAGCTTCACGGGCGGCGCTTCGACGAATACCTGCGTGACATCCGTCGCGGCCGGATTGAACTCGAGCGCGATGTCCGGAATGGAATCGGTGAACGCCGGCGGCTCCGGTTGCGGCGCCTTCGGCGGCGACGTCGCGGGCGCCTTCGCGGCCGTGGGATTCGGCGCCGGTGCCGGCGGCGGCGCCTCGACGAAGATGTCCTGGAAGCTCACGTCCGGCTTGTCGCGCTGCGGTTCCGCGTACAGCGCCTCGGTCTCGTCGGTATCCGAAGACAGCCCCTTGTGCGGCGGATCGTCGCTGATCGACGGCGCCTTGCGCATGATCGACGTCGTCGCCGTACCGGGCTGCGCCGGTGGGCTGCCCGAGCGATCCTCGGAGAGCCCGACGATCGCATTGAAGACGTTCGAGCAGCGGCCGCACCGCACGTAGCCCTGCGCGACGCGCAGATCCGCGGCCGTCACGACGAGCGTCAGCGCGCACTTGGGGCAGACGGTGAACATGGGTGTGTGCGGTTCAGAGAACCAGTCGCTGCTTCCTGTTGGAAGTCACAGGCGGCGCCGTCCTGAGAGACCAATCCAGTCGTCGCGCCTGGCAAACGGGCGCATATCAAACCACGCGTCGTGAGCTTGTGTCACCTCGGGTGTCTGGAACGACATGAGACCTGCCAGTACGAGCGCTCCATCGCTCCGGACGAGTCCCGCAAAGCTTGGCGCCAGCGCGCACAGCGGTCCGGACAGGATGTTGGCGACGAGGATGTCCACTCCCGCGGGCAACTGTTCCGGGCGTTCGCAGACAGTGATCTGGTCTGTGATGCCGTTTGCAGCCGCGTTGTCGCGCGTCGCGATGAGTGCCTGCGGATCGATATCGAAGCAGTATGCGTGACTCGCGCCGAGCTTGACGGCAGCGAGCGCCAGGATCCCGGAGCCGCAGCCGTAGTCGATGACGCGCACGCCGGGCGTCACGTAGTGCTCGAGCCACTCGAGACACATCGCGGTCGTGGGGTGCGTCCCCGTACCGAAGGCGAGACCAGGATCGAGCCGCACGACGACCGCATCCGGCTGCGCGATGTCCTCGTGATGAGGCGCCACCCACAGGCGGCGGCCGAAACGCATCGCGTGGAAGTCCTTGAGCCACTCGCGCTCCCAGGCGCGATCGGCGATGCGCTTGACGTTGATGCGCTCGGGCGGAATGCCGAGCGCCGCGCAAAGCATGCGGATGGCTGCAGCGCTTTCCGTGTCGCCTGCGTAGAGCGCCTGAATGCGTGTCGCCGGCCAGAGACGGAACTCGCCGGGCGCCGGCTCGAGGACTGGATCGTCGCGCGTGTCCGTGAACGTCACGGAGCTCGCGCCGCTCTCGAAGCACGCCGCTTCCGCGGTCTCGGCGTCGAGATCGCCGAGATCGAAGCTCAATTCAAGAAAGGCGCCCGATTCCACTCCACCTCATCGGAGGCCCAAACGGCGCTCCAGGTAGTGA
>DASZSS010000277.1:0-8742 GCA_035548535.1 Steroidobacteraceae bacterium
CGCGATCCGGCTCGGGCGCGGCGATTTCTCCACCTCCATCCCGCCCGGCGGGCCGGCCGAAGTCGGCCAGCTCGCGCGCACGATGGAGGACATGCGGCGCAATCTCGTCGATCTCACCGGCACGCTGCGCCGGCACGAAGCAGAAGCGAACGCCGTGCTGACGGGCATCGTCGAGGGCGTGTACGCGGTGGACAAGACGCGCACGATTCGTTATCTGAATCCGCAAGCCGCGAAGCTCTTGGGGGTGAAGCCCGAGGAGGCCGTGGGCCGCTTCTGCGGCGATGTGTTGCAGCCGCGCCCGGAGAACGGCCGCCGTCCTTGCGACTTCAACTGCCCCATTCTCCAGGCGCGCGCGGAGGGGAGCGCGAAGGCGGTGGAATCGCTGCAGACCCGGGAGCGCGGCCTGCGGACGACGGTCATCACGAGCTCCGATCTCGCCGAGGGCTTGCAGGTCCAGGTGATCCGCGACGAGACCGAGCTCGAAGCCGTACGGCGCGCGCGGGACACGGTGCTCGCGAACATCTCGCACGAATTCCGCACGCCGCTCGCGGCGCAGCTCGCGTCGATCGAGCTGCTGCGCGATGGGCTCACGACGATGCCGCCGGAGCAGCAGCGCGAGCTCGTGCTGTCGCTCGAGCGCGGCACGCAGCGGCTCACGCGGCTCATCGACAACCTGCTCGAGAGCGTGCGCATCGAGTCGGGTCAGCTCAGCATCCGGCGGCAGAGTGTCGCCCTTGCCGACATCATCGAAGAGGCGCGCACGCTCATCGGCTCGCTGCTCGCGCAGCGCCAGCAGGCGCTCGATGTCGCGATTCCAGAGGATCTGCCGTTGATCGATGGCGATGCGCAGCGGCTCACACAGGTGTTCGTCAACCTGATCGCGAACGCCAGCAAATTCGCGCCCGAAGCGACCCCGATCCGCGTCGGCGCGAGCGCGGCGGAGGGGCGCGTCAGCGCATGGGTCGAGGACGAGGGTCCGGGCATGCCGGAGGGCAGCGACGACGCGATCTTCGAGCGCTTTCATCGGGGCGCGGACGTCGAGCCGGAGCCGGGCGGGCTCGGGCTCGGGCTATGGATCTCGAAGTCCATCGTCGAGCGGCACGGAGGCCAGATCGCCGCCGCGCGCACGCCGGAGGGCCGCACGCGGTTCACGGTGACTTTGCCCGCGGAGACCGCCGAGGCATGAGGTACGAATGAAAGTCTTGATCGCCGATGACGACCGCGACCTGCTCGGGCTCATCGCGTTCACACTCACGCAGGCCAGTTATCTCGTCGTCAAAGCGGGCGACGGGCCGGCCGCGATCCGCGCATTCGAAGAGGAATCGCCGGACATCGCCGTGCTCGACATCAACATGCCGGGCGCGAGTGGATTTCAGGTGTGCGAGGCGATCCGCGCCAAATCGCGCATTCCGATCATGATGCTGACCGTGCGCGGCGAAGAGGAAGACCTGATCCGCGCGCTGGATCTGGGCGCCGACGATTACCTGACGAAGCCCTTCAGCCCGCGCACGCTGCTCGCGCGGATCAAGGCGCTGCTGCGCCGGGCGGGCATCGAGAACAACTCGCCCGTTGCAGCCGGTCG
Source organism: Steroidobacteraceae bacterium (assembly GCA_035548535.1). Classification (GTDB taxonomy): domain Bacteria; phylum Pseudomonadota; class Gammaproteobacteria; order Steroidobacterales; family Steroidobacteraceae; genus JADGHX01. Next base: position 1,583 of record DASZSS010000277.1, read on the forward strand.
CGTGGCGCTCGACGTGCAGGAGCACACGGTGCGCATCAGCGGCGGCAATCCGGTGCGGCTGACGAAGCTCGAACTCCGTTTGCTACAGATGCTGCTGGCGAACGCCGGTCGCACGGTGAGCTCCGACCGGCTGCTCGTGCAGGTGTGGGGACATCGCAATTCCGGCGATCGCCAGCTACTGAAGCAGCTCGTGCACCGGTTGCGGCAGAAGATCGAGGCGGACCCGGCCGCGCCGCAGTTGCTGCAGACGTCGGCGGGAAGCGGGTACAAGTTGGTCGTGGAGTGATGCCGGGCCGCGGGCCGAAAGTGCCTCGGCCTGCTGGCTCGGCATCATGTTTGCGGGGCGCGCGTCCGCGAGACGCCTCCGATCATGCGACTTCTTGTGCGTTGTCAGCGCGACATGCTGTCGCGCAAGAGAGCGGACCCCGCCAGGAGGGAGCTCAGCTCCGACCTGCCCGATCACGGCGACAGCGCCGGGCGTGCGTCCGCGAGACGCGCTCGACATGCTCGAACAAAAGAGCGGACCCCGCCGGGAGGGAGCTCAGCTCTAACCTACCCGATCACGGCGACAGCGCCGCGAACGTTGCCTGCGATCGTCGGCCCAGCATGAAGGCCGGTCATCCGCAGCGGTACGCGCGGCGCTCGGCATGGCGATGTGCCAAACAACCGAGCCATCGGCGTTACCGTGCAGATGAGTCCGGCCTCCCTGTCGATCCTCCGTGTCGCGAGGCGTTACAAGCTCCGCCCCACGACGGCTACTGCTGCGTCGTCACCTGCACGAACGTGCCCGTGTCGCTGAAATGCGCCTTCGTGGCGGCGGCCCAGCCGCCGAAATCCTTGATCGTCACGAGATTCAGCTTCGGATACTGCTTCTCGTATTTCGCGAGAATCTCCGGATCGCGCGGCCGGTAGTAGTTCTTCGCGATGATCTCCTGCCCCTCTTTCGAGTAGAGGTAGTTGAGATACTCGGTCGCGACCTCGCGCGTACCCCGGCGCAGCACCGTCTTATCGACCACCGTCACGGACGGCTCGGCGAGGATGCTGATGGACGGCACGACGATCTCCACCTTGTCCGGCCCGATCTCGCGGATCGCGAGCAGCGCTTCGTTCTCCCACGCGAGCAGCACATCGCCGATGCCGCGCTGAACGAAGGTCGTCGTCGAGCCGCGCGCGCCCGTGTCCAGCACGGGCACGTTCTTGAACAGCTTCGCCATGTAGGCTTTCGCCGTGGCGTCGTTGCCGCCCGGCTGGTGAAGCGCCCAGGCCCACGCCGCAAGGTAGTTCCAGCGTGCGCCGCCCGAGGTGCGCGGATTCGGCGTGATGACGCTGACGCCCGGCTTCACGAGATCGCCCCAATCCTTGATGTGTTTCGGATTGCCCTTGCGCACGAGGAACACGATGGTCGACGTGTACGGCGCACTGTTGTGCGGCAGACGGCTCTCCCAGTTCACCGGCAGCAGCTTGCCCTGCGTGGCGATCTGGTCGACGTCGCCCGCGAGCGCGAGCGTCACGACGTCCGCCGGCAGGCCGTCGATCACCGAGCGCGCCTGCTTGCCCGAGCCGCCGTGCGACTGATTGATCTTCACGGTTTGCCCGGTCTTCGCCTTCCAGTACTTCTCGAAGGCCGCGTTGTACTCGGCGTAGAGCTCGCGCGTCGGGTCGTACGACACGTTGAGCAGCGTCACCGTGCCTGCCGCATGCGCCTGCGATTGCCAGCCGACGACCGCGATGAGCGCGGCGAGCGCCACGGCCCCGAACCACTTCTTCAACGACATGTTCCGTCTCCTCGAAAATTCGCTGCTCAAAACGCCAGACCAATGCGGGTCAGGAACGCCTTCTCATCCGGTCGATCGCCCGTCGCGGCACCGCCGTCGAAGCGCGTCTGCTCGTAGTTCACCGACCACTTCACGTTCGGATTGAGATACCAGTTCACGCCGATGCCCGCGGCCCGCGCGCGCCGCGCCGCGGTGGCGGGATTCGCGAACGAGTCTGCGCCGCCGGCGAACGCCGCCGAATCGATCGTGAGCTCCTGCACGCGCGCCACCAGCTCCCACGCCCCACGCCCGGGCTTGCCGAGCTCGAAGCTCGCCGCAGGCGTCACGGCGCCGAACGATTCGTCCTCGCCCGTCAGCAGCCATGAAAACTGGAGCTGCCACGCCTTGTGGTCGAGCGTGTCGCTGCGATCCACCGTGCCGTTCACGCGGCGCACGTCCTGCGACACCACCGCGTACTCGCCGAGCAAACCGAAGCTGCTGTAATAGTAGTAGAACTGGGGTGACCAGCGCAGGCGCTGTCCGTCCGCGAAGGTCGCGTTGTTGCCGGCGGTCGCGCTGCGGTAACTGAAGAAGGTCGCCTGACCGGGAGTCTTGTACGAGGGCAGCAGCGTGTTCGTCGAGCTGCCCGTCGAATCCACATAAGTCCCGGCAATCCCGAAGCCGAGCTGGCGCAGACCGAAACGGTCCGAATTCAGGAACGGCTGGAAGAACAGGCGCGCGGAGACATCTCCCTTCGCGTCGTTCTCGACGTCGGGGCTCGCGTTGTTCTCGCTGCTGCCGCCGTCGACCACGCCGTTCGTGTAACTCACGTTGTAGCCGACGACACCGCCCGAGATCTGGCCGGCGAGCTGCACGCCGATGTCGCGATTGGGCACGAGTGACGTCGGGAATCCGCGCTCGACGAAGCGCAAATCGTTCGCGGACTGGATGCGCTCGAGACCGACCGGCACCTTGAACTTGCCGACGGTCACTTGCGCCCACGGCTTGAAGCGGGCCGTCACGTACGCGTCCTGCACGACAGTCTTGCCGCCGCCGAAATCGGGCGTGAAGCGGAAGTCGTAGTACTTCGCGAACGTCCCCTCGACGATCGGGCGCACTCGGCGCAGCAGCCACGTGTTGGCCGTCGCCGGGCTGCCATCGCCCTCGAAGTGGCGGCCATCCACATGCAGCACGCCGCGCAGGCGCACGGAATTTGCGCCGTCCGCGGACTGAATGGCCCAGCGGTTCGGCTGCGCGCGCACCACGGGAGCGGAGGCCGTGGCGGCGGTGGTGGCTTCGTCCTGCAACTCGAGCTTGCGTTCGAGCACCTTGATGCGTTGCTCGGCCTCTTCGAGTCGCTGCAGGACCGCCGCGGCGTCGGTTATCGCGGGCGCCGCGTCCTGCGCAAGCGCAGCGCTCAAAGGGATCAGCGCCATCGCGGCGCCGGCCAGACCGACTTGGAGTCTCATGTCTTTTCCTTGTGTTTGTGGAGCGCCGGCATGCTAGGGAGGCATGGGTTATGAAGTCAGTCGCGCGTGGGTAACGCGGCGGTTATGCGGTGAGGCTCGCGGCACGCGGTGCGCCGTGGCGAGAAGAGAACCGGACAAACGGGCGTTCTGAAGATGAGACGCCCGCGCGCTTCGGCACATCCGGCACGGCGACGAGCCGTGCGATGGCTAATCTTCCAGGAGCGTCGCGAGGCTCGCGTTGAGGGTGGTGCGCTCGAGTAGCGCGGAGTCGCGCTCGGCTAGCGCGGAGTGAATCCGAGCGCGCGCAGGAGGTGCGGCTCGAGCCCATCGGCGGCGGCGGCGACGGATGCCGGGCCGCCGAGCGCGGCGAGCTGTGTCATCTCGAGCCCTTGATAGCCGCACGGATTGATGCGCGTGAAGGGCTCGAGATCGAGATTCACGTTCATCGCGAGGCCGTGAAAGCTCGCGCCGCGGCGCACGCGAATGCCGACGCTCGCGAGCTTGCGGCCCGCCACGTACACGCCGGGCGCATTGCGCCGGCACTCGGCCGCGACACCGAACGTCGCGGCGTAGTCGATGACGGCACGCTCGAGCGCGGTGACGAGATCGCGCACGCCGAGCTTCGCGCGCCGCAAGTCGACGAGCGGATAGACGACGAGCTGGCCCGGGCCGTGATACGTCACCTGCCCGCCGCGATCGACCTGCACGACGGGGATGTCGCCGGGCGCGAGCACGTGCTCGCGCTTCGCGCTCATCCCGAGCGTGAACACGGGTGGATGTTCGAGAAACCAGATCTCGTCAGGTGTGCGTTCGGTGCGCTCCTCGGTGAAGCGCTGCATGGCGCGCCACGTCGGCTCGTACTCGACGAGCCCGAGCCGGCGAATCAGCGGCGGCGGTGCATCGGCAACGCAGCGCGGCGCGTTTGCGGCGCACGCGGCACGCTCAACCGTTGGGCTTGGATTGCGGACGACCGTCACGCCAGGTGCCTCGCAACCCTCACTTGGCGGCAGCGGCGAGTGCGCTGTTGTCGAGCCCCGCATTGTTGCGGTTCAAGACCTGCTCCGCGCGATAGCTCGACCGAACGAGCGGGCCCGACACGCATTCGAGGAAGCCCCGCGCCAGCGCCCACGAGCGATAGCGATCGAACTCTTCGGGCGTGACGAAGCGCTGCACGGGCAAGTGATTCTTCGTCGGCTGCAGGTACTGACCGAGCGTGAGGATGTCGACGTTCGCGGCACGCAGGTCCACCATCGTCTCCAAGATTTCTTCGTCCGTCTCGCCCAGGCCGAGCATCAAGCTCGTCTTCGTGAGCACGCTCGGCTTGTACTGCTTCGCGTGCGCGAGCACCCGCAGGGTCTGCTCGTAACCCGCGCGCGGATCGCGCACCGGGTGCGTCAGGCGACGCACCGTCTCAACGTTCTGCGCGAAGACCTCGAGCCCCGAATCGAGCACGGTCTCGACGTCTTCGAGCACACCCTGGAAGTCCGGCGTGAGCGCTTCGACCGCGGTCTCGGGCCGGCGCTGCTTGATCGCGCGGATGCAGTCCGCGTAGTGCCGCGCGCCGCCATCCGGCAAGTCATCGCGATTCACCGACGTCAGCACGACGTACTTCAAGCCCATGAGCTCGACGGTGTGCGCCACGTTTGCCGGCTCGTCCGCATCCAGCCAGCCGCGAGGATTGCCCGTGTCGACGGAGCAGAAGCGGCACGCGCGCGTACACACGGCGCCCATCAACATGATCGTGCCGGTGCCCGCGTTCCAGCATTCGCCGATGTTCGGGCACTTGGCTTCTTCGCAAACGGTGGCGAGGCGATGCTCGCGCACGATGCTCTTCACCGCGGCGAAGCCTGCGCCGGCCGGCGCCTTGGCGCGCAGCCACGGCGGCTTGCGGGTCAAGGCGTGAGGACCGCTGCCGCCCCCGGCCTTGATGCCGTCGCGGATGGCGGTAAACCCTTGAGGCGTGACATATTTTTCCCCGCTGCGGGCCTGGCTGACCTCGGTCACGACGGGGATCCGTTTCAGATCGGACATGGCGCACATTGTACGGGCTATTGAGGCAGCCCGCCTTTTTGCAACGGGAGGCGGCGCGGGCCCGGGCGGCGCTCAGCGCAGCCGCGCTTCGAGCTGCGCGAGCCGCTCCGGCGTCCCGATGTCGGACCAGTCGCCGTGATACACCTGCCCGCGCAGACGGCGCGCGGCGATCGCGCGCTTCAGCAGCGGCAGGAGCGGAAACCTGCCCGGTTCGCAGCCCGCAAATAGCTCTGGCGAGTACACGCCGATGCCGGAGTACGTGAAGCGATCGCGATCGGCTTCGACGATGTAGTCGCCGTCGAGCCCGAAATCGCCGCGCGCGACGTGCGGCGGATTCGGCACCAGCACCAGTCGCGCATCGGCTCCGGGGTCGAGCGCGAGCGTGCTGAAATCGAAGTCCGTCCAGATGTCCCCGTTCACGACGAGGAACGGCGCCGGCCCGAGCAGCGGCAGCGCATTGAAGATGCCGCCGCCGGTCTCGAAGGGCACCGGCCCTTCATCGCTGTACTGAATGCGCACGCCGAAGCGCGCGCCATCGCCGAGCGCCGCGGGAATCTGCGCGCCGAGGTGCGACAGGTTGATCACGACGTCGCGCACGCCCGCGCGCGCGAGCGCCTCGAGGTGATACGCGATCAGCGGCTTGCCGGCGACGGGCACAAGCGGCTTCGGCATGCGATCGGTGATGGGTCGCATGCGCTCGCCGCGCCCCGCTGCGAGAACGATGGCTTTCATGCAGAGCCCTGAGCTTTCATGCCGAGCCGAGAATGCGGGCGTTCGCACGCGGCAGCTCCGGCACGAAGCGCTCCTCGACGAGCCGTGACAGCTCTGCCAGCTCGCCATAGCGGCGACACGTGTCGCGCACGTACTCGAGCGTCAGCGGCAGATCGCGCAGGTACCCGTTCTTGCCGTCCCGATACCAGAGTCGCGCGAAGATGCCGAGCACCTTGATGTGCCGTTGTACGCCGATGAGATCGAACCAGCGCAGGAATTCGCGCTCGTCCTTGCCCACCGGTCCGCCGCGCGCGGCGAGCCGCGCGCGATAGCCGCTCACCCAGCGCTCGACGCGCTCGCGCGGCCACGAGATGTAGCAGTCCTTCAGCAGCGAGACGAGGTCGTAGCCGATCGGGCCGCGCACCGCGTCCTGAAAATCGATGACGCCCGGATTGCGCTCGCGAATCACCATGAGATTGCGCGAATGGTAGTCGCGATGGACGAACACCTGCGGCTGCGCCACAGCCTCGGCGATGAGCAGCTCGAACGCGCGCGCGATGACGCCCTCATCCGCAGCGTTCGCGCTGAGCCCGAGGTGCCGCGCGCAGAACCATTCGGGCATCAGTGCCATCTCGCGCAGCAGCGCTTCGCGATCGTAGGGCGCAAGCTCGGCCGCGGCGTCCCGGCCCTGTAGCTGAATGACGGCGAGCGCATTCAGGGCATCGCCATAGAGCGCATCGGGATCGTCGCCGGCATTCAGGCGCGCGAGGTAGAGCGTCGAGCCGAGGTCCTCGAGCAGCAGCAGACCACGCTCGACGTCCTGCTCGTGAACGTGCGGCACATGGACACCGATGCGCTCGAGCAGACCCGAGACCTTCAGATACGGCCGCACGTCCTCCTTGCCCGGCGGCGCATCCATCACGATGAACGTGCGCCCGGTGGCGGTCGACACGCGGAAATAGCGCCGGAAGCTGGCATCGCTCGAGGCCGGGACGATTGCAGTGGGCTGCAGCTGCAAGCCTGTGGCAACCCAGTCGTGAATCAGCGCGAGGCGCGCGTCGGATGGCGTCATGGGACGGAAGCTTGAGACCTGCGATTGGAAGCGGCGCGGACGCGCGTCACCATTATAATGCGCGGCTTCATGCAGCGGTCGGGCTCATCCAGACGTTCGCCCCGAGCGTACTGGCTCATGCTT